>CALFWA010000147.1 GCA_937928035.1 uncultured Caldilinea sp. | reverse complement strand
AGTTGTGACCGGACGCTCGACCGGCGTCGCCCAGCGCACAGCGTTGCTGATGACGCGCAACACCTCTGGCTGATGATAGGTGGGATACGTTTCATGGCCTGGACGGAAATAGAAGATGCGCCCCTGGCCGCGGCGATAGCAGCAACCGCTGCGAAAGACTTCACCGCCCTGGAACCAGCTCACAAAGACGAGCGTCTCCGGCTCGGGGATGTCGAAAAATTCTCCGTACATCTCCTCATGCGGAATTTCGAAGTACTCGCCGATGCCATCGGCGATCGGATGACCGGGCGCGACCACCCAGAGCCGCTCGCGCTCGCCCGCCTCGCGCCATTTCAGGTTGCAGGTGGTGCCCATCAACCGCTTGAAAATCTTGGAAAAGTGGCCGGAATGCAGCACGATTAGCCCCATACCGCGCAACACGCGGTCATGCACGCGCGCAACGATCTCATCTTTCACCTCGTCATGCGCCACATGCCCCCACCAGATCAACACATCCGTGTTCTCCAGCACGTGCTCAGTCAGCCCATGTTCAGGTTCATCGAGCGTAGCGGTGGTGACGATGCAGCCATGGCCGCGCAGATAACCTGCAATGGCGCCGTGGATGCCCTGCGGGTAAATCGCAGCAATTTTCGGGTTTTGTTTCTCGTGACGATTTTCGTTCCATACAGTCACACGAACCGGTGTCGACATAGATGTACTCTCCTCTTGTTCATCTCGTCGGGAGGCGACTCAGGCCATCGCCGACGTTGCCTCGGCGACAAACTGCTCTGCCTCGCGTTGCGTCACCGGGACGCCCCCGCGCTGGGCCGAGGCGCGGATCATGTCCCACAGGATCGCCATGCGCAGGCCTACCTCCGGCGGGCTGGGGTTCTCCATCTCCCCGCGGCAGACGCGGATAAATTGCTCCCAAGCGCCGAACGAAGGCGGCGTCTCAACCGGCTTCAGATCGCTTTCGCCCTGACGTTGCACTTCCAGCCGTTCTCCCCATACGCCGGTGCGCAGGATGCCGTTGGTGCAGAAGACGCGCACGTCCGACGCACAGGACTGGATCGTGTCGCCGCAGCCGCCCAAGCTGATCAACGCGCCGGAGGCCAGCCGCGCCATCACCACGCCCAAGATGTCGACAGGCCGGCCACGGTTGTCCAACCAGGCCGCCACCTCGACGACCGGTTCGCCCGCCAGATCGGCCACGGTGTTGAGCAGATGTGCGCCTGTGTCGAAGAGAAAGCCGCCGCCCGACAACTCCGGTACCTGGCGCCAGGTGTTCATGGTGAAGGCGTTCCAACTCTGCCAGACGACGCCGTGGATGGTGAGAATTTGACCCAGCTCGCCGCTGCGCAACATCTTTACGGCAGTGCGAATCTGGGGCGAGAGGCTGCCGTTGAAGGCGACGACGAGCCGCCGTCCCGTGCGGTCGCGTGTGGCGATCAAGCTGCGCGCCTGAAGGACGTTCATCACCATCGGCTTCTCCAGCAGCACGTCCAGCCCGGCTTCCAGACAGGCGACCGCCTGGTCGTGGTGCAGGGCGTGGGGCGTAATGATGAAAGCGGCGTCCAGCCTGCCGGCGTACTTGCACAGCATCGTCGAGAGGTCAGGCTCATTGGGCGGCGGCTGTAGCCCGGCCTCCTTGAACAAGAGCGCATAGCGCTGATAGGTCGCCTCCGAAGGCTCGCAGACGACCGGAATGGTCACCATCTCCGGGTGGCGCAGCATTGAAGTGGTGTGGTGGCGCGCCATGCCCCCACAGCCGATCACGGCGATGCGCATCGGTGCGGACGCCTTTTCTAACAATTCGGACATCGCTGAATCCCCTCCAGACAAAACACGGATAAGCAACCCTTGTATAGTGCCACAGAGGAGGAATTTCTGTCCAAAGCGCCGGATGTCGCTTTTTGAAGGCCGAGCATACGAAATAAACTGAGTTTACAGTTCCATGCGCAGTGACTAATTCTGGCCAAACCGCCTCAGTCAGCTACAATTCACCCATGAGTATGCAATCTTCTCTTATTCTCGCCTCCGCCAGCCGGCGACGTCAACAATTTCTTCGCGATCTAGGCCTGGTGTTTTCGATCCGGCTTCCCGACATCGACGAAACGCCGCTGCCAGGCGAGGACCCGGCCGCCATGACCGTGCGATTGGCGGAAGCCAAGGCGCAGGCGGTTGCGCAACAACTTGCCGATCCCGGCGAACATATTCTGATCATCGCCTCAGACACAACGGTGGCGCTGGATGGAGAAATCTACGGCAAGCCGGAGGACGCAGCAGACGCCGTGCGCATGTTGCGTGCGCTGCGCAATCGCACGCATGAGGTGATCAGCGCCGTCACCGTGCTCCAACCTGCGACGCTCCGCTGCGCCACGCGCGTGAATCGCACCGCCGTGACGATGCGCAACTACAGCGACGCCGAGATCGCCGCCTACGTCGCCTCGGGCGACCCGATGGACAAGGCTGGCGCCTACGCCATTCAGTCGCCGGATTTTGCACCTGTCTGCGCATTGGATGGCTGTTTCGCCAGCGTCGTGGGGCTGCCGCTGGTCGAGCTATGCGAACTGTTGGCGACCTTCGGCGTAACGACGCCGCGCACGCCCCTGCAAGTGTGCAGCGAGATCAATCCGTTTCCTTGCTGCGCCGCCTCCGCCGGACGCAGCGTGCATATTGAGTTCGCTTCCTGACGCAAAATCGCCTCGAAACTTGCAAAGGAGTCATCCCCAGATTCGCCGGGCCACGATAAAAAGCATGACGAAGGCAATGGCGAACTTCAAAAGCGAAGCAAGCAGCGTGCTGACCAGGTAGCCCCATATAGCGCGCAGCGCCCGGCGCAGATTGCGCTTATCGAGCCACTCCACCGCAAACATGCCGAGCACGGCGCCCAGCAGAGCGCCGAACAGCGTACCGATCAAAGGAACGCCGACGAGCAGGAAGCCGCCCAACAGTCCACCCACAACGGCGCCTGCAATGGCTTTCCAGCTGACGCCGGCCCGTCGACTCATTGTGGTCGTCAACAACAGATCAGACGCCCAGGCCAGCGCCGCCAACGCGCCCAGCGCTGCCAGAGTCGCCCAGTTGAGACGTGCAAAGCCATCCCCCCACGCCCAAACGAACGCGCCCAGCCAGATGAGCGGCGGGCCGGGCAAGAACGGCAACACGACGCCGATGACACCCAGCGCCATCAACGCATAGCCGAGCAGATGCAACAGGTTGACGCCGACCCCGTCCATGTTATTTCTCCGCCCAGATTTGGCCGTCCTCGACGAGCAATGCAACGATGGGAGAGCGTCCAAAGAGGGGAGGGACATCGATGCCGAGCTGCGCGTAGAGCGCTGGCGGAACGCCGACGTCGGCGAGATAGAGAGCGCCGCAGGCGCGCGCAGCCTCCGGTTGGCGAAAACCATCCTTGGGCAGGGCCAGCGTCAACGTCGCCGTGGCCTGGAGATGAGGCTCAAAGACCTTTCCAGCGGCCGTATCGATGCCACTGGGCGCGTCGTGGCTCAGGATCGGCGCCGCGCTGCTGTTGGCAAGCCGAATCAGATTGCGCGAGGGGCCACGTGGGGCGCCGCGCAACCCGTAGCCGATAAGCGCGTCGATCAGGAGGTCCGCAGGTGGCAGCTCCCAGCCTTCCTCGGCCCAGGCCAGCGGAGCGCCCATCGCCTGCAAGATTCGGAGCTGCCTGGCAGCCGCGCCTCGGTAGCGATCCGGTGGATGGCTGCAGACGATCTGCACCCAAGCGCCCCAGTTGATCAGATGTCGCGCTGCGGCCAGCCCGCCGCCGCCATTCGGGCCGCGACCCGCAAGCACGACGATCGAACGGTCGACCACGTCGCCGTCGAGCAGCCACTGCGCAAGGGTCGCCAGGCTACGACCGGCGTTCTCCATCACCTGCAACGGATCGATGCCATAGGTCTCGGCCATGGCCCGCTCGATCGCTTTCATCTGCTCAGTCGAGACCGTTGGCACAGCGATGCGCCTGCCCATCGCTACACCGTCAGATCGCGCAGCCAGGCGCGGTGCAACGTCCACTGATTTTCGCCCGGATCCCAGCGCAGCTCGAAGGTGTTATCGTCCACCGATTGAATCAGATAGCAGCGAATCAGTTTCCCTTGCACGCGCTCCTCCCACTGTCGTCCCACCGTCGCCACGTAGCGGGTACGATCCCGCCAGATAAACGAGGTGGGAAGAACGGTTCCGTCTGTCATCACGCGCACCAGCGCGTTCACCGGCTCTTCGACCAGAACTTCTCTCCTCATAATAATGGTTGACGCCTCCCCTCCAGATAATTCAACAATAGAGTCAACGCCGCATGGGCGCTAAGCAATTTATTCTGGCTCCGATTCCCTGACCAGACAAAGTGAGCGCCCTGCTCTTCCCCATCCGCAGCGCTGAGGTGCAGATAAGTCGTCCCGACCGGCTTGTTCGGCAGTCCGCCGCCCGGACCGGCGATGCCAGTGACGCTGACCGCTACGTCTGCGCTGAAAAGCCGCAGTGCGCCCTGCGCCATCTGCCGAGCGACGGCAGCCGAAACCGCGCCTTCGCGCAACAACGTCTCCGGGTCGACGGCGAGCAAACGCTCTTTGGCGGCGTAGCTGTAGACCACCGCTGCGCCGGCGAAATAGGCGGAGCTGCCGGCGTTCTCTGTGATCAAATGGCCGATCAGCCCCCCTGTGCAACTCTCCGCCGTCGCACACGTCCAGCCGCGCTGCATCAGGCGCTCCCCAACCCGCTGCGCAAGCTGAATCACCTCATCTATGTCGATCATCGGACTTCTCCCCGTGTCGATTCCCCATGTCGATCGGATAGTCGTCGGCCGATCGCCATCCAATGCTCATCCCCGCGACGCATGAAAAGGACGGCGCCAGCCCGCCCGCCAGGAGCTAGGCGCACGCGAGGGCGCAGCGACTCCGGCGCCTGCGGAAAGCCCCGCTTGAGCAGCTCCACCTGGCCAATGCCCAGGGAAACCAGTCGCTGATTGAGCACTTTCAGGCTGAATCGATGCACCTCTTCGATAAAAAAGGCCTGGGCGAGCGGCTCTCTGACGAACCGCGGCGCGGCAATGTAGGCGACGTCCGGCGCGACAAGATGCCCGCTCAGCCGTGCGCAGAGCGCGCCCAAAGCGCCGGCGCGAATCACGGCGCCATCGGGTTCATACAGCACCATGCCTGGCGCCAACTCGCCCACAGGCGGAGGAAGACCTTCATCGGGAATCTGCAGCCAACCCTCCGCGCAATGAACGGAGGCCCACCGTTTCGGCGCATCCGGGCGACCAAACCAGAGCACCGCCTCCTTGCACACTCCGTCATGGCTGACAAATTCCACACAGCAATCGGCCGGGATCTCCGCCGCCTGCACGCCGGGCATCACCTTGACGGCGACGAGCGGAAGAGAGCCGCACAACTTCAAGATTTCGTCGATGGGGGGCTGCATTGCATGCAAACTGAAGGTGCGACGTCCCTCATTGCGTCGCGAAGGATCTACAAAGGCGGCGGCAGCCTGAGGCAGTTCCCCTTTCGCCAGCGCAGCGGTCCAGTCCGCCTGCACCACAGTGACGCGTCCCGCCAAACCCAGGGCGGCTGCGTTCGCCCGGGCGAAGCGGGCGCGCAGCGGGTCTATCTCATAAGCGATGACCGGTCGTCGCTTCGCCAGTGCGATGAGATCGCCGCCGATTCCACATCCCAAATCGAGAAAAACACCTGGAGGTGCAGCTTCATCCATCTGA
>CALFWA010000146.1 GCA_937928035.1 uncultured Caldilinea sp. | reverse complement strand
GGTGATGACGACGCAGCCGATCGATGTGCGCACCATTGTCTGGTTCAACCCCGGCCTTATCAGCGCCTACTACATGGCGCCGGCCATGATCGGCATTATCCTCCGTATTTGACCACGATGCCACGGTATTACGCCTCCTGTGTGGCGCTCTGCCCCTGGATGCGAGGCGCATCCTGATCGACGGCTTTGATATGCGCAGCGAGGCCGAGCGCGCACGCGAGCAAATCGGCTACCTGGCGCAATGCTTCGCCCTTTACGAAGAGCTCACTGTCCAGGGAAACCTACACTTTTTCGCCGAAGTGCAGGGATTGAAACGGGCGCAGTGGATGCAACGCAGCCAGGAAATTTTGGACTTTGTTGGACTGACGCCTTTTCGCAATCGCCGCGCCGGACAACTTTCAAGGGGAATGAAACAAAAACTGGGGTTGGCGCTGGCCTTGATCAACGAACCACGCGTTCTTCTGCTCGATGAGCCGACAACCGGCGTCGATCCGGTGACTCAGCAGGATTTCTGGCGGCTGATTCTCCCTTTGCTGCGCCGTCGAAGCCTGGCCGTCCTCGTCAGCACGCCCTATATGGACGAAGCGCTGCGTTGTACGCGCATCGGGTTCATGCGCAATGGTCGCATCATTCAGGAAGGCCCCCGGCTCAACTGCGGCGTCGGCTCGCTGGCCGCATTCTTGAGCTGACCGGTAGGCCTGCACTTCTGGTTGCAACGCTGGCGCGCTCCGACCCGGCGGTGGAAGCGGTTCACCGCTTTGGGGCTCGCTTTCACGTGCGCATGGCGCCGGAGGCGTTGGACGCCGTGCTGGTGAGGTTGGGGGCATCGATTCGGGCGGCGGGCAGCGTCGTCGAAAACCTGCAACCTATCGAGCCGCAGTTAGAGGATGTCTTCATCGAGTTGGCGGAGGGTGCCGCAGAAGGTTGAGATGGCGATAAGCGTGCATCGATACAGAGGCGCAGAAATGCAAGGACGCATAGAACAAAACAGAGCGGAACGAACTGTCATCCATACGGAGAACCTTCCACGACGTTTCGGCGACTTTGTGGCGGTTGACCACGTGAACCTGGATGTCGCCGCCGGTCAGGTGTTGGGCTTCCTAGGCCCTGACGGCTCGGGCAAGACGACGACAATTCGCATGTTGCTTGGACTGTTGCGCCCCAGCGCAGGGTGCGCCGAAGCGCTAGGGCTGGATGTCGCCAGGCATCCTGAAGCGGTGCGCGCCCGCACCAGTTACATGCCGCAAAAATTTGCGCTTTATGGCAAGTTAACCGTGCTTGAAAACCTGACCTTCTATGCGCCGGCGTCTATGGCGTCAACGACGCGACGCGGCTTCGCGAAATCATGCACAACCTCGGGTTGGCGGAAATGGACAAACAGCGCGTAAACACCCTCTCCACCGGATGGCGGCAGCGGCTGGCGTTGGCGAGCGCTATCATCCACAGACCCCGGTTGCTCTTCCTCGATGAACCGACCGGCGGCGTCGATCCGGTGGCGCGACGTGGGTTTTGGGAGATAATCTACGAGCTGGCAGCGCAAGGCGTCACGGTCGTGGTGTCGACCCATTACATGGATGAAGCCGAGTATTGCACGCAGGTCGGCGTCATGCGCGCAGGCAGATTGCTGGCGCTCGATGAGCCGGAAAGACTTAAGCGCTCCTTGCCCGGACAAGTGTGGGAAGTTCACGCCGATCCGCTGCTCGACGCCCTCGACTGCCTGGAGGCGCAGCCGTTCGTCTTACGCGCAGGGCTGGCCGGCGATCATCTGCGCGTCGTGCTTCCACCGAACTCCTCGCCAGATGCAATCCGCCGCACCCTGCTTGACCGCTCCATCCACGTCCAAACACTGACGCCCGGCGTCCCCACGATGGAGGACGTTTTCATGACGCTGGCGACCGCCGCAGATGCGTTATAAGCCGAAAAAGTTCTCAGAAAAGATCGAACGGACCTTATTGAATTTCAACCATCACCTCGCCCAACGCCACCGTCTGACCTGGTTGGACCGCAAGATGATGGACAACGCCGCGAATGGGCGCGCGGATTTCGTTTTCCATTTTCATGGCTTCCAGCGTCAGCAGCGGCTGACCGACGTCGACTCCCTGCCCGGGCTCGACGTAGACACGTGTGATCAGCCCAGGGATCGGCGCCTTGACGCGACCGTCGCCCACAGCGGGCCGCGCGCCGCCGGCCTCCTTGTCTCGCACCACAATGTCGTAACGGCCGCTGTAAATCTGCGCCACGCGCAGATCGGGGCTGAGGATGAACTCGTAGGGTCGGTCATCGACGATCATCCAGTCGACCAGCTCCGGGCTGTCGAAGTCCGGGACAAAGACGGTCAGCGGATGTCCGTCGACAAACACCGTAAATTCGCCCGGTTGCGCGCGATTGGGCGTCACTTCGACTTCATGGGGCTGGTTTTCAACCAGGATGGTCAGCTTATGCATGGCTCTCTCCTTACATCCATTGCGAGGGAAGTCGTCGCGCCGAACGATGCCATCCGCTCAAAAAACGCGGCGGCGTGACCGGGCGGTCGAGCCGACGACGCATGAGGTAGGCGACGGCGACAATGGCGACCAGGTCCCGACAGGTTTCTTCGTTGGTGTTGGCGCTCACGTCGAAGCGGAAACGTGCCATGAAGTTGGTGTCGTAGACGCCGGCGACGAAGGCCGGATGTTGGATGAGCTGCTTGTGCAGCGGCGCATTGGTCTGCACGCCGACGATGCGAAACTCCATCAGCGCCCGACGCATGCGGCTGAGACACATGGCGCGATCGTCGCCCTTCACGATCAGATTCGCCAACAGCGGGTCGAAGCGCTCTGGGATGGCGCAGCCAGCGTAACCGTAGGTGTCCACGCGCACATCCGGCCCCTGAGGAAGGCGGAACCGCGTCAGCCGACCAGGGCTGGGCAGATAGTCGTTCCAAGGGTCTTCGGCGTTGATGCGACAGTGCATCGCCCAGCCCTCGAGCCGAATCTGCTCCTGGGTGCGCGAGAGCGGCTCTCCGGCTGCGATCCGAATTTGCTCGCGCACGATGTCCATCCCAGAGACCATCTCGCTGACGCCGTGCTCGATCTGGATGCGCGCCTTAATTTCGGTGAAGAAAAAATGGCCTGCACTGTCGACCAAAAACTCGACGGCGCCGGTGTTCTGAAAGTTGAACAGGCGCGCAATGTCGACGGCCGTTGCCCACAACTCCCTGCGCTGTGCGTCGTTGAGCGCCGGCGAAGGAGATTCCTCGATCAGCTTTTGATTGTGGCGCAGAAGCGAACCTTCTCGCTCCCCGAGATGGACAAGATTGCCATGGACATCGGCCAGCACCTGCACCGACAGATAATGGGAGGGTGCAATCGCTCGCTCCAGATAAAGATGGTCATCGCCGTAGATCAACTGCGCCTCTCGACGCGCAGAGCGCACCGCTTCCACCAGTTTGTCCGGGTGCATGACCACGCGCGCCCCGCGCCCGCGGCCGCCCCGCGCCGACTTCACCACCAACGGATAGCCAACTCGTGCGGCCGCCCGTTGCAACGCAGCTTCATCGGCGTAGGCGTCCGGCAGCTCGGCATAGACCGGAACCCGATGGCCGGCGCGTTTGACTGTCTCCATGGCTTCCATTTTGTTGCGCACGGCGCGGATGACGGCGGGCGGCGGGCCGATGAACACAACGCCCTCGGCGGCGCAGCGCTCGGCGAAGTCGGCCTCTTCCGCCAGGAAGCCATAGCCGGGATGGATCGCCTCGGCACCGACAGCTTTGGCAATGGCGAGAACCTCGTCGGCGTCGCCATAACGGTTCGAGGAATGCAACATGTGCGCTTCATCGGCCAGGCGCACGTGCAACGAATCGCGATCCGTCGGTGTATAGAGCGCCACGCTCCAGATTCCCATCTCGCGACAGGTGCGAATGATGCGCGTGGCGATCTCGCCGCGATTGGCAATCAAAATTTTTTTGAACATAAGCAATCGCTCCTCACATCGGCGCCAGCCCGTGCTTCTTCGGTGTGTGCGTCTCACGTTTGGAGAGCGTGACATCGAGCGCCCGAATCAGCACGCGACGGCTGTCGCGCGGTTCGATCACGTCGTCGATCAGCCCGCGCGCGGCCGCAACGTAGGGATTGTTGAATTTCTCTTCATAGTCCGCCACCAACTCTCGACGCTTCGCCGTGGGGTCTTGCGCTTCCTGCACCTGCTTGCGGAAGAGAATGTTCACAGCTCCTTCGGCGCCCATCACAGCGATCTCGGCGTTCGGCCAGGCGTAGAGCAGATCCCCGCGCAACCCTTTGGAGCTCATCACACAATAGGCGCCGCCATAACTCTTGCGCAAAATGATCATCAGCTTAGGCACGGTCGCCTCGGAGTAAGCGTAGATCATGCGCGCGCCGTTGCGGATGATGCCGCCGTACTCCTGGTTGACGCCCGGCAAAAAGCCCGGCACGTCCTGCAGCGTGACGATAGGGATGTTGTAGGCGTCGCACAGCCGGATGAAGTGCGCAGCCTTGATGCTGGCCTTGATGTCGATGCAGCCCGCCAACACCATCGGCTGGTTGGCGACGACGCCGATCACATAGCCGTTGAGCCGTGCAAAGCCGACGACGATGTTCTCCGCCCACAACTCATGCACCTCGAAGAAGCGTCCATCGTCCACGATCGTGCGGATCACCTGGCGCACGTCATAGGGCTTGTGAGGATCGATCGGGACGATCTCCTCCAGTTCTGGACATCGACGGTCGGGGTCATCGATGGGCGGGATGTACGGCGGGTCTTCCTGATTGTTCGAGGGCAGATAGGAGAGCAGCTCGCGCACCTTGAGGAGGCATTCGGCGTCGTCTTTGGCAAGAAAATGGCTGACGCCGCTCTCTTTGGAATGCACCAAGCCGCCGCCCAGCTCATCGAAGCTGACGTTCTCCTGCATCACCGCCTTGACCACCTCCGGGCCAGTGATGAACATGTAGGAGTTTTGGGTCATAAAGACGAAGTCGGTCAACGCCGGCGAGTAGACGGCGCCGCCTGCGCACGGCCCCAGAATTACGCTGATCTGCGGGATGACGCCCGAGGCCTCGCAGTTGGCGTCGAAGATTCTGGCGTAGCCGCCCAGCGAATCGACGCCCTCCTGGATGCGCGCGCCGCCGGAGTCGTTGAGGGCGACGAAGGGACAGCCGTACTTCAGCGCCATCTGCATCGCCTTGACGATCTTGTTGGCGTGCATCTCTCCAAGCGAGCCGCCCATCACCGCTGCGTTCTGCGAGGCGACGAAGACCTTGCGCCCGTTGATCTCGCCGAAGCCGGTGATCACGCCGTCGCCGTAGCGCGAGCTGCGGCCATCCATGTACTTCTCATAGCGGGGCGTCACCAGTGTGTCGATCTCGCAAAAGGTGCCGGGGTCGAAGAGCAGATCGATGCGCTCCTGTGCGGTCAGGCGTCCTTTTTTGTGTTGGGTTTCGACGTCTTTTTCCGTGCCTGCGGCGATCGCTTTTCGCTCGCGCAGTTTTTTGATGTACGCTTCCAATGGAGCACCTCCGCTTCCTGTCTGTAATTGTTGATTCTTAACGTCGCCTGCACGCGTTTTCCAACACAGCGCTTATACAAGCACCGCCACTGTCAACACGTGATTTCCATGCAGGCGCCACCAACCTGACCAAACGCCCGGGAAGCGAGCAGCCAATTGTTTATCCAGGTCGATTCGGAACGGCTTCCATTCCTGCATCGGCTCGGCTGCTAGAGCACCGAACAGGCAGGCGATGCGCTGCGTGTCCAGACGCAACCCCTCGCGCATCGCCTTCAGGGCAGCCTCCTTGCCGCTCCAGATGACGGTGGCAAGGAGATCATCCGCGGCGATCGCTGCGATGCCATACGCAGCATTGGCTTCACCTCGTCGATTGAAATTGACGTCCGGTTGGAGAAAGCGGCTGAAACCGGCGGGGGCGTCGGCAGGGATGCATTTCAGTGCACTTCTCATTGCAGGCGCCGCATCCAGGTGCGGCAGGACATGTCGCACCTGCTCCACTGCTCTCATCTCGACTTCGGTGAAAAAACTACGTACAAAGCTCGGCTCGCGCGGCTCGATGAACTCAATGTCGCAGCCCAAGGAGGGAAGACAAGGTGGTCGGAAGGCGGAAGAGCGGGAGAACAGGGAAAGGCATCCATCTCTGGGCCTGAAGCTTTCGATCAGCCCACAGAACGCCACTCCGTGGCTGTGGCTGATGCTCAGCGAGACCGGTAGGCGCTCGAACAGGTCGCCCCATCCGCCTTCGCCTTCGCAGTGGGCTGCGTAGGGCGCGCCGTCGGGGTCAGCGCCGATGTAGATTTCGTTCAACGCCGGCCTTTCGTCCCGCGTCTCCGCCAGGTAGTGCTGCACCAGCTTCTTGGCCGTCCAGCGGCCGAGCAGCCAGTCGCGGCGGCGCTTGTCGACCCGCAAGCCGGCTAGGCGCCGCCGCTCCGCCGGGCCCAGCCAGGCAGGCGGGACGTCGCTGCGCAGAATTTCCGGGCAGTCGTCAAACGACTGGATCAACCAGTGAATCATCAGGAATCCTGAAGTTGCTACTTCTACGCCTCAGTTCGCATTCACGCCACCTATGTGTAGCGACGCCCTTCTGCGATGAATTCGAGAATCTCTTCCGTCGAAATATCTACATCTGTTTCTTCGACGTCAAACGGAGACGTTGTCGCTTTTTCCGGTCTGATGACAAATACACTTTCATCACGGCGTCTCACGGCGCACCTCGCCTTCGGCCGCCGCCGCCTTGCCGAGCAGGGATGCAAGATTCTGACGCGCTTCACTGTAGGTGTGTACAGCGCTCATCGCTCTATCTCCACACTAGGAACCCCATACATTCTTGCCACTGAGTGTAAAGACTCGGTCAAGCGTCAGCAATGCACTATGATACCTCTCTGCATAACGAAGCAAATACGCCTCATACGCGTAAACATTAAGTCTCGATGCCAATTGAATAAGTCTCGATGCCAATTGAAGCGACTCTTCTGGTTCTACATCAACCGGACGGATTGGGATGGGCTGAGAGATCGCCAATGCATCGATCACCTGCTGCAAACTAAGTCTCTGATGCCTTAACATCGCCGAAAAGGTGTTTCCGATCTCAAAATATTCCCAAATCGTTGAAGAAGTCAACCATCTTCCAGGAAGCTTTCTGCCAAGCTTTCTGGAAGATGGTGTTAGATGGGCCATGCTTTATCTCTACGTCAAAAGTCGCCTCGCCAAAAACCTACGCCGGTCGCCCTACCGTGCGATAGCCGGTCAGCGTCACGAAGACGTTGCCCGCCTCGTCCACCACCGTGGCGTCGAAGCGCTCGCCGTCGTTGGGCGTGACGCCGATGCAATAAAGTCGCCGCCCCTCCGCCTCCTCCGGCTGACGATAGGCAATCACCTTCTCGAAGCCTAGCGGGAAGGCCATCGCCTGTTTCACCTGCGTATGCCACAGCGCCGCCGCCTGAAAACATAGCTCCACCAGCCTTGGCGCCATCAGCAACGCTGTGTTGGCCGGCTCAACGTCGGCGGGCAAGTCGTGCGCCATCAAGGCGATGCACTGCGCCCCGTCGATGCCCGCCCGCTCGATTACCTGATAGGCCGGACCGTGGAAGAACGTCTTGTAGATTTCCTGCGCCGTGATCGGCAGGCTTTCGGCGGCTGGCGGCGTGAAGGGTAGGGTCGGCTTCTCCGCCGACGCCGTCGTCAAGCGCACGTCGGCGATGAAGTGCTCCTTAACTTGCACCGGCAAGCCCTCCTTCGCCGGTTTGGTGACCGAACGCAGCATCACCCTCGCCAGCAGCTCGCCACCGCCTGCCGGCTTGACCGTTGCGCTCAGATGAAGCGTGCGCGGCTCCCTGCGGAAGAATTTGAAGGCGCCCAACATTTCCTCATGCTCGACGCTCACCACGCGATAGCCGGGCGCGGCCACCATCGCCGTCTGCGCCAACGCCTCGGTCGCCATCACGCCAGGCAACCAGGGCGTTCCTTCGTCCGGCGCGTGGTCGAAGAGGAAGGGCTGCACCTTCGGGTCAAGCGTCGTCTCGACTTCCAGGCCGCCGTAGAGGCGATAGGACTTGACCGCGCCGACCATCAAGAACGGTTGCTTGCGCGCGGCGAGCCAGGCGCTGAGTTTATCCACATCGAGGCCGCCGGTGGGGTCTTTTTCATCGAGCCAGGCGCCGAGGCGGCCGGCGACGACCACCTCCCCGCGCGCTCCGCCGTAGGTCAGCTCGCGGCGGATGGTGGGCACCCCCGCTTCGGGCGGCAGCATGTCCACGCCAAGTGATTCGAGAATTTGCTGCACCGAGCCGCGTGAGGCCATGCCGATCTGCCCCCACGCCGTCCAGTCGATGGCGATGCCGCGCGTCTGTGGTCGCCAGGTCCGCATGCTGCTGGTGATCTTGCAAAGCAGGTCATTGGCCGCCGAATAGTCGGTCTGACCGTTGTTGCCGAAGCGACCGGCCACCGAGCTGAAGCTGACCGTTGCACCGATCGGCATTCCTCTGGCAGCCTTGAGCAGGTTGAAGAAGCCGTCAGCCTTGACGTCGTAGACCAGGGCGAACTGGTTCGACTCCTTATTGGGCAGGGTGCGGTCGAGGAGCAGCCCGCTGGCGTGGAGCAGCACGTCGATCTTGCCGTGACGCCGGCGAATTTCTTCGACCACCGCCGCCACCTTGTCGCCGTCGCGCAGGTCAAGGCTGTAGTAGTGGGCGGTTCCGCCCGCCGCCTCGACAGCTTCGATGGCGCGCAGGGCAGCCTCCTGTCGTTCGATTGCCAGGATGCGGTCGTCGATCTGTTTGGGCGTCACTTTTTCGCCCGCCGCCTTCGCCTCCGCAATCAACGCCTGTTTGAGCGTCTCTCGCCCCTGGCGGAAGAGGGCGACGTATTTGTCGTCGCGCGCTGGCGCCTGCACCAGGTCGAGCAGGTAGAAGACGCCGCCGCTGTGGGCCGCCAGGTCCACCGTGATGGCGCTGGTGATGCCGCCGGCTGCGCCGGTCACCACGAAGATGGTGTCCTTGCCGAGCGCCATGCCAGGAGCGCCGTCCCTGGCCGGCTGTTCTTCCAGAGAAACGGTGTAGCGCTGCCCCTCAAAGTAGCCAACCTCGACGACGCCTGGATCGAAGAGCGCCTCGGCGATCAGCTGTTCGGCAGGCTCCACCGTCTTGCGCGACGCCTCGAAATCGACGGCTTTGACGGTGACGCCTCTGCCGACTTCACGCAGAGCCTGTTCCATATTGTAGGCTTTGGTGAAGCCTACGACTGCGCCGCCCAACGGCGCAACGGCGGGAGCCAGGCCGTAGCCGTGTAAACCGCCCAATCGCGTCGCAGAGATCAGGAACGTGTTCAGGCCGCTCACGCTGTCGTAGAGCGCACGCATCGTCGTATAAAGATTCTTCACGCGCACGCGATTGGACTCGCGCCACTCCTCCGCCGTCATCTCCTCGATCGGCGGCTCGACGTCCAGCGCCGGCAGCCAGAAGACGCCCTGAATCTTACCCTCGGACAGCCATGTTCTGAGTTGGGCGTCCAGGGCGTCCGTTGCGACGCCTGGCTCGAGCGTGAGCACGGTGGCCCCGCGCTTTTGCAGCTTTTCCACCAGCTTCTGCCCAACGCCGCCCCGGTCGAGCATGACGACGATGCGGCTGTCTGCGCCGATCGTTACGCCGGTCGGTTTGCAGAAGTCGGTCGGAGGCCGCAGGACAGGAACCGGCACGCGACGGGGGATGCGATCGGCGTCTTCCAGCGCACCGATGGTTTGGATCGGGGATGAAGAAGCAACGGCTTGAGGTGATTGGGGTGCGGAAGGCGCCTCCTGCGCTTCAACCTTCGCCTCTCTCAGGTCAGGGCGCATCCTGCGCACAAAGTCGATCACGCTCTGCAGCGTCGGATAGTCGCGCAGGTTCAAGCCCTCCTGGAAAGGAATGCCGAACGCCTCACGGATGCTGGCGAAGGTCTCCGCCTGCTTGACGGTGTCGATGCCCAGGTCCGCCTCCAGGTCAAGGTCAAGCTCCAACATCTCGGGTGGATAGCCGGTCTTCTCGGCGACGACTGCGAGCACCTTCGTCACGACCGGGTCGGAGGTCGAAGGGGACGCCTCTGCGCCCTGCGGCGGAGCAACCTCTTCTTGCGCTTCTCTCTCCTCAACCTTCGCCTCTCTCAGGTCAGGACGCATCCTGCGCACAAAGTCGATCACGCTCTGCAGCGTCGGATAGTCTCGCAGGTTCAAACCTTCCTGGAAGGGTATGCCGAACTTCTCGCGAATGGCGGCGAAGGTTTCCGCCTGCTTGACGGTGTCGATGCCCAGGTCCGCCTCCAGGTCGAGATCAAGGTCGAGCATGTCCTGCGGATAACCGGTCTTGGCCGCCACGACTTCCAGCACCTGATCCACGACCGGGTCGGAGGCCGGGGCCTGGACGGACTGCTGAGCGACTGGCGCAACCATCGGTTCAGGCTGAACAGAAGCCGGAGGCGGCGCCGCAATCGACGGTGCAACCGGCTCGGTAGTTTGCAGGCCCGGGACCTGCTGC
>CALFWA010000145.1 GCA_937928035.1 uncultured Caldilinea sp. | reverse complement strand
GGCGGACAGGTTTCATACAACCATGTCCGAGCGATTTTGAATGGTTCGGCGGTCGGCGGAGGCGGCCTCTTAAACGCCGGTCCGGCTGCATCGCTGGATAACGTCCGCGTCGAATTCAACATCGTCGATACGGCATCGTCGGTGATAAACGCAGACGCCTACGGCGGGGGTGTCCTCAACCAACAGCAGACAATGTCGATCGTCAGAGGGGCTATTGCTCACAACCGCGTCGAGGCGAAATATGCAAGCGGAGGCGGCATTGCAAGCTACGCCCAGATTGGGCCTCCAGGAGGCCAGCTCTTCCTGTCCGGCGCCACCGTTGCGAACAATTCGGCGATCGGCGCAGGCGGCGGCTCGGCCAGCGGCGGCGGCATTGGCATTGTGAGCCAGGTGGACGCCGTCGTGATTGATAGCAGCCTCATTCAGAGCAACACGGTCGCCGGCAGCGGCGCTCTGTTATGGGGCGGCGGCATCCACTCCAACGGCGACGCGACGGTGATCAACTCTAGCATCGTCGGCAACGTTGGGGGGCAGCGAGGGGGCGGCGTCTTGAACTCGTATCTATTCCATAGCATCAACTCTACGTTGAGCGGCAACAGCGCGGCGAGCGGCGGCGGATTGTACAATTTCAACACCACGAGCCACCTGACCCACACGACGATTGCAAGTTCGACCGGAGGAGGCATCCATGTCGAGCCTGGCGCCGCCGTTGAAGTATTGGCGACCTTGTTGGCCAACAACGCAGGGGGGAATTGCACCGGCGCAGCGGTGGCCCACAATGGCGCGTCATTGTCGGACGATGCTTCCTGCACCGGCTTTGCGTTCACCAATGTCAATCCTCTGTTGCAGCCGCTGGCTTTGAACGGCGGTGCAACACCCAATCACGCGCTCGGAGCAGGAAGCCCTGCGATCGATCAGGCCGGGGCCTGCAACGGTTATGGCGTCATAAGCGATCAGCGCAGCCTGGCGCGGCCACAAGGCGCAGCTTGCGATATCGGCTCCTTTGAGCTAGAGGAAGCAGACCTCTCCGTCAACAAGACGGCCTTCCCTGCCTCTGTGATGAGCGGAGAAACCATCACCTACACCGTGTTGGTCGTGAACCTGAGCAGCTTTGGCTCCGCTTTGAACATCGTCTTAACCGACACACTCACAGGCGGTGCAAGCTTTGGCGGCGTCGTAAACGGAGGCGGATTTACTTTGCAGAGCAGCAGCAGCGGCCAGGCAATCTTTACGCTGCCGACGCTTGCAGCCGGCGCAGGAACTACGCTTATCTTTACGGCGACGGCGCCGACCCTCGCCACCGCCGTCGTCAACACGGCCACAGTCGCTTCGGGCAACCCTGACCCTAATCTGGCTAACAATGCTTCCGTCGCGAATACACCGGTCACCCCTGTGGCCAACCTGCAGATCGGCAAGATGCAGAGCTACAATGCCATCTTGACCAACACGGTGGCGTCGGGCGCAACGATCTCCTATACGCTTCTAGTGACCAATACAGGCCCAAGCCCTGCAGCCAGCGTCGTGGTGACCGATGTTCTGCCGACCGGTATGAATTTCATCGGCGCCTCGGGGGCTGGCTGGAGTTGCACTTTTAATGCGCCGAGCGTAATTTGCTCTACACCTTCGCTCGCTCTCGGCCCGGCGCCGGCTATCACGATTGAGGCAAGCGCTGCGATCACGGTCGGCCTAGCGCTGACGAACACCGCTACGGTTAACTCGACAACACATCCGGCCACGCCTGTGACGTCGAACGCAGTGTCGGTGAACGTGGGAGCGGCCAATCATCTCCCTGTGATTTTTAAGCAACCGTAGGCGACAGCCGCAAGCCGCGACGTAAAAAGGAGGAGCGCCTCTGTCACTCCTCCTTTTTACGTTTTCACTTTACCTGCAAGCATGAAGGCGTGTTGCAGATCACGGAAGCGGCATCATCTTTGCTCTATTCGTAAAGTTTTCCATCTACGTTAAAACCGTTTCACCACTCCATCGTACACCGGCCCGGCAGGCGAGCCGCCGAAGCGCCGTTCGCCATGGCTTGGTCCGCCGGCAGCGCCGGAGGAATCCAGCACGGTGGACCCGCCCCCTTCGTCGAAGTGATAGAGGCCGACCGTGTTGGCGTCGGGCGTGAAGGGGGCGTTGGGCGGCGTGAATACGCCGGTGTAGCGCACGTTGTTCGAGATGCGCACCTCGTCCACCCAGCCGCTGAAGGACGGATAGCTGTTCGGATCGTAGTCGTGTTTCTCCGCTCCGATCACCAGGAAAGGCTCGTTCCACCACCGGTTGTCGGTGATGGGGCGCCCCACGCGATAGGAGACGTTCCCTGCCGGGCCATTGGGGATGCGACGGTCAAGCGCACCGTTGACGAAGATGCTCATCTCGCCGTCGCTGCGGCGGGTGACGGCGACGTGATGCCACTGGTTGGTCGCCAACGTCGTTGCGCCGCAGATCGTCTGGCCGCTAGAGCCGTTGTTGACGCCGAAGGCGATGCGTCCGCCGTAGAGTGAAACGCCGAAATCTCCGTAATCCGGCGCGCCGAAGATATCGCGGTCAAAGATGATGTTGCCGCGGATCCAGTTGTCGCCTCCTTCAGTGCAGGCGCCGCTGTTGTTTTCGCCGGGCACATAGCGCATCCAGAACTCGATGGTGAAGTCGCCGGCGCCGATGTTGACCGGCAGCGAAGCGCCCACAGTATTGCTCATGGGAATCTTGACGCGGTCGATGTCGTTCACGCCGTTGCCGTAAAAGCGCAGTGAGTAGGTCGAGCCGCCGGGTGGAGGCGTGGGGGTGTTGGTGGGCGTCGGCGGGAGGGTCGGCGTCACCGTAGGAGTTTGGGTTGGCGTTGCGGTCGGTGTGGCAGTGGGAGTCGGCGTTGCGGATGGTTTCAAGACGATCGGCAGAAAGAGAGTTGGCTGTTGCGCCGCCTCCTCTTCGCTCTCTTCTTGCTCGTCGGCCTGAATCGTGGCGACGATTTTTTGGATCGAGTAGAGGTCTCCGCGCCCCCATGGCCGATCCAACCAGCGGCGCAACGTCGCGCGCGAATCGCCCAGGATATAAGCGCGGGCAAGGAAGTGCGACCAACCGGCGATCGGCGCAATGAACGAGCTTTCCCCTTCCTCGGCGTGAATGCCCGCGCGCGTGATGTACCACCAGCGCAGGCCGTCGCCTATCTGCCTGGAGATTACGTGCGCCGCGGCCTGGCCGTTGGTCTGCTCGCGCAGATAGAGGCCGATCTCCGGCGTCAGGCCGAAGAAGACCGGCAGACACCACCCCTGAAAGCGCGCCCATTCCGCTTGATCATCGCGCGGCGTCCAATACTGGTCGATGGAGCGCGCGTATTCAATGTACGGCGTGATGACCCGACCGGCCTCCAGCGCAGCCACCGCCGTCTCGACCGCACGAACGTAAGTCAATGAATTGACCCCGAACAATTGCTCCGCCATGCGCGCGTAGCCGATGAGGCCGGCGATGTCGGCGTAGTAGGCGACACTGCGTCGTGCATTATATAGGTTGGTGAGCGCACTCCAGTTGTTCTGCACCAGCGCCCAGTCGCCTGTGTTCTTGGCCCATAACCAGACGGCGTAGAGCGAAAGCGGGCTGGCGGCCGGCGGCGGCCAGTTGTTCAGGTTGACGCGGATGTCTTCCGGCACGGGATACAGCTCGCGCGGCGCGCCGTTCTTCAGCCAATCGCCGCCCCAGGGCATGTCCTGCCAGGGAGGGTAGCGGGCGATAAGGACGTTGGCAACATATTGCCGCACCCGGCTTTGCAGATCTGCATCGAGATAGGGATAGGCCATCGCCAGCGTGAGCAATAGCTCGCCGGAGTCATGCCAGTAGGCGTTGCCGCCGCCGTTGTAGGTGATGGCGGGCGGCTCCGGCGGGATGGTCGAGTTGTGCGGCCACATGGCGGGGTTGCTCATGCCTCGCTGCAGATAGTAGGGCATGAGATATTCGTCGTTGCGCACCAAGTCGGCGACTTCGCTGCGCAGCCGCTGCACCAGGTCGGCGGGAGGGTTGGGAATTGGCGT
Organism: uncultured Caldilinea sp.; assembly: GCA_937928035.1. GTDB lineage: Bacteria > Chloroflexota > Anaerolineae > Caldilineales > Caldilineaceae > Caldilinea. The sequence continues at coordinate 3,615 of CALFWA010000145.1, read as the reverse complement.
GGTGAGGTCGAGCGTGACATAGTCTGTCAGCGCCCGGCTTGTTATGACGACAAGCGGCGTGGACGTCGGCGCAGGAGGCAGTGTCTGCGTATAGACCAGGGGAGGAGGACAATTCGCACCGTCCCCTGCGCCAATGCCCGCCAGCCCGCCTTCGATAACGCGCCAGTAGATCATGTTGTTGGCGATGACTGCGCCCGCCAGCGCCGCTCCCTCTCCGACGCGCGGGGAGGGGAAGGGGTAATCCCGATCGCGCGGATCGCCGCTGAGCGGGAAGAACGGATTAGGGCCGACCGGTCCGCAGCCGGAGTCATGGCCGCCGCCGCATTCCGGCCAGACATTGGAGACCGTGCCCACGTGCACCAGCTCGCCTTGAATCTCCGTCGTCAGGCTAATGGCGCCGAGTCGCTCCCAATTGTCGATGTAGAGAATGTTGCCGCCCATCGTCATCATCGCCGGCTCATCCGAGGTGAGGCGGAATTCGTAGTTGAAATTGGACGCAGGATAGTCGGCGGTGCGCAGGCCGACGATGTCATCGAGCGTCTGCATGTTCATTAGCCCCAACTCGCCGTCGTACTGCGAGGAGACGTGCACTGCATAGGGGCTGGTGGTCTGGATGCCCTGGCGCGTCCGGTAGGTGACGTAAGCGGTGTAGGCGGCGCCGCTGCGCACGACCGGCGTGTTGGGAATGTCGTTGTCGCCGAAGGTGTAGAGCACCGGCGCCACCCCGCGCAACTGGCCCGCCCTGGCGTCCAGCACGAAAAAGGTCTGCTTATGCGGCTGCGCGCTCAGGTAGGCGGTGATGCGTGGGCGCACGGCGCGCCAGTCCGCGTCCCAATCCGGGTTGACAGCTCCGGCCTGGTTCATCACGACATCTCCCTCGCCGAGCAATTGCCAGAGGGCGTAAAGCGGCTGCGAGCGATAGACCACCGTGTCGCTGAGCACGACCGGGTAGCGCTCGCCTAGGCTCTGGCCGTAGAGTCGGGTCTTCCAGACCAATGCGCCGCTTTCGGCCTCGACGGCGAAAGCGTAGATCGCCTCGTCGCCGCTGAAGATCAGGGAGCCGTCGCGGCTCAGGGCGGGCGTGGTCAGGATCGGCGCATCCGACCGATATTGCCAGATCTCTGCCCCGTCGCTCAGGCGGAGCGATGTGAGCCGCCCGTCGGTCGAAGCGACTATCACGCGGTTGCGGGCGGCGTCCAGCAGCGGCGCGGTGGCGCTAGGGCCGGTGGCGCGCCGCCAGCGCAGGGCGCCTGTGGCGGCGTCCAGCGCAAAGGTGTTCCCCCCGTGCGTGCTGAAGATCACCGCGTCGTCGAGCACGCCGGGCGAGTGACGAATTGGGCTGCCGTCGCCAGAATGCGTCCATAAGGGAGCGCCGGTGCCGGCGTTGCGGGCGTAGAGCACGCCGTCCATACCGCCGATGAAGAGCCGTCCCGCAACCACGACAGGTTGCGCACGCGAGGCGAATGGAACTTCGTACCATTTCCACAGATAGCAGTACGGCGGGTTCACCTGGAGCGGCGTATAGTTGGTGCGTTGGGCGTCGCGGCCGACCTGAGGCCAATCTTGCGTAGGGATGACTTGCGTTTGCTGCGCCGGGGCGTCAATCTGCAGGACCGGCGTATCTGCGATCAGCGTGCGCCGCACCAGCCCCGTCGGCAGCCCAAGCGCGCCTGCCAACAACATCGCCGCAATGCCGAGCGCAATTGTCATGCGAACGATCATCGGCGTTTTCTCCTCTTTTCATCCTTCGCTTGTGCGCGTCAGAATAGGTTACGCAGTTGAATCTGGCAATCGATAGAACGAATTGAGCCAATAAATGGTGGTGATGATGGGTGCAGCGCCCAACCGCACATTCTCGGTGAATCGCACTCGGTCAATTGCAAGGTCTTGGGGATTTAAGCAAGCCTCGAATCCACCCGCAACAGAGCATATCAGAATAGGAAGGGCCGTTCAATCGACAATTGCCAGACGCAGGGGAGGCGATGGAGGTTCGGCGCCGGAGTGTTACATCACATCCCCGATGAGCAGCGCCGTCACGATCATTCCCGCCGGCAGCGCGCCTTCTCCTTGCGGCAGCTCGAGCAGGGCGTTGGCCGAGCGCATGCTGAGCAGACGGCTGCTGGCCTGGTTGCCGGTGCTGTCCGCCAGGAAGCCGCCGCGTCCTTCGTGCAACGACATCTCCCAGCGCAGGGTGGCCCGGTGGTACTCAGGGCGATAGGGGTCAAGGCGCAACGACTGACCGAGGGTTGCCTGTACGCGCGGCAACCGTGGCTTAGGCCAGCCCGCCAGCTTGCGCATCGCCGGCGCAGCCAGCAGGTAAAAGGTGACCAGGCTGCTGACCGGGTTGCCGGGCAGGCCGAAAACCAGTTTGCGCCGACCGTGGCGTTCGACGGTGGCGAAGGTGCAGGGTTTGCCTGGCTTCATGCGCAGCCTGCCGAAATGCACGACGCCGGAGCGGTCGAGCAGCGGCTTGATGAGGTCGAGATTGCCCATGGAAACGCCGCCGGAGGTGAGCAAAATGTCCGCCTCTTCCAGCCCGCGCTCGATGGCCGCCGCCAGCGCAGGCGCCGCGTCGCCAGCGATGCCGAGGTCGATCACCTCGCCGCCCAGCATTGCGACCGCAGCGGCCAGCGTAGGGCGGTTGCTGTCGTGAATCTGCCCCGGACCAGGCGCAACGTCGGCTTCCACCAGCTCATCGCCCGTGGAGAGAACGGCGACGCGCGGGGCTGGATGCACCTCTACCTGCGCCACTCCCACCGTCGCCAGTAGACCGATTTCCGCCGGTCCAAGCCGCGCGCCGGCCGGCAACACCTCCTGACCAACCGCCACGTCGTAGCCGATGGGGCGCACGTCGGCGCCCGGCTTGACGCGTGCGCGAATGCGCACGAGGGGGCGTCCCTCTGCGCCATTCTCACGGCCCACGGCTTCGGTCTCTTCCACCATCACGACGGCGTCGGCGCCCGGAGGCAGCGGCGCGCCGGTGGTGATGTAGGCGACCTCCCCACGCTTCAGGACAAAATCCGCCACACGGCCGGCGGTCACCTCGCCGACCACCGGATAGACGCCGGGGCCGTCGGCGGCGATCACGGCGTAGCCATCCTTGACCGAAGCAGGGAAAGGCGGCAACGGCTTGCCGGCATGAATGGCGTGGGCGAGGACGCGGCCAAGGACTGAGCGAATCGGGAGCGTTACAGGAGGAAGCGGCGTAGCCTGGTCGAGCACGATGCAGAGCGCAGTCTCGACGTCGATCATTGGATAGGTGGATTCGGTCATAAGGGTCTCCAACTCAATCTGCTTGATCAACAGGCGTAATGTCAATGACGCCGGGTGCATGGAGGAGCTCCTGCGCTGCGTGCGGAGTGCACTCGACGAAGAGCATGTTGAACCCGGTCGCCGGGCCGACGGAGCGCACCTCGTCGCTGAGGTTGTGCATGGCGATCCATTGTTGCAGTTGCTTGCGTTGCGCTTCAACATTGGCGCGCAACAGTCGATAGCGCTCCCCCCGCGAGTAGTGCGCAAGCTCTTCCGGGGCAGGTCGTTCGACCTGGAGTAAGACGTTGACGAAGGCGGGCGTTGCGTTCTTGGCAGAGACGGAATTTTGCACAAATTTCTGCG
>CALFWA010000144.1 GCA_937928035.1 uncultured Caldilinea sp. | reverse complement strand
CCAGATCAGCGATGCGGTCTTGGACGCCGTGATGGCGCAGGACCCCTATGGCCGCGTGGCCTGCGAGACGGCCGTCAAAACCGGTTTCGTCCTATGCCTGGGCGAAATCACGACTAAAGCGTCGATCAACTTCGATGAGCTGGTGCGCAAGGTCATCCTTGACATCGGCTTTGATTGCAGCCATAAGGGCTTCGACGGCAACACCTGTGGTGTGCAAGTCGCCATTGCAGCGCAAAGCCCCGACATCGCCATGGGTGTCGACAAAGCGCAGGAGTTCAAGACCGGCGAGATGAGCGAGGATGAGATTGAGGCCATCGGCGCTGGCGATCAGGGTATGATGTTCGGCTTCGCCTGCGACGAGACGCCTACGCTGATGCCGATGCCGATCTACCTGGCGCACAAACTGGCGCGACGGCTCAGCGAGGTGCGCAAGCAGGGCATCCTGCCCTGGCTGCGGCCGGATGGCAAGACGCAGGTCACGGTCGAATACTCCTACGGCAAACCTAAGCGCATCCACACGGTGCTGATCAGCACCCAACACGACCCGGAGATCGGCCAGCAGGAAATTCGCCACGCGTTGATTGAACATGTGATCGATCCGGTGTTGCCCGGCGAGCTGGTCGATAAGGACTTGATCATTTACACCAATCCCACCGGCCGCTTTGTCGTGGGCGGCCCGATGGGTGACGCCGGGTTGACCGGGCGCAAGATCATCGTCGACACCTACGGCGGCATGGGGCGACATGGCGGCGGCGCCTTCTCCGGCAAGGATTGCACCAAGGTCGATCGCAGCGCCGCCTATGCTGCGCGCTGGGTGGCGAAAAACATCGTCGCTGCCGGACTGGCGTCGCGCTGCGAGATTCAGCTCGCCTACGCCATCGGCGTGGCGCATCCCTTGAGCATCAACGTCGAGACCTTCGGCACGGGACGCATCTCCGATGAAAAGATCGCCGACCTTATCAGCGAACACTTCGACCTGCGACCGGGCGCCATCATCCGCGATCTGAACCTGCGACGGCCCATCTATCGACAGACCGCCGCCTATGGCCACTTTGGCCGCGATGACATTCAACTGCCTTGGGAAGACACCAGTCGCGCTGCGGCGCTGCGCCTCGCCGCCGGCCTGGGCAAGCCGGTCACTGCGTAACATGCAGGCAGATTGCGTGTTGGATTGAAACGATCGCCTCAGGTCTCCTCGAGGGAAGGGAGACCTGAGGCCGCCCTGACCCATTTGACTTTTATAAAATTTTTGAGGCAAATTCACCTTTAAAATTTCGCAAATTCGTTGCGCAATGACCGTATTGGTTTATCCATTTGTCTCGGCGAGAGAGGCTCCACCCATACCGTTGCATCATAAAAGAGCGCTCCGGCGCCCATGTCCGCTTCATCCTGGGGCGTGGTTTGGTTGATATTGCGGCCATCTGGGCTAAGCTTTGGCCACCACACCCCCGGCGCAAGCACTGCTCCAGGAACAATCGCCTCGGTGACTCTGGCGGTGAGCGCCACTTCCCCGTGCCGATTGCAGACGCGCACACGTGCTCCATCCTCGATCTGGCGCAGCCTTGCGTCCTGCGCATGAATCCAAAGGAAAGGCTGTTCTTCACGTTGCAAGAAACGCAGTGAATTGGCGAACGTCGAATTGAGGAACGAATGCGCCGGCGGTGAGATGCAAACAAGGGAGCCGGCAACAGACGCAGCTGCTTCTCCTGTGTAGTTCTGCTGCCAGCGCGGCGGCGTATAGTTCGGGAGCGGGTCATAGCCATCCGCAGCCATGCGCGCGCTGAAAAACTCGCATTTGCCGCTCGGCGTCGGAAAGTTGCCTTCGGCGAAAGGCAGATATGGCTCCGGCAGGTTGAGGCGGAAGAATCCCTCGTTCAACAGTCTCTCCCAGGTGAGGCCGGCGAAATGCTCGTGCGTCTGCGCCTCTACAAAGGCGCGCAAGATTTCCTCGTCGCTTTCTCGAAAACATGGATCGTCGTAGCCCATCGCCCACGCTAACCGACGGAAAATCTCGCTGTTGGGCAGGGACTCGCCCACCGGCGCAATGGCCGGCCGATTGAGCGCAATCCACGCATGGCCGTAGGCGCGATGAAGGTCCCAGTGCTCTAACTGCGTCGTCGCCGGCAACAGATAATCAGCATAGTCGGCGGTGTCGGTCCGGAAGTGCTCAAGCACGACCGTGAATAGATCCTCTCGCCGCAACCCTGCCAGCACAGCGGCCTGATCGGGAGCGACCGCCGCCGGGTTGCAGTTGTAGACGATCAGCGCTTTGACCGGCGGACCGGCCTCCTCCGGCGTCGGAATTGGATCGATCGGACGCGGATGATAATGTGCGCAGGCGAGGCGCTCCGGGTCGAGGCTCAGGGTGTCGCCTAGGCGGTTCATGTTGATCACGCGAGGGAAAGGGCGGGTCTGGGAAATGGCGTTGTCTTTTTGCCGCTCCGCTTTGGCCTTTTCCAACAGGTCGGGACGATGCAGCCCGCTTTTGTCGAGGTGGCGGAAGAGGCCGCTGCTGCTGAGCTGTACGCCGCCTCCGCGCTCTCGCCAGGCGCCGACCAGCGCAGGCAGACATGTGATCGTGCGCACAGCCATGCCGCCGCCGTAATGGCGCTGCAGGCCGTAGTTGATGCGGATGCCAGCGGGGCGGGTTGTTGCGTATTCGCGCGCCAGCGCAGCAATGCGTTCGGCGGGGATGCCGGTGATCTCGGCACTGCGAGCCGGTGTCCACGCCCGCACGCGCTCGGCGAGCTGCTCAAAGCCGAGCGTGTAGCGTGCTACATAATCGGCGTCGTACAGTGCTTCTGAGATAATCACATGCATCATCGCCAGTGCCAGGGCGGCGTCGGCGCCGGGGCGAATGGGGATCCACTCGTCGCCAGCCTGCGCCGTGCGGGTATTGGCCGGGTCGATGACGAGCACGCGGGCGCCCCGCTTTCGCGCCTGCTGGATGAAAGGCCAGAGATGCAGGTTGCTGGTCAGCGTGTTGCTTCCCCAGATTAAGATCAGGCGCGAGAAAGCGAAATCTTCCGGCAGCATGCCTTCCGCAGCGCCGATTGTGTAGAGATAGCCTTGGAAGCCCGCCTCTGCGCAAATGGTGCGGGCGAGCTGGCTGGCGCCCATGCGGTTGAAAAAGCGCGACGCCATCCCCTCGCCCTGGAGAAAGCCGAGCGTCCCGCTGTACGAATAAGGCAACACCGCTTCGGAGCCATATTCCTCGATGATCGCTTGAAGACGACGAGCGATGTCGGCGATGGCCTCCTCCCAGGAGACGCGCTCGAAACGTCCGCTGCCCTTCGGCCCGACGCGGCGCAGAGGAACTGTGAGGCGCTCTTTGTGATAGGTGCGCTCTAGATAGCGATCCACCTTGCCGCACAACCTGCCCTGCGTGATGGGGTGATCGCGATGCCCCCAAAGATCGACAGCCGCGCCGGTGGCGCGATCGACGGCAACCTGCCAGCTGCAGGTGTCGGGACAGTCGTGCGGACATGCGCCGGTGACGACGTCGAAAGCTGGATTGTCGA
>CALFWA010000143.1 GCA_937928035.1 uncultured Caldilinea sp. | reverse complement strand
TCTCGTCTTTTCTTGAGCGGTGAGCTGCCTGGCCTCGACTGGCGGATGTTGCTCCTTTCCGCTGCGATGTTTGTAGTTAGTATAGCTGTTTCCCGTTACTTGAAACGACATGAACGGGATGATCTATCTCCTGTTGCGGAGGATGTTGTCTCCGAAACCATTTGAAAAGACAGCCTGTTCTGAGGTGGAGAAGCAAAAAATGCGCCTTCTAGACGGTGATCACGCATTGAGTCGGGCGCAAGAGGCGAGGTTAATTAGACAAAATCATTTCAGCCTATTATTATGGAGAAGTGGTCGATTTTCGTAAGCATTGGCTTCTGTGGGTTGCATTCGCCATCTTCCTGGCGTTTGCAATCGGCCTGTTCTGGCTGCAACAACGCGCCGCACGCATGGCGATCGGCCCTCTACAGACGGTGCAAACCGTCAACCCCAAAGCAGGCGTTCATACACGGCTGACCGACGAAGTGGAGGAGTGGAAGATCAAACGCACGCTTGAGATGGTGCGCGAAATGGGCGCTCCCTGGATTGTCGAGTATTTCCCCTGGGCCTACATCGAAAGCGAACGCGGTCGCTATCATTGGGCGCACGCCGATATGGTGGTGAGACACGCTCGTCAGCAAGGGCTGCGTATCATTGCCAGGTTGGGGTTTGTGCCGGAATGGGCGAGGCCGAAAGATACAACGCCGCTCTATCTGGATGAAGAGCATTTCGTCGATTTTGGGAATTTTGCTGCGAAGTTTGTCGAGCGCTATCGCGGCGATATCGAGCATGTCATTCTCTGGAATGAGCCAAATCTAGCGCTGGAGTGGGGCTATGCTGCGCCGGATGCGGTAAAATACACGCAATTGTTGCGCACCGTCTACCCGATGATCAACGCAGTGGCTCCGGAAGTTCAGGTGTTGGGAGGCGCGCTGGCGCCCACGCTGGCGCCGCCGGGCAGCGAGCTCGGTGTCAACGACCTCTTTTTCTTGCAGGCGATGTACGACGCCGGCGCCCGGGACTATTTCGATATTCTGGCGGTTCACGCCTATGGGTGGCACTTCGATCCAGACAGCCCACCTCATCCGGAGGTGGTCAATTTCCGCCGCACCGAGCTGTTGCGCGCTATCATGGTCGAAAATGGCGATGGCGAAAAACCGATCATGATCACAGAAGGAGGCTGGAACGACCATCCACGCTGGACCCGCGCGGTTCGACCCGGGGAGCGGATTGTATACACATTGCGCGCCTATGAGATTGCACAAGAAGAGTGGCCCTGGCTGGAGGCGCTCTGTTTTTGGGTCTTTCGGTTTCCCTGGGATCAAAATTCCTATCAAGATTATTTCACCTTCGTGCGCACCGATTTTGAGCCAAAACCTATTTATCGGGAGGTGCAACAATATCTGCGCACATTCGCCCCTTGACGCAGCGAAGGCGCATCCTGTTCGTCGTGGCAGGCGTCGTCTTGGCGCTTGCGTTTGGCGGCGTTTGGTTGAATCAAGGCGTGCAGGAGGCGTTGCTATTTTCATTTTGGCGCAGCGACGGAACCTGGGAAGCAATTCAGCAGCGCGGCGCCTGGCGAGTCGGCCTGGATCCCAGTTTTCCGCCGTTTGAAATGTTGGACGCCTCCGGAACGCCCATCGGCTATGACGTGGAGCTGGCGCATGCGTTGGCGGCTAGCTGGGGCGTGCGCGCCGACATCGTCGCCATCGGCTTCGACAGCCTGCCCGACGCCCTGAAAGCTGGCAAAATTGACAGCATCGTGAGCGCTTACCCCTACGACGAGCGACTGACTCAGGATTTCCTCTTTTCAACGCCGTATTTTGATGCAGGCCTACGAATTGCTGTGCACAATCGTTCAACAATCAACGAATTGTCCGATTTATCGGGAACTCGCGTGGGAGTAGAATGGGGAGGTCTGGGTGATATGGTCGGGCGGCGTCTTCAGCGCGACGGGCTTGAACTGACGCTGCAGCCCTTCGAGACGCCGGAGGAGATGATCGCTGCGCTGGTCGAGGCGAACAGCGTCGAAGCGATTCTGATCGACAACGTGATGCTGCGGAAGGCGCAGGCTGCCGGCCTGCCGCTGCGCACTGTGAATGCACCTCTGGAGAGCATCCCCTATGTGATCGTGATGCCCCGCAGAGCCTATGAATTGCAACGGCAGCTTGAAAACTCTCTTTACCAATTCAAGACCGATGGCAAACTAGACGAACTGGAGCGTCGTTGGTTTGCCGATCCTGCGACGGAGGACGTTGCACCATGAGCAATGGCGCAGAAGCAAAGGAAGTAAAGATCGGACTCGTCGCCGACACCCATTACTGGCAACGCGACACGCCGTATGTCACCTCTGAAGGGGCCGTACAACTTCAACCCTGGTCGGAGCAAATTTTGAATGCCTTGCTAGACGCCCTGCGCGCGGCGCAACTGGATCTGGTTGTGCACCTGGGCGACCTGGTCTGCGGCGGCGGAGGCTATAAGATGTCAGGCGAGGAATATGAGCAGGCGATGCGCTACGTTCACCGGCGCCTCCATGAACTAGACGTCCCCGTCGTCGCCTTGCCGGGCAACCATGATCTTTATCCGGGCAAGGGCCATCTTCGCGATTTTTACGGCTTATGGCAATATCAGGAAGGTCTCGGCAAAACGATCGATCTGCCCCAGGCGCAGCTCATTTTGCTCAACACCATGGGGCACTCGCCGGACCAGATTCAAAGCGCCCCAGACGGCGATCCGGTCTATGGGATGGTCTCTCAGGTGGAGCTGCAGCGTCTTGAAGAGCTGTTTTCTTCGACCGACAGCCGACCGGCGCTGCTCTTCACACATCAGGTTCTGCTGCCTTGGAACCATCGGAAGGGCTGGAAAGATTATTACGGCGTGCATAATGCGCAGGAGGTGTTGCGCCTCATCGATCGTTCGAAGCGCACGCGCGCTGTTTTTCAGGGACACGCGCATCGTCTGAACATTCAAGAACATGCTTTGCATTCAGGTCGCCGTTGCGTTTTTGCGACGTTGCCCGGAACCATCGAGTACCCGGTGGCGTGGGTGCAACTCTCGCTCCGAGACGCCCAAGCGCGCCTTCAGCTTCAACGACTGCCGTTGCCTGAAATCAGCGCCATCTCCGCCCGCAGCGGCGATGGTCAATACTGGCGTGAAGGAGAGCCTAGCTGGTGGGACTATCATTTTGCACTGTCGGTTTGATCGACGGTGAATATTAATAATAAAGAGATACAGCCGGACGCCTTCCAGAAAGTTCCAGACTTTCTGGAAGGCTGTGTTTCACAATTAAAAATGTCCATTTCACTGCCGTCTTTCACGATGGAGAGGAGCAACCATTGTCTCCCATAAATCCTTTGTCTCCCGAAGCCTTGAGTCGTCGTTGCAATCCAGAGGAATTTCCTTTTGAAACAACTGAGGAACTGGATGGGGTCGTCACTTTGATCGGCCAGGAGCGTCCGGTCAGCGCATTGCGTTTTGGCGTCAAGATGCGCCGCCAAGGATATAACATTTATGCGCTTGGCCCTTCTGGTCTAGGCAAGCATACGCTGGTGCGGCGCATTATCGAGGAGCGCGCCGCCCAAGAGCCGCCCCCTTCGGACTGGTGTTACGTCAACAATTTCAGCCAACCCTACCGGCCTCGCATCCTGCGGTTGCCGCAGGGCCGCGGGCGAGAGTTCAAGCGCGACATGGCACGCCTCGTCGAGGATATGCAGACTGCGCTCTCCGCCGCCTTCGAGAGCGAAGAATATCAGGCGCGGCGGCGCGCAATCGAAAGCGAATTTCAGGATCGACAACAAGCCACGCTTATGCAGCTTCAAGAACAGGCGCGCCAACGCGGCCTGACCCTGCTGCGCACGCCCGCCGGTCTCGCCTTTGCGCCGTTGAAGGGCGACGAAGTGTTGACGCCGGATGAGTTCGAGAAGTTGCCTGAAGAGGAGCAAAAACGCATCCGCGCCGACGTCGAGGTGATGCAGGAGGAGCTGCAGAAAGTCATCTCGCAGGCCCCGCGTTGGGAGCGCGAGCTACGCAATCAGGTGCGCGCGCTCAATCAAGAGATCGCCAGCGTTGTGCTCAACGACCTGATCTCCGAACTTGCCGGCTCGTACGTTGACATGCCTGCGGTGTTGGAATACCTTCAGGAGGTGCGGCGAGATGTTCAGGAGCACCTGAGCGACTTCTTGATGGCGGGCGAAAAACAGCGTCAGACCTCCGACGGCGAAAATCCGCTGGCCCTCCTCGATAGCGTCTCCCCGCTGCGTCGTTATCAGGTCAATCTTCTGGTGGACTCCGCCGACGTCAAGGGCGCGCCTGTCATTTATGAGAGCAATCCCACCTACACCAATCTCAATGGTCGCATCGAGCAGATGGCGCAAATGGGCGCGCTGGTCACCGACTTCATGTTGATCAAGCCAGGCGCTTTGCATCGAGCCAACGGCGGCTACCTGATCCTGGACGCGCTAAAGGTGCTTTCCAATGCTTACGCCTGGGAAGGGCTGAAACGTGCGCTGGAATTCGGCGAAGTGCGCATCGAATCTGTCCTCCAAATCCTCAGCCTCACCAGCACTGTTTCACTTGAACCTGAGCCCATGCCCTTGGATGTCAAGGTTGTTCTCCTGGGCGATCGGCTGTTGTACTATCTGCTTTCTCAGTATGACCCGGATTTCAACGAACTTTTCAAAGTGGCGGCCGATTTTGCCGACGAGGTGGAGCGCACGCCGGAGATGCACCTGGCTTATGCGCAGTTGATCGGCTCTATTGTGCGCAAAGAGGGGCTGCGGCCGCTGAATCGTTACGCCGTCGGCGCCGTCATCGACCATGCTGCGCGCCTCGTCAGCGACAGCGAGCGGTTGACGGCGCAGATTCAAGCCATCGTCGATCTGCTGCAAGAGGCCAACTACTGGGCTGCAGAGGCCAACGCCGCAGTGATCAACGCCGAACACGTGCAACAGGCGATTGACGCCCAGATCTTCCGCCTTGACCGTGTGGCAAAATTGATTCAAAGCGAAATCCTGCGGCGCACCATCCACATTGACACCACCGGCGAGGTGATTGGGCAGATCAACGGCCTTTCTGTGCTGCAACTGGGCAACTTCACGTTCGGCCAACCCTCGCGCATCACCGCCACCGTGCGGATGGGGCGCGGGGACGTCGTCAACATCGAACGCGAAGTCAACCTGAGCGGGCCGATTCACTCCAAAGGCGTGCTCATTTTAGCCAGCTTTCTCAACGCCCGCTATGCGAGTGAACAACCGTTGGCGCTTTCCGCCAGCATTGTCTTCGAACAATCATATGGCGCCGTCGAAGGCGACAGCGCTTCTTCGACCGAACTGTACGCGTTGCTCTCCGCCATCGGCCGCATTCCGATCCGGCAATCGCTTGCGGTCACCGGCTCGGTCGACCAATACGGACGCGTCCAGGCGATCGGCGGCGTCAACGAAAAGATCGAAGGCTTTTTCGATCTCTGCAAGGCGCGCGGCCTGACCGGCGATCAGGGGGTGCTGATTCCGGAGACCAATGTCAAGAACCTGATGCTGCGCAACGACGTGATCGAAGCCGTCGCCGCCGGCAAGTTTCACATCTACCCGGTTTCGCACATCGATGAAGGCATCGAGCTGTTGACCGGCATGCCCGCAGGCGTTCCCAACAAGCAGGGCAAGTATCCAAAGGGAACCGTCAACCGCGCCGTCGTTGACCGCCTGGAGAAAATGGCGAAAAAACGCCGCGCGCTCGAAAGCAAAGAACAGGCGCAAAAAGAAGCCAAATCTAGCCCCAACGAGGATGCACCCAAGTTGGATTGAGAGGTGCTCAGATGAGCTCTGGTCAGCTGTTAGGAGTGTACTGGATGAGCGGGCAAGAACGCAGCGAAACATCGTCGCCAGGATATATACTCGTGGCGCTGGACGCTTCACCCTACAGTGCGGCGGCGCTCGCCGCCGCCGCCGAAATTGCGGCGGCGTTGAACCTGGAACTGCGCGGCATTTACGTAGAAGACACCAATTTGCTGCATCTATGTGGGTTGCCGTTTGGTTTTGTAATCGGTTCTTTCACCGCCAGACCCCGCCGATTGGTGCAGTCTCATATCGAGCGCGAGTTCCAGCTGCGGGCGGCGCAGCTGCGCAAAATTATGGCCGAGATTGCCGGCCGCCAGCGCCTCTCCTGGTCTTTCAAAGTGGTGCGCGGCAGAGTGACCACAGAGCTGCTCTCCGCCAGCTCCTCGGCGCACATGGTCTGCCTTGGACGTGTCGGCACGACGCCGGGTAAACGCATCGGCTCGACGGCGCAGGCCGTGGCGCGCAACACGCAGCGACCTGTGATTGTGCACGCGCAACAGCCGCTGAGCGGCCCATTTACGGTCGTCTACTTGGGAGATGCGGCTTCCGACCATGCCGTTCAGCTGGCCGCGCAACTGGCGAGGCCGCGCAGGACGAGCATTCGCATCCTGGCGTTGCCTCAATCGCGTCCGCAGGCCGATGAGTTCGCCCGGGAAGCGACTGCCGGCGGGCTTGAGTGCAGCGTCACCACTGCGCCCTCGGCCGAAGCGATGATGACGCTGCTGGCACAGCTCGAAAGCGGGGCCGTCATCCTGCCCGTTTCGGTTGCGCCGTGGCTGGACTCGCTCGCAGTGACCGCCATCGTGACGCCCTGAAGGAAACTTGTCACTCGGGCGCAAACGTCTGTCACTCGGGCGCAAACGTCGCAGCTCGCACCTGGCCGTCTCCTGCGGGAACAAGCCCGGCTGAAGTCACCGGCAAACGCAGCGCGCCTGCGCTCGCCGACTCATACAACCCGATCCACACCTCATAGTCCCCTGCAGAGAGTGAGGCGGACAGTGCGATTTCAAATCGGCTCAGGACGCGGTCCCCTGCGCGCCAGCGATGCGTCGGAAAGCGGTCGCCCGCAGGGGCCTGGTCATATCCGCCCACACTCTTTCCTTCAGCGTCAAGCACATGGACGAACGCCGTGTAGTCTGTCGCCGGCTGCCCCAGTGCCTCCCAGAGCAATTCCACGATCAATGTGCGGGTCTCGTCCTTCCACTGCACGGCGACTTGATCCAGTCGGATTACGCCGCCGAACTCGCTGCCCACCTCTTCCGCCGGTAGGCTGGGCTCCGGCGCGGTCGGCGGCTCCACTGTCACGACGCCGATGAAAGGCGTGATCTCCTCACCGGCAGAGTCGTATGCAGGCAGCGGCAGATAGGTTCCTTCTGCTTCCGTCGCCGGGTCGATGAAGCCCACATAGAGCCGCGCCGCCAGCGGCGCCCACGAGTCGATGCGTTTGGTCATGCGCAGCAGATAGGCGTCGGCGTAGATGGCGCCGGGCGTCCAGAAGGTGGTGGGATTGCGCCCCCAACCCGGATGGGTGGTCAGGTTAGCGATTTCTACGCCGTTTTCATCCAAAAGCTGCAAAAAAAGCTGATAATCCTGCTCTAATGGCGCAGTAGTTTGTAAATACAGCGTCACAGGCAGGCTTTCGCCGACGCGCACCCGCTCGGCGCCGAGGCGCAGGGCCAGCAGGCGCAGCTTTTCTTCGTCGCCATAGCGCACGTCGAGCTGCGTTGCGTGGGCGTCGATGGTTGTCACAGGCGGCGGCGCGTAATAGGTGTTGGGGAGCAGCCAGCCCAGCGCATAGAGCGACATCGCCGCCAGCACGCCCGCCACGCCGATAAGCGGCGGGCGTCGCCACAGCGCAGGCAGCCAGCGCAGCCAGAACTCGATCCCGACGACAAGGAGAATGGCGACGGAAGGCAGCGCCGGAAAAAGCAACCGTCCTTGGCTGCCGGTCGCCTGCAAAGTCCAGTAGAGCAACAGGACAGCCATCATGCCCAGCCACAGCCAGAGAAGAAGCAAGAGGCGGGGACTGAAGGGCGAAGAATGCGCAGCTGCATTGCGCAGCGATGCGACGGTCGCCAGCGCTGCGCCGCTCAGACCGATGACCGTCACGACATCCATTGTCCTGTAGAACCAATCCGGCAGCAGGATGTTGAACCAGCCGAAGACGCCCCAGGCCGAGTAGCGCAGGCCGTCGAACTCGGGCCAGAAGTTTTTCCAGGTCAGCGGCTCTTGACGCCGGCCGTTGATCTCCATCAGGTGCGAAAGTCCGCTCCAGTCGCCGTAGAGTGCAATGTTGCGCGCATACCACCAGCCTGCGATCAAGAGCGCCGGCAGGCTGGTGAAGAGCAGCGCCTCGAACGCAAGGCGCGGCGTTCTGCGTTGCCAGGCTAGAAAGAGCGCGACCAGGCCGCTCAGCGGGATCAACCCTAGCCCTTGTAACTTGCTCAGCGCGGCAGCGCCCAGCGCAACGCCGAGCACAACCCACTCCCACCGCTGGATTGGCTTCTGCTCCGCCTTCACGAGCAGCCGCGCCAGCCAGAAGAGGGTGAAGGCGCTGGCAGCAATCACGGCGTTGTCGTTGGAAAAGGAGGCGCTCAGAAAGAGAAACTGGGGGATCAAGGCAGCCAGCGCCGTTGCGCCTAGCGCCAGCGTCTTGTTGTGAGCGAAGGTCAAGGTCGCCAGACGATACAGGCACCACAGCGTCAACGCGCCCATGAGCAGCGACAGCCAGCGCCCCACATGTAGGGCCAGATTAGCTCCCGTCAACGGGCGCCAGCGGCCAGAATGGAGCATGAAGTTTTTGTTGCCAGGATAGAGCGGGTCGCCGATGTTGGCGCGCGGGTTGGGGATGGCGATCGCCTCGAAGTCGCTTTGGTCGATGGGCGCCGTCGCTGCGCCGGTGATCAGATAGTAGAGCGGCGCCTGGCTGCCCTCCTGCGCCCAGGGGCCGGGCGAACGAGGGTCCTGCACCGGCAGGCCATTTCCTTGGGCGATATGGCGGGCAAAGGCGTAGTGAAATGGCTCGTCCGGCGTCTCGAAAGCAGGGACGACCAGGCTATAGGCGACGCCCAGGAGCAGAAAGAGCGCAAAAATGAGTCCGGTCGTTTTCATGGCGCCTCCACCGGAAAGCGCGCCGTCACGCCATCTGCGGCGATTTCGCCGCCTTCGATGCGGGTGACCGGCAGTTTCTCCCACGTTTCAGCGTCATAGACCTGTAAGGTGTAAAAGCGACGGACTTCTTCTGCGCCCGGTTCAGAGGGCGGAAACTCGACGAACTCCATGATCGTCTTGCCCGGGTCCCAGTAGAGCGTTGGGATGTCGCCTTCGTATGGCTCTCGCTCCACCATGGCCAGCGTCTGCTCGGCGCCGGAGGCGTCCTCCTCGACCAGCCGCCAGATGTAGCGGTAGCGGCGGTCAGGTTTTTCCAACACCTGCCAATAAAGGCGCACTTGCCAGGGCAGCCACACCGCCGCCGGGTCGACGTTGACGTCATAGCCGGCCAGCCGGATCAGGTCGCCGAACTCGGCGGTGACGCGGTGTTGCACGGTTTCTGGCAATGCCTCGAACACCGGAATTTTGGGCAGATAGAGATGGATGCGCAGCGAGGACTGGCTGAAAAGTTCGACGTCGCGCACGCGCAGGAAGTGCTCCAGCAGCCAGCGCTCAACGTCGCCCTCCAGGTCGAAATAGGGATGCGTGGTCGACTTGATCACCCAGACGCGGTCGAATTGCTCGCCCAGCGCCGCCAGCCAGGCGAAGGTGTCTTCCATGGGGCGGTTGAGCAGCGGCGCGCCGTAGACGCCCAGGCGCGCCCCGCGCGCAATCGCTTCGTGCACCGGCGCCATCGGCAGGTAATACTCGAAGATGCGCCACGAAGAGGGTGGGTAATAGAGCACTGCGTCGCCGGGCATGATGCGTCCATTCATAATCTTGCCCAGCCGCGTATAGTCGTCTTTGTCATACTGTTCGAGCGTATAGTAGCCGAGCGTGCTCCAGCCGACGCCGACAAACAGGAGCAGCGCCAGCGGCCAGGGCGCCCATGAGCGCAGGCGACCGAGCGCCGCCAGCCCGGCCCCGACCAGCAACGTGTACGGCCCGACCAACATGCCCAGATGGCGCGAGTTCATGTACAGCGGCTGAAAGCGGCTCAGCGTCAAGATCAAAAACACCGGCGTCATGAGCACGACCGGCGTCACCCATCCGCCGCGGCGCAGAGACTCCCATGAGCGCAGCCCCCATCCTGCGCCGATTACGGCGAGCGCTGCAAAGAGCAGGTCGAGCGGCCAGGCCAGCGCTAAATCGGCGCTCGGCCCCAGGCTGAAGGCGTTGACCAGGTCAGGGACGATGATGCGCGCCGTGATTTTGGGGAAGTTTTCGCCTGCCCCTTGACGGACGGCGTTCCACAGCGCGTAGCCGCCCACGACCACACCGGCGAGCGCAACGACGGCGACTGCAATCATTCCGGAGCGCACGCGATGGTGGAAAGACCAGGTCGCCAGGATGAGGAGATGGATGGCGATCAGAAAGACGGCGTAATAGTGCGTGAGCGCGAAAAGCAGCTCGACCAGGAGAAAGCCGAAGAGATGGGGACGGCTCGGCCTCGCCTGCTCCGTCGCCCTCAGCAGCAGATAGGTGGCGAGCAGCGCCAGCGCCGCCCATAGCGCGTAGGGCCGCGCCTCTTGCCCGTACCAGAGCAGGAAAGGGTTGACCGCCGCCAGCGCCGTCGCCCACAGGGCGGTGGCGCCGGGCGCAAGTGCGCGGCGCTCCATCCAGCGCGCCCAGAGATAGACGCCTGCAGTGAAGAGGGTCGCCGCCAGCGCCGAGCCGTAGCGCAGAACGAAGACGCTCTCTCCTGCCGTGTGGAGCAACAGCGCCTGAAGCGCGAAATAGAAAAACGGATGTTGGTCAATGGTCGGCAGCTCGCTGAAGCCGTCCTTGATCACCAGCACGCCGAGCAGCAGATTGGGCAGGCTTTCTTCTGCGCGCTGCAGGCTGAGGCTTTCGTCCCACCACAGGTCTTTGGCGTCAAGCAGGATCACGGCACGCGCAAAGCTGAGCATCAACAACGCCAGGAGAACAAAACGTCGCCAACCGGCGGCGCCCCTCTTCACCGCTTCGACGCCTATCTGATCCGGCATAGCCTGATCCGGTAAGGCGGGCTTCCCCGCCGAAGTTTGCGCCATCACAAGAATATGAGCTTACATCGAAACCATGGCGGCTGAAAATTTTACAGTTCACCGGAACGAAGATGTCTGTCCTGCTCCATCGACATCTATGGTGAGCCTGGCATGGCGAACCTGACCGCATCCTCAGCCAACCGGGCGCCCTCAACATAGGCCGGTAGACGCGTCAGACTGCGCGGATCGTAGAGTCCCACCAAAGGGTTGCGGGCCGAAGCGAGCGGCTCTGCAAAGAGACGCTCATCTCGAATCACATCCCCCGGCGCCCAGAGCCGGGTCGGGCTAAGTCCAAAATTCGGAGGGCCGTCGTTTTGCGCAAGCAGCGCAGCGTTTGCGTCCGTCGCATGAACAAAGATCGTGTAGTCGGTTGGCATTGCGTCAAGCGCCTGCCACCATAAGACCATGCCGGCGATCTTGCCCTGCACTGATGTGGCGGGCAGCCATTCGACCCCGATCAAAGCGGCGACGTCTCCGAACCGGACAGGCTCCGCCAGCAAATGTTCGGCGGGAGGCTGCAGGGGCGCCTGCGGGCGAATCACGACTTCGGATGCGATCGGCGGAT
>CALFWA010000142.1 GCA_937928035.1 uncultured Caldilinea sp. | reverse complement strand
GCAGATTAGGAAATTCATTGGGCGATGGCGCATGGGGAGACGGCGTCACCTGAAAGCAACGCAGCGGAAACGCCAGGCCCTTCGCCGTTTCACCTGGCCTTAATCCATAGAAAGGATCTCCTCATGGCTACACAGGACTATTTTGGTGTGAAAGATACTTTCGACACCGGCAGCGGTAAGGCGGTCCTCTATCGCCTTTCCGCCCTTGAAAAACATGGCTTCAACATCAATCGTCTGCCGTTTTCGATTCGCATCTTGCTGGAAGCCGCCTTGCGCCAGGCCGACGGCTTTGAAGTGACGAGAGAGGCTATCGAGACGCTCGCCAACTGGGGACCGGAGACTGCCGGCAAGGTGGAGATTCCCTTCAAGCCGGCGCGTGTGATTTTGCAAGACTTCACCGGCGTGCCGAGCGTGGTGGACCTGGCGGCGCTGCGCAGCGCCATGGCGCGCCTGGGCGGCGACCCGAAAAAGGTGAACCCTCTGGTTCCGGTCGACCTGGTGATCGACCACTCGGTGCAGGTCGATCAGTTCGGCACTGTGCTCGCCCTGCAATACAACGCTGAAAAGGAATTTGAACGCAACCGCGAGCGCTATCAGTTTTTGAAGTGGGGGCAGCAGGCCTTTGACAACTTCCGCGTCGTGCCGCCCGCCACCGGCATCGTCCATCAGGTCAACCTGGAATATCTGGCCAAAGTTGTGCAGCTGTGCACCAACGGCGAGACCGTCGCCTTCCCCGACTCGCTGGTGGGCACCGACAGCCATACGACGATGATCAACGGCCTGGGTGTGCTGGGTTGGGGCGTCGGCGGCATCGAGGCCGAGGCGGTGATGCTCAACCAGCCGATCTATATGTTGTTGCCTGAGGTGGTTGGCTTCAAACTGACCGGCGAGCTGCCGGAAGGCGCCACAGCCACCGACCTGGTGCTGCGCGTGACCGAGATGCTCCGCAAGAAAGGCGTGGTCGGCAAGTTCGTCGAATTTTACGGGCCAGGCGTCAGTAAATTGAGCCTGCCCGATCGCGCCACCATCGCCAACATGGCGCCCGAATACGGCGCCACCACCGGCTTCTTCCCGGTCGATGAGGAGACGCTTCGCTACCTGATCGGCACCGGCCGCGATGAGGAGCTGGTGGAGCTGGTCGAACGCTATTGCAAGGAGCAGGGCCTTTTCCACACGGCGAACGCGCCGGAGCCGGAATTTTCCGACACGCTCGAGCTGGATATGAGCACGGTGCGGCCCTCATTGGCCGGACCCAAGCGTCCACAGGATCGCGTCGATCTGAGCGAGACCAAAAAGATGTGGAACGCCGCGCTGACTGCGCCGGTTGGCCCGCGCGGTTATGGCCTCTCGCCCGACAAGGTGGACGCGCGCGTCGAGGTGACCTACGCCGGCCGCAAGTTCGAGTTGAAGCACGGCGACGTCGTGATTGCCGCCATCACCTCCTGCACCAATACGAGCAATCCCAGCGTGATGGTGGGGGCTGGCCTGCTCGCTAAAAAGGCGGTCGAGCTGGGGTTGGACGTTAAGCCCTGGGTGAAGGCGAGCATGGCGCCCGGCTCCAAGGTGGTGACCCGCTATCTGGACGAGGCAGGGTTGACGCCTTATCTGGAGGCGCTCTACTTCCATACCGTCGGCTACGGCTGCACCACCTGCATCGGCAACAGCGGCCCGTTGCCCGAACCGATCAGCAAGGCCATCCGCGAAGGCGACCTGATTGCAGCTGCGGTGCTTTCCGGCAATCGCAACTTTGAAGGCCGCATCAGCCCAGATGTGCGCGCCAACTTCCTCGCCTCGCCGCCGTTGGTGGTCGCCTACGCCATCGCCGGCACTATCAACATCGACATGGAGACCGAGCCGCTGGGCTACGATCCGAACGGCAAGCCGATCTATCTGCGCGACATCTGGCCTAGCCAAGAAGAGATTCAGCGCACCATCCGCCGCGCGCTGCGGCCGGAGATGTTCCGCGAGCAGTACGCCAACGTCTTCGACGGCAACGAGCAATTCAACGCCATCGAGGCGCCGACCGGCGACCTCTTCCCTTGGGACCCGAAGAGCACCTACATTAAAGAGCCGCCCTTCTTTCAGGACATCACGCCGGAGCCGCCGCCGGTCAAGCCCATCCTCGGCGCGCGCGTGCTGGCGGTCATGCCCGACAGCACGACGACCGATCACATCAGCCCCGCCGGCTCGATCGCGCGCAACAGCCCCGCCGGTCGCTATCTGGAGGCGCTCGGCGTCCCGCGCGAGGAGTGGAACAGCTACGGCTCGCGCCGCGGCAATCACGAGGTGATGATGCGCGGTACCTTCGCCAACATTCGCATTAAAAACCAGATGCTCAACGGCGAAGAGGGCGGCTACACCTATTACATTCCCACCATGGAAAAGATGGCGATCTGGGACGCCGCCGAACGCTATATGCAGGACGGCACCCCGCTGTTGGTGCTGGCGGGCAAGGAGTACGGCACCGGCTCCAGCCGCGATTGGGCGGCGAAAGGCGTGCTGCTGCAGGGCGTGCGCGCCGTGATCGCAGAAAGCTTCGAGCGCATCCATCGCAGCAACCTGGTCGGCATGGGCGTGCTGCCGCTGCAATTTAAGCCCGGCGAAAGCGCCAAAAGCCTGGGCTTGACCGGCTTTGAAGTGTATGACATCCCCGGCCTGAACGACGACATGCATCCAAGTCAGGAGTACACCGTGCGCGCCACGGCGCAGAACGGCGAGGTCAAAGAATTCACGGTCATCAGCCGCATCGACACGCCGGTGGAAGTCAACTACTACAAACACGGCGGCATCCTGCATATGGTGCTGCGCAAACTGTTGAACGAGCAGAAATAAGCTATGACGATCGCGAAAAACAAGTACGCTCTCTCCGCCTGGGATTTATCCGAACTGTTGGCGGAGCCATCGGAACAGGAAATCTCTGCTCGGATGGCGGAGGTCGAAGAGGAGGTGCGCGCATTTGAGAAATTGCGCGACTCTCTGCAGAGCGAAAGCCTGACCGCCGACGACGTCACAGAGGCGCTGCGACGCTATGAGTCGGTCCTGCGCAAGGCGTGGACGCTGGCCTACTACGCCATGCTCTGGTTCTCTGCGGACACGCAATCGACCCCCGCCATCACGCTGCAGAATCGCATGCAGCAGGCGCTCACCGACATTCAGAATCGCCTGCTCTTCTTCGAACTCTGGTGGAAAGGGCTGGACGACGCGCGCGCAGCACACCTGACCCCTGACGTCGCTCTTGAGCCGGACTACGCCTTTTTTTTACAAGACCTGCGGCGCACCCGCCCCTACACCCTCGACGAGAAGTCTGAACAGATTATCAACCTGAAGGATGCCAACGGCATCACCGGGTTGATGACCGTTTACTCTATGTTGACCAACCGTCTGGAATTCACGCTCACGGTCGACGGCGAGGAACGCAAGCTGACGCGCGACGCGCTGATGAGCTACGTCTACTCGCCCGACGCCCAGATGCGCGCCGCAGCCTATCAGGAGCTTTACCGGGTGTACGGGGACGAGTCGAAAGTCCTGGCGCAGATCTACAACAATCGCGTGCGCGACTGGTGGAACGAGCAGGTGCAACTGCGCGGCTACGCCTCCCCGATTGCGGTACGCAACGTCGCCAACGACGTGCCGGACGCCGCAGTGGAGACCCTGTTAGAGGTGGTCGCCCGCAACGCGCCGGTTTTCCAGCGTTATTTCAAACTGAAGGCGAAATGGCTGGGGATGGAAAAGCTGCGCCGCTACGACATCTATGCGCCGCTCACCGCCTCCGACCGCACCATCGAGTACGGCGACGCCGTTGAGCTGGTGCTCGACACCTTCCGTCGCTTCGATTCCGGCGTGGCAGCGCTGGTGCAGCGCGTCTTTGACCAAAACCACATCGATAGCGAAGTGCGCAAGGGCAAACGCGGCGGCGCTTTCTGTGCGACAGTGCGGCCTGATGTGACGCCCTATGTGCTCATGAATTACACCGGCAAGGTGCGCGACGTCGCCACGCTTGCGCACGAGCTGGGCCATGCCCTCCACAGCATGTTGGCAGCCAAGCATTCGATCCTGACCCACCATCCCTCGCTGCCTCTGGCGGAGACGGCGTCGGTCTTTGCAGAGATGTTGCTGACCGATCGTCTGCTGGCCGAGGAGCGCGACCCACTGGTGCGTCGCGACCTGTTGGCGTCGGCGGTGGACGACATGTACGCAACGGTGATGCGACAGACTTTCTTCGTGCTCTTCGAGAAGGCGGCGCATCAGGCGATTCTGGAGAACGCCTCGCAAGATCGCTTGAACGAGCTATACATGGAGAACCTGCGCCATCAGTTCGGCGACAGCCTGGAGATTGCGCCGGAGTTCCAGCACGAGTGGGTGAGCATTCCCCATATTTACCATACGCCTTTCTACTGTTACGCTTACAGCTTTGGGCAGCTCCTGGTGTTGGCGCTCTATCGGCGCTATCAGCAGGAGGGCGACGCGTTCAAGCCGGGGTATCTCAAGCTCCTCGCCTACGGCGGCGCAGCGCGGCCAGAGCAGATGCTCCGCGAAGCCGGCGTCGACATCGCCGATCCCAACTTTTGGCAGGGAGGGTTCGACGTCATCGCCGGCATGATCGACGAGCTGGAAGCTATGTAGGCAAGCGCATCCCTGTTTGAAAAAGGCGCAAGCGGACATTGCAAGCCGCCCCGATCTGCGCTATACTGATCGGTGGCTCCCGCTGTGGTTTCCATTCGGAACCCGGTGTCAGGAACAATGCGTTATTATGCAGCGCCTTCTGAGAAGGACGCGCTTGCGAGAAGGCATTGATCTTGAGCAAACCCACTGCCGCCAGCGCCTGTCACGCGTCGATGCATTGATTGATGCCCTGAGATGCAACGCCTCTCCGCCGGTGGCGTCTGCATCTTACAACAGCGCAGAGTGCAATGGAAATAGAGTTTTGATGGCGATGAATGAAAGCGTGCACGCGCTCTATCTGGCGCGTGGACGATTGGCCTTGTCTGAACAAAGAGATCTGCAAAACGCGCTCGATCAGGTGCGGGTTGGTCTGGCGCAGTCGGGCGCTCCCTTTTTGGTGTGGACGCTCGTCTCCAGTCAGAAAAAGGCGCTGCAGGCCGGTCGCCAGTCGCCCCCGGCGATCGCCGTGGTGGAATTGGACGAAAGGACGCAGCGAATGGCTTTCTGCACTCAGCTGCTCCACCGCTGGCCCACCACGCGCTTGATTGCGGTCGCCAATACCTCACTGGAAAAGGCGCCTGTGACCTTTGAAAAGGCGATTCCCTATCCGATGCGGCCGGAGGCGTTGCAGCGTGTGTTAACAGAAGTGTGGATCCGTGCAAAGAACGGGGCGTTGGTGCAGGCGGGCGAGGTGACGCTTGACCTGCAGAATCGCATTGTCATGACCCCCCGCGGACAACATCACATGACGCCCAAACAATGCGCGCTGCTGAATCTGCTCATGGAGCGGCGCAATGAAGTGGTTTCGCGCAGCGAAATCATGCAAGAAATCTGGCAGACCAACTTTCTCGGCGACACGCGCACCCTGGATGTGCACGTGCGCTGGCTGCGCGAATATATCGAGAGCGACCCCTCCAACCCCAAGCGTCTGATTACCGTGCGCGGCAAAGGCTATCGCTTTTGCGTAGACGATTGATTGCCGGCGCTGGGGCGATCAACTCACCTTTCGATACACTTCTTTGATGTTGGGCAACTGTTCAATTTTGGTCATGATGCGCGTCAGCTGCGCTACATCTTTGATCTCCAGGGTGGCTGTGATCACGGCCAGATTGTCTTTCTGACCGGTCACAGCCTCGATGTTGCGCATGTTGACGTGCTCATCTGCAACAAGTGCAGCGACATCGCGTACGAGTCCTGAGCGATCGTATGCGCTGATGTGAATTTTCACCGGGTATGTCTTTGGCTCCGGCTGTCCGGACCAGGAAACCTCGATAATTCGCCCCTTGTCCACGCCGATCAGACGGTTGATGTTCGGGCATCGCTGCCTGTGAATCGTGACGCCGCGGCCTTTGGTGACATAGCCGACGATGGGATCGCCCGGCACCGGGTTGCAGCACCTGCCCAAGTGTGTAAGCAACCCCTCGACGCCCTGCACGCGCAACCCGTCGATGTTGCGATCGGCGTCTGCGGTCTTAGGGCCGGTGTGGATGGAGAAATGATCGCTTTCGCCCAGTCGCTCCTGCTCGCGACGCTCATGCTCGAGGATTCTGGCGGCGATTTGCTGCGAGTTGATGTCCCCGTAGCCGATGGCCGCCAGAAAGTCGTCGATGTTTTCATAGCGGAAGAGCTTCGCCACCGCCTCGTAGGGCATGTCCACCGAAAGCCGGCGCAGCTCCTTATCCAGCGCCTGGCGCCCGCGCAGGATGTTCTCCTCGCGGTTCTGTTTGCGCAGCCAGGCGCGAATTTTGCTGCGCGCGCGCTGGGTGGCGACGAACTCCAGGTCAGGGTTAAGCCAGTCTCGGCTTGGCCCCCCGCGCGAGGCGGTGATGATGGAGACCTGATCCCCGTTGCGCAGCTTGTAATTCAGCGGCACGAGCTTGCCGTTGACGTTGGCGCCGCGGCAGCGATGGCCAAGCTCTGTGTGGATGTAATAGGCGAAGTCGATAGGCGTCGAGCCCGCCGGCAGCTCCACAATGTCGGCGTTGGGAGTGAAGACCAGCACACGGTCGCTGAAGACGTCGGTTTTCATGCCATCGACGAACTCTTCAGAGTCGCTGCTGGCGAGCGGCTCCGACATCAGCTTGCGCAAGTAGTTGATTTTGTCCTGCACATCCTTGCTGTGATGCGACTGCTCTTTATATTGCCAGTGCGCTGCCACTCCCAGCTCCGCCTTTTCGTGCATCTCCTTGGTGCGGATCTGAATTTCCACCGGTCGGCCATCCTTCTTGATGCGCACGGCGGTGTGCAGGCTCTGATACATGTTGTTCTTAGGGTTGGCGATGTAATCGTCGAATTCACCCGGGATCGGATGCCACATGGTGTGAATGACGCCAAGGGCGGCGTAGCACTCGGCGACGGTGTCCACAATCACGCGAAAGCCGTGGACGTCGTAAATCTGGTCGAAGCCCACGCCCTTGCGCTCCATTTTCCGATAGATGGAATAGATATGCTTCGGCCGGCCGTAGACCTGGGCGTGCAGACCGGCTTCGGCCAATGCGCGCTCCAGCTCCGTCTTGATGCGGATGATCAATTTCTGACGGTCGCTCTCCTTTTGTTGGATGGCGTTTTTGATCTCTTTGTAGCTGGTGGGATTGAGATAGCGGAAGCTGAGGTCCTCCAGCTCCGACTTAATCCGCCAGATGCCCAGGCGATTGGCGATGGGCGCATAGTAGTCCAGCGTCTCGCGGGCGATGCGTCTCCGCTTGTGCTCCTTCTGACCGCCAAGGGTGCGCATGTTATGCAGGCGATCGGCCAGTTTGATGATCAATACGCGCAAATCTTCGATGCTGGCCATCATCATTTTGCGCAGCGACTCTGCCTTTTGGTTGCTCGCCGGCGCCTCCGAGGCGCTCTTTTTCGCCTGGATCTTTTTCAGCTTGGTGACTCCATCCACCAGCCTGGCGATCGTCTGTCCGAAGTGCGCGCGCAGATAATCGATGTCGAACTCCGTGTCCTCGGCCACGTCGTGGAGCAGGCCTGCAGCCAACGCCTCCGGGTCCATGCGCAGCTCGGTCAAAATCTCGGTGACCGCAATAGGATGCGTGATGTACGGCTCCCCGCTGTCACGGCGCATGTCGCGGTGAGCGTAGCTGGCCAGGACATAGGCGCGCAGAATCAGTTCGCGGCTTTCCGGCTTGAAGCTCTCAGGCAGGTGTTGCCAGAGTGATTCGATGGCGCGGCGCTCTTCGGGCGAAATTTTCGTCGGATCAAAGTCGATGAAATCCTGACCATCCGCAGTCGGCAGCGGCTTCAGCCGCTCGATCGTCTGCCACAGCAATGGCCGGGCTGTTTCCGGCGCTGAAATTGCGCCAACGGGGGAATCCCCGTTTACGCCTGCATGGCTGAAGGCAACTTCTCCGAGCTTGCCATCGTCGGTTTCCACCGAAAGCAAGGCGTCGGTTACATCGACGCTGGCCTGCGCATTCCGATCGTCCTGACCGACAGCGCCTTTCTCCTGCTCGCTCGCCGCCGGCGTCGGCTTGCCCGTGAGCGCCGATTTTTTCCTGTTTTGAGATTGTTTGCGACGCGGCGTCGCACTGGTTTCGACCGAAGCGCTGGGAAGCAAGATCCTTTCTCCTCTCAACCACATCCACCCTACCATCGCGCAACGCGTAGATCGAACATGCACGCTCAACGCATCGTTTTATTATACCTGCGCTCACTCTACTTTGCAATACAAAGTCAAACATAATGACGCGATGCGGCATCCTTCAGCCTTGCAACCAGGCGAGGACAAAGGCGAGGATATCCCGTTGGGCGACTTGATCGAGGTCAAACCAGTGGATGTTGCGCAGTTTGCGAAACCAGGTCATTTGATGACGCACATAGCGATGCGTTTCGATTTTGATGCGCTGTGCGGTCTTGGCCAGATCACAGCGGCCGGCGAGATAGTCGATGCACTCTCGATAGCCCAGGCTGGTCATTGCAGGGAGCGCAGAGGCGTAGCCCTGCTCGAGCAAGCGCTGCGTCTCTTCGATCAAGCCGCCGGCCAGCATGGCGTCGACGCGGCGATCGATGCGCGCATAGAGCGAGGCGCGCGGCTGCGTCAATCCAACCATCAGGGTGCGGTAGGGCGGGGGCTCGGCGCCTTCCAGCTCCACCTTGGAGCGTCCCGTCAGCAGAAAAATTTCCAGCGCGCGCAGCACGCGGCGCGGATTGCGCGCGTCGATGCGGGCGGCTGTCGCCGGGTCGAGCGCCGCCAACTCCTGAAACAGCGCCGTCACCCCTTCCCGTGCAAGTCGTTCTTCCAATCGAGCGCGCAAGGCAGGGTCTGGCGGCGCCTCCGGAATGCGCAGTCCCTCCACTACGGCGCGGATGTACAGCGCCGTGCCGCCCACCAGCAACGGCGTGCGACCGCGGCGATGAATGGCGTCGATGGCAGCGTACGCCAGCTTTTGATATTCGGCGACGGTCAACACCTCATCCGGGTTGCGGATGTCGATCAGGTGATGGGGAATGATGGCTCGTTCGGCCGGCGTCGCCTTGGCGGTGCCGACGTCCATGCCTCGATAGATCTGTCGACTGTCGGCGCTCACCACTTCGCCCTGGCAGGCGCGCCCCAGCTCCAGGCTCAGTTCCGTCTTGCCGACGCCGGTGGGTCCAAGAATAACGATCAGCGGAGGTCGATCCATTGCCGTCGGCACAGAGACGTCAACGACGGCGCGTTCCTTGGGTAGGATTTTGTCATTCATCGTGGACAGCATGACGAATGTGCTCGATGCTCAGGAGCCGCCCCGATCCATCCATCTGCACCCCGACGACGTCGATGCGCCAAGGGCCGCTCCATCCTCGTTCATAGACGTAGTGATACGCCACCTCTCGCATCTTGGCCGCCTTGCGTGGGGTGATTGACTCCAGAGCTGCGCCGTAAGCGAAGCCGCGACGCGTACGCACCTCCACGAACACCAGCCATTCCCGGATCTCTCCGCCGTGCACCAGGTCGGGCGCGCGCTCCTGGGCGATAATATCCACCTCGCCCGCCTGACAACGCCAGTTGCGTTCGAGGATGGTGAGGCCGGCCTCCTGCAATGTGCGCGTCGCCATCTCTTCGCCGACGCGACCGAGTCGGCGGCGCGGGTCATGCGTTGTCATCGGCATCGAAGAGTGTGGCGCGTCGCGCGAGCGGCGCAAAGGTGCGGCGGTGGATCGGGCATGGCCCAAAGCGTTCGATGGCGGCGCAATGGGCAGCCACGCCGTAGCCCTTGTGCACAGCGAAGCGATACTCTGGATAGCGCCGGTCATACTCTTGCATCAATCGATCGCGGTGAACCTTCGCCAGAATCGAGGCGGCCGCCACCGAAGCCATCGTGCGGTCGGCCCTGGCCTCCGCCTGCTGAGGAAGCCCAACGCAGGGAAGGCGCACCCAGTCGAGCAATAAATAGTCTGCGGCGGGCGACAGAGCCTCAATCGCCTCTTGCATCGCCTTGCGCGTGGCGGCTGCGATGCCGATGGCATCGATCGTGGCGGCATCCACCTCTCCGATCGCCCATGCCGCAGCAACCTGTCGAATTTCGTCGGCAAGTTGAATGCGCTGTGCAGGTGAGAGCAGTTTGCTGTCGCGTACGGATGACCAGATCGGGGAAGCGCCGGATTCAGGCGTAACCAGCACGGCGGCGGCTACGACGGGGCCGGCCAAAGCGCCGCGGCCTGCTTCATCCACGCCGGCCACCCGCCAAAAACCGCACGCCCAGAGAGCGCGTTCTATTTGGAGAGTCGGTGTATTGCATCCGTGCGATGGAATTCCACCTGTCATATCGCTATTGTACCTGTGATTGGACGATGATCAATTCTACGATGATCATAAGAGATCGGCCACTTAAAGCGCATTCGCAGGAGTGGAAGCTCTCGGAGAGACGCATTTTTTACAAAAAAGAACACCGGTTGAGATAGGCCGGTGCTCTTTGCCTCACTTTACATTGATTGAGGAGGACGCTCAAGAGAAATCTTGGTTCTTTCTTGAGCTTCGTCTCTTTTATAAATTTTACGCGTAGTTTCGACGTTAGGCTTTTACAAAGCGTTTTTCGCGCAGACGTGCAGACTTCCCCTGGCGATCGCGCAGGTAGTACAGCTGCGCCCGCCGCACGCGCGCCTTGCGCAGCACTTCAACTTTTTCCACCGTATTGCTGTAGATCGGGAAGGTGCGCTCAACGCCGACGCCGTGGGCGCCCGTACGCCGCACCGTGTAGGTGGCGCCTGCTGTCTTGCCCCCGCGCATGGCGATCACAACGCCCTGAAACACCTGGATGCGTTCGTTGCGACCTTCTACGATCCTTTGGTGAACGCGCACCGTATCGCCCGGTGCGATGTCTGGAAAATCGGGATTCAATTCCGGCTGAAGCGAAGCCATCAATGCATTCGTCATAATTCCGATCCTTCGTCCATTTACGAATGCGGGCGGGGCTGACTCCAAGCGCCTCCACCTGCAGAAGCCATTCTCAAGTGCAACTTGCACAATATACCATATTCCCTTGCTCACTCCAAACCGACGCCCTGAAGAATTCAACATCTTTCCTGCGCCAACGCAAAAGATTTGGGCGCAAAGTTGCGTCATTCTATAATGGTGCTGTTGCTTGGCCCGCAACGAGAGGCGCGCTGCAGCGGGGGCGTCCACCCATGCAGCCGCAGGAAGGCGAGATCCGCCTTGCTCAGCGACGCCTTCTCCAGGAGGTCGGGGCGACGCTGCAACGTGCGCAACAGCGCCTGTTCTCGACGCCAGCGCTCGATGTTGGCATGGTGGCCGCTGAGCAGCACCGACGGGACGCTTTCGCCCCGGAAAGTGTGCGGTCGCGTGTATTGCGGGCCTTCCAGCAGGCCGCCGAGGCCGGGTGAGTGGCTGTCCTGGTGTGCGCCAAGTTCGTAGCCGAGTGCGCCGGGCGCCAGGCGGGTGACGGCGTCGACGATGACCATGGCCGCCAGCTCGCCGCCGCTGATGATGTAATCGCCGATGCTGATCTCGTCGGTGACAATCTGGCGCACGCGCTCATCGACGCCCTCGTAGCGGCCGCAGATGAGCGCTAGTCGACGATAGCGCGCCAGCTCGACGACAAGCGATTGATTAAGCAGTCGCCCTTGTGGGGTGAGCAAGATAACCAGTGTGTCCGGCGGCAAGGGCACCGGCGCCTCCGGATTCCACTCCGGCAGGTTGACGTAGGCGTCTTCAGGCGGAAGCGACCAGCCGGCCGGACGCATGAGGACGGTCTCGACGGCGCGCACCACAGGCTCCGGCTTCATGATCATGCCGCCGCCGCCGCCGTAAGGCGTGTCGTCGCAGATGTGGTGGCGGTCGGTGGTGTAATCTCGGATGTTGTGGAGGCAAATCGATATCAACCCCCGCTCGATGGCCCGTTTGATGATGCTTTCGCCAAACGGACCGACGAACATCGACGGGAAAAGGGTGAAGATATCGAAATGAATGCGATGAAGGATTTCACTTTGCGTTTCAATCGCCGGATTGTCAGGTTCAGACAATCTCTCGTCTCGCTCGTATTCGCTCAAGCAGCCGGCTCCTCTGGCAAGCCTGACGCCAATCGATCTGCGTCGTCGGACCAGGTGGTTCAACCATCTCGCTCCATTGTAACACACGAGCGCGGCGCGGCGCGCGTGATTGCGCCGCCTGTCGTCAGGCCCAAATCTCGCCTCTCGCCCGGTGCAGTTCGCATCGTCGTCGCACTCGCCGTAGTCCTCGGCGGCGTCGGGCTACTGTGGTCGTACGGCGGTGCAGGCAATGGTAGACTTGCAGCGGAGACAAGCCTCGAGACGAAGGAGGGTGAGGCGCCTCCGCCTCTGCGTCCAACCTTTACGCCGACGCTCGCTGCCACGCCGTTGGCGGTGGCCGACGTCAGCGAGCTGACGCAAATCGTCATTGTTACGCCAACGCCGGATCCGAATCGCGCCTTGACTGTCGCAGGGGCTGTCGTCGAGCGTGGTGTGTCGGCCTCAAGCGCTGAAAACGGTCCCATCAGCCTGATGGGACTTTTGCCGGTCGGCGCCCTTCATTCTTTTCAGGCTCCACAGCCTCGAATCGACCTCTCCGATATAAGGATTCCACCGGTCGTGCAAGAAGTGAGCGACGCGCCGGCCCCACAGGTGCAGGTTGTGCTGCTCGACGGCACAGTGCTGACGCCTAAGGATGAGCAGAAGGCCATGGAGCCGAGCGTCACGCCCGAGCCGCCGACGCCTACGCCTACGCCGCTGATCCCTCCGTTGGTCAAGGGGCCGCCCATGCGCTACTGGTCTACCTTTCAGCCTGGGCCGCCGGAGGAAAATGACCATTTTTGGATTGAATCCCCTTTTCTTAATACGGAGTACAACCGGGTGGCGGCTTCTTCCTATCAGTTTGGCTCCACTGCAGGAGGGCAGTACCGTCCTCACCACGGCATCGACATCGCCAACCGCTGGGGCACGCCGGTGCAGGCGGGCGTCTCGGGCACGGTCATTTTCGCCGGTCTCGACGATCCGGTTCCGATGGGGCCTTACCCTAATTTCTACGGCAACACGGTCGTCATCCGCCTTGACCGCAGGTTGCCGGTGGCGGGCGGTGAGTTAGATGTCTTCGTCCTCTATGGGCACCTCAGTCGCGTTATGGTGGAAGTTGGTCAACATGTCGAGCCGCCCGACATTGTGGGAGAAGTCGGCATGACCGGCATCGCCATCGGCCCGCACCTGCATCTGGAGGTGCGCGTTGGTGAAAACACCTATCAACACAGCGTCAATCCCTATCTGTGGGTGCGGCCGGCGCCTGGAGAAGGCGTTGTGGCCGTGCGTTTGATCACGGCGGACGGTCGCTCTTGGCCCGGCGCACGGCTGACGCTCGCCCGCTTTGAAGATGGCCGCGCCGTATGGGGGCGCGTGATCGAGACCTATCTCGACAATGAGAACATCGGCCCCAACCCAACCTGGGGGGAAAACGGCGCTCTGGGCGACGTGCCGGCCGGCTACTATGTCTTGTTGGGCAATGTCAACGGCGAGGCGGTGCGCGCCGAATTCTTCGTGCGCGAAGGCCAGACAACCTTCGTTGAAATCCGAACGAAGCAATAGCCGACCCGCAACCGAGCACGCTCCCGCCTTTTCATCCACAAACTGGGCGCAGATTTTTTATTTCTTTTCTCGGCTATGAACGACGCACCGACTCCTCAGAACATTCCTCTGCCTGGTTTTGTCCGGCGCAGCAGCCATCAGCATCGCTGGTCGCTGGCGATTACGCTTGCGCTTCTTCTGCTTCAGGTTGCAATCTTCTGGGGAGTGGCCGTCTATCTCTTCACCTCCGTCGATTGGGAGCTGGTGGAGGCGCTCAACGAACCGCCCGAAATGGTGCTCCGGCAGATCATACGCGCACTCGTCCTGGTTCCTTTCGGTGCGGTGCTCTTGCTGTGCGCACTCGTTTGCGCTCTGTGGCCGCGCGTCGGCTGGCATCTGTCGATGATCGCCGAGTCGCTGATCCTGCTGGTGGGTCTGCAGGTCTATCTCTCCGACCGCGAGCAACTTCTGACGGAGCGCCCCTGGCTTTATTTCCATATGTTCATAGCCATCCTGGCGATTGTGTTCATGAACTCGCCGGAGGGAAAACTGTTGCTCGGTCAGAACGCCGAGCCTGCGCGCAAATCGTAAATTTGCAAGATGGACGAAACGCAACAGCTCGCCCTGCTTCGCCGCTATGAACCGATCATCCGCTTTACGCGCGGGGAGGAATTCTTTCCGATGGATGCGGAGGCGTACATTCGCATGTGCAGCCTCTGGATCAAACGACCGGGCGAACCTCCACAGGAGCTGATCCCGGCGGGTGCACTGACCCCTGAAGTGCTGGCTGAGCCTTATGAAGACGAATACGGCGCCGTTCGTTTTCTGAAATTCACCGAACCGTTGAGCGCTGCGGAGATGGCGGTGCAGGCCCTGCGCCAGCGTCGCGAGGTGGACCATGCGCTGGAGGAATTCCGCGTTGGCCAAGGTCGGCTGGCGCGCGTCGGCTACACCTCGCGCGTGGTGGATGCACTCTTCCGCGTGGCGTTGCTGGCGCGCGGTCGCGTGCCTGGCGACGCAGCGGCGGCGGCCTCGCTCGGCTATCGCGCGCTGCTCCTGCAAGACCCGCGCCACGTCTATCACGGTCGCGTGTACGAAGAGCGCGGCTGGGTCGTGTTGCAATACTGGTTTTTCTATCTGTACAACAACTGGCGGACGCGCTTTTCCGGCGCCAACGATCACGAAGCCGACTGGGAGATGATTTGCGTCTACCTGGCCCGCAACGACGATCATGGACTCCGCCCGGAATGGATCGCCTACGCTTCGCATGACTACGCCGGCGACGACCTGCGCCGCCACTGGCAGGACCCCGAGGTGCAGAAGGTGGGCGATCATCCGGTGATCTACGCCGGCGCCGGCTCACACGCCGCCTACTTCAGCCCCGGCGAGTATCTGACCAACATCGAGCTCAATGCGCTGGCGCCGTTGACGCGTTCCCTACGTCGGGTGCAGCAGGTGTGGAAGCGACTGATGCGCGAGCCGGGCGCCGACAGTGTTCCCGGCGCGCCCGAAGAGCCGGTGCTCGCCATCCCCTTCGTCGACTATGCGCGCGGAGATGGCTTTGCAATCGGTCCGGGACAGGACGCGCCGTGGGATGAGCCGGTGCGCCTCGACGAATCGGTCGGTTGGGTGCGCAACTACCGGGGTTTATGGGGGCTTTACACCCAAGACCCCTTCGCAGGGGAAGATGCGCCTGCCGGGCCAATGTTCAACCGCAACGGCACGGTGCGCCGCGCCTGGTACGACCCGGTCGGTTGGGCGGGGCTAGATAAAGTGCCGCCGCTCAGCGAGCGACTTGCCATTGTGCGCCGCCAACGTCAGGAGATCGTCGACCGTCGCACGTTGTTGCGCACCCAGGTGGAGGAAAAGACGACGCGGCTGCGCGGCCTTGATGTCCAGGCGACGTCGATCCGCAATCAACCTCACCTGCGGGCGCTTCATCAACAAACGCTGCAAGAGATCAAGATGCTTTCTGATGAGATTGCCAGGCTCCAGGCTGAAATCACCGCAGCCAGCGCCTTGCTGGAAAATCTCGACCGCCATGAGGACCAACTGCTGGCAGGCGGCGTCCAACCGCTTCGGGCGCACCTTCGCCGCGCCCATGCCCCCGCTGCGTTAGACCAGCCGCGGGCCAGTGGCTTCGCCGAGCTCTGGGCCGCCATCAGCGTCACCGTGCTTCTGGTGGCGTTTGTGCTGCTCTTCTATTTCAACCCGCGCTTTTTGCCCGTCTGGCTTGTTTCCATCCTGGCGCTCTTCACCTTCATTGAGGCCGGCGTGCGCGGCGCCTTCACGCGCGCGGTGAGCCGCTTCGCCACCGTCCTTGCGATCGTCGCGGCGCTTGTGCTGGTCTATGAATTCTTCTGGTGGATCGTGGGCGTGACGGTGCTGGCGCTGGCCATCTACATCCTCTGGGACAACTTGCGCGAGTTCATGCGGGCGCGTCGCCCCATCCGCTGATGCGTCAGCCCCTGTCAGCGGCGCACCGTCGGCAAATAGATGCGCTGCGCCGCCCCGGGCGTCGGCGTTGAGGTCGGGGTGGGGGCAGGCGGCGCGCTCTCCTGCAGTTTCAGTTGAACAAGCGTTATAGACCACGGCGCAAGCGCAACGGTGAGTTCACCGTTTACGGCGTCGATCGACTGTGGCGGTTCGAGCAGCGCGTCGGAGGGGGCGCTGACGCCGTTGTAGGTGACGCTTTGCGCCGCCGGCGAGGCCGCCCGCACTTCATACAGGAGGCCGCCCTCAATGCTTCCCGCTTCCACCGCAATGGTGGCCGTGATCCATCCTGACGTTTTGTTGATGGCGAGCGTCGATAGGGTTGTGGCGTCGACGCGGCCAGCGTAGACGCTGGCCTGCGCAGCGGCGTCGAGCGTCGTTGTCACGGGCAACATCGTCTCGCCAAAGCGCGCCCATAGCGGGAACGCATAATATTGCGGCGCTCGATAAAAGCCGTTGTCCTCATGCATCAGACCATATTCGGTGCCGTTGCCGGCGCGGCCGTTGGCGAGATCCCAGTGGTTGAACAGGGCGTAGCCCTGCTGAACCGCCTGTCCGATGGAGTCGGCCAGAAACAGGGCGTTGACCGCGCGCGTCATCAACTGCGCATTGTCCTGGTCTTGCACCGAGACCAGGTTATACTCGGTCACTGCGATCGGCGCGCGTCGTCCGTCTGCAAAGGCGTCGAAAGCGGCATCCAGGTCCGCCCGAATCGTCCGCCATTGGCTCTGCGGCTTGACTAGAATTTCGGCGTAGCCGGCGGCGTTGTCGGCGGGCGGTTGGAAGTAGGGATAAGGATGAATCGAATAGAAATCGAGCGAAGCGCCCGCCGCCGAGATCACTTTGAGGCCCCAGTTGTTGTAGTTCCACCAGTCAGGGGTGGAAGGATCGCCGGGCGCCTCATAGCCGACGGCGCCGACCAGAATTGTCGGGTCGACGGCGCGCATCGCCGCGCGGAATTCCAGGTAGCCCTCTCTTCGCGTCGCTCCTGTCCCCTTGCCGAGCACATATTCCGTCCCATCGCACGTCCAGACGTCTTCCCATCCCCAACTCTGGCAAAGAGAGCCGCCCGTGGAGGGTTTCCCTCCGTAGACCTCATTGCCGAATTCCCATAGCTTGACGCCAACCGGGCCTGGATTGCCGTGCGCTGCGCGCAGTTGCGCCCAGTGGCCCACCGTATACCAGTCCGTGCCGCGGATGTCGACGCCGATCTCTCGTTCGTCGTCAATGGCGCCGTTGAAGAAAGCGACCAGTGCAGCGGCCTCTTTAGATGTGCCGTTGGGGTTGACCACCCACAACCCCTCGGCGCCGGTGGCGCGCAGAAAGTTGATGAAATCGGTGGGGCGCGCAGCCCAGGGCCAGTAACAAGGCTCTGCACCGGGCTGATCTGCGCCCATCTCGCAGCTCAGCCAGCCGTAGGCGTTGCTCCAACTGCCGCCTGGCATGCGCAACAGCTTGACGCCCGCGGCAACCGTGCGGCGGCGAAAAACTTCGTCCTCGAATCGACTGCGCCCCAGCCAGGCGGGCAGGTTCGACCCCAGCATACGAGCGTCGACCGGCGTGATGATTCCACCGGCCTGGATGTGGATCGCAGCGGAGACCCCAGAGGCTGGTGGGGATGGCGTCTGACCCGCCACCAGGCGCAGATCGTCGAGGTAGAAGGTTGGCTGACCACTGTTGACCGAGCTTTGCAATGCGATTGACCCCAGCGAGCCGCCCGCCAGATTCAAATCGGAGAGCGGGATCGTGACAACGCGCCACTCGTTGGCGACCGGCCCGCCGGGCAGGTAGTGATTCAGGGGAACCTCATTGGCGGCCGGATAGTTGACGCCCGATCCGGCCTGCACGCGGATTGCCTGACCGCCAGTTGCGCCGCCGTGAACCGCGAAACGGATGGCCGTATAGCCGGACAGGTCGATGTCGCCGCCAGGGCGCACCAGCCACAGCGCTCCCCAGTTGCCGGGTTGATAGGTCACTGCAATTGCACGGGCGCTGCCGCCATAGGTCGGAGACGACGCAGCCGAGTCAACTGCGGCGTCAAATGACCAGCTCTGAAAGGCGGGATCGAGTTCGTCGTCGAAGAGGAGCGCATCGTTCTGTCCAGGCTGCATGGCGCGGACGCCCTGGAGAATGCAGGCGCACAGCGCCAGCGCCAGAACCACTGCGCCGAACATCCCAACAGTTCGTCTGAACATTGTTCGCATGCTCATAGCGTCAAGCGACTCCCTACAGTTGTTGCATCACTGCTTCCACGAAGCTTGCCATGCGTTCGAAGTGAGAGCCTTGCCAGTAGACTTGACCGCACGTCTCACACTGTTGGAACTCCTCGTAATAGAGCTTCGTCTTGGGTTCCAGCCGGTCGAGCACCGCGCTTTTTTCGACCGAATGCAGAAGGCCGTTGCAATGGGTGCAGCGCTGCCAGGGACGCACGCTGGAGCTTAGGCGATAGCGTCGCAACACCGAGATCAGCTGCTGCCTTGGCTCCACATCGCGCACGCAGTAGCCGAAGACGACGATGCGGCGCTTTAACAGGCCGCGATCCCGCGTAAGCAGAATTCGATGCTCCTGCGCCGAAATTTGCGCCAGTTCACAGTCGTTGAAGTCGTTGCGATAGAGCGTGTCAAACCCGAACATACGCAGGTAGGCGGCCAGCTGCCCCAGGTGGGCGTCGACGATGAAACGGGCTGGCTGAGGAACAGGCGGACGCAGGGGCACGCGATCGTTGAGCGCATGGATGGCTTCCAGCGGATAGACCTCCACGCAGTCGCCCTCGCGGAGACGGTAGCTGAAATCCACCGGTCGCCGATTGACCAGAATTGCCTCCACTTCGGGGTGAGGCGCGCCCAACGCCTCGATCGGATGCTTGACGGCGGCGCGTTCGGTCAACCTCTGCTCGATCGTGCAATGGCGCAGCGCCTCAGGCAGAAAGTCGTTGAGGCTGCCGTAAAATCGAAAATGAACGGTGAACATGGCAAGTGGAAAGGGTGGGCGCAGCAAAGAGGCTCGTCGAATCAGAACATGCTCATCAATTCGTTCGACGTCGAATCCACACAGACGACGGCTTTGTCGCAGTGAAAAGTCCGGTGACGGTTTAAATGGAAGTCTCGTTTAACTTCACTATACACTAGAAATCATGAGGAAAGCAAGTCATTTTTCTTTCCTAAACCGCCGCCTCGCCGGCCTGTTCTTGGAATGAACGCTGCTATCAGATGGGTCATGGGAGGAGACCCTCCCATGACCCATCTGATGGCCCGATCTGATGAAAGGTTGGATCGCTAAAAAAGAAGGATTCGGCGTCGCCGGTTATGGCGGGCAGCCCCATGGCGTGTAGTTGTCGGCGAAGGGGCGCACGCGGAATTCCGGTTCGCCCCGCTGGTAGTCGCCGGTGGACTGCACCACGCGACCGTCCACCCACTGCTCGACTTTATACGGCTCCCCTGCGCCGCCGAAGCGGAAGATGTCCACCGGCAAACCGTCGATCTTCAAATAGCCGGTCGGATTGATCGAGCCGATGCCCGGGCCCAGCGACTGCCAACGGTTGTTGCCATCGAGCCGATAGAGCTTGATCCAGGCGTAATTCTGCGGTTGCGGCGGCACGCAGGTGATAATATTGCCGACGATGCCCATCGGCTGTCGCTGCACCTCGATGCGCAGCCGCGCAAACGCCTGACCGGTCGCCTCGAAGTATTCCATGCGGATGCGGTGCTCACCTGCGCCAAGCGTCGTCTCGTAGGTGTAGCGCGTGCGAGACTGCGTGCGCCAGCGGTCGATCACGAGCTGGTCGTTGATGTATAGCCGCACGCCGTCGTCGGTTTCGGTGATGAAGCGGTATCGACCTGCATCTAGCCGCAGCGTGTTCGTCCAGCGCACCGAGAAGTTATCTGCCGGCACGAGAGGATCGGGCGAACTGTCCCGCCAGTTGAAGTTAATGTCGTTGTCCTGACGCACCAACACGGGGCTGCCGCTCAGGTCGCGATTGGCGAAATATTCCCCGGTGAAAGGTCGATCGATGCGCACGCGGCTCCAGGTGGGTCTCGGCAACTCGATGCCGCTGAGGCCGCCGATCGCCGGCGGGGCTGGCGGGGTCGGCGGCCCGCCGACTTGCTCCCACGTCAGACGAATCTGCGCCACGCCCGTATGTTCGAAGTATTCCAGCCGCACGGGAATGGCGCCGCCTGGCAGCGCAATCTCTGCGCTATATTCGGTGGCAGACTGCTGGCGCCACTGATCGATGATGAGCTGGTTATTAACGAACAGGCGGACGCCGTCGTCGGTCAGCACACGGAAGCGATAAGTGCCCGGCGCAAAGTTCACGGCTCGATTCCAGCGCGCCGAGAAGTAGTCGCTGTTGATCACCCCTGGCGCAGGCGAACCAGAGCCCCAGTTGTAATCGATCGGCCCCGCCTCCCCGCGCACCAGCGTCGGAGCGCCGGCCAGATCGGGATTGTTGAAATACTCCGCCGTCCAGACGTCGCCGGTGAGCGGCGGCGCAGGCGCAGGTGGAGCGGCGCCGACTTGGAACCAAGTCAGCGCAATGCGCGCTTCGCCAGCGTCTTCAAAGTATTCGACGCGGATGGAGGCCGGGCCGCTTAGCGCAACGTCCGCCGATTCCACGGTCGTGGCGGCCTGCACGCGCCAACTGTCGATGACGAGTCGCTCGTTGACGAAGACGCGCACGCCGTCATCCACGGTGGCGCGGAAACGATACACGCCCGGCGCAAAATTGACCGTATTCGTCCAGCGCACGGAGAAATTGTCCACGCCGATGACGCCGGGCGCCGGGGAGCCGAAGCCCCAGTTGAAATCAATCCTCGGGTCTTCCCGCACCAAAACGGGGGCGCCGAGCAGGTCGCGGTTGTTGAAGTACTCCCCGCGCCACGGCCCCACGCCCACCGGCTGCGTGGTCGGTGCGCTCACTGCCGGAGGAGGCGGCGCCGGCGCAGACGTCGGGGCGCCCACCTGCGACCAACCAAAGCGAATCACCGCTGCGCCGCGACGTTCGTAGTATTCGATGCGCACCTCATGCGTGCCAGCATTGAGCTGACGCGTCGCCGAGAAGGTGCGCGCCGGGCCGTGGTCATACCAGGCGTTGATCACAAGCTGATCGTTGATGAAGAGGCGCGAGCCGTCGTCGCTGTTGAGTGTGAAGCGATAGACGCCCGGCTGCGTCACCAACAGCGTGCGCGTCCATCGCGCCGAAAAGTTGTCTGCGTTAATCTCCGGCGCAGGCGAACCCAATCCCCAGTTGAAATTGACATCGCTGTCGACGCGCGTTAAGGTGGGCGTGCCGCTCAATGTGATATTGTTCCAATAGCTGGCCTGCCAGCCTTCCCCCAAAAATACGGCACCCGGCGCAGCCTGTTGGGCCAGCACACCGCTTGGGGCCATCCCTGCCAACAGGACAAACACAAAGAGATAGATTAGCGTCGTCTTAAAGGCTTTCGTTTTCATGGCTCTCCCCACTGAACCTCTCATCCGTGCATGACATGAAACGGATATTTCTCCGC
Source organism: uncultured Caldilinea sp. (assembly GCA_937928035.1). GTDB lineage: Bacteria > Chloroflexota > Anaerolineae > Caldilineales > Caldilineaceae > Caldilinea. Next base: position 22,371 of record CALFWA010000142.1, on the reverse strand, counting down.
TTAGCTAGCTTTGATTTCTAACCGACTTTCTATCCGATGTACGTCACAGATAGACTAAAAGTTCCGCCACATTGAACGAAAATGTTGCGATCGTGTCAGGGAATCTACCGACATTCATGTTCCATTTTGTCTATTTTTCTCTGACAAATTTTCAAGCTTTCCCTTCTATCGGATGCCTTTCAGAAGGACTAAACCTTCTTGTGGACGTTGCGCTTGAGCGCTCCAATGCTCGCACCATTGCAATCATGATTCATTCTGAGAGGTGTTCTATGTCAGACACGATTGTGCCGAAGGAGAATCTGCTGTTACGCATGCAGGAAGACATCCGTCGTGCCCTGGAGAAGCCGGAAGGCGAACGCCGTTGGGGCATGGTGATCGACACACGCAAGTGTGTCGGCTGTCATGCCTGCACCATAAGCTGTGTGGCAGAAAACAAGCTTCCGCCCGGCGTCGTCTATCGTCCGGTCCTCGACCAGGAGATCGGAACCTATCCCAACGTGACGCGACGCTTCATGCCCAGGCCTTGCATGCAGTGCGAGAAACCGCCATGTGTGCCGGTCTGTCCGGTCAACGCCACCTACATCCGCCCTGATGGCATTGTCGCCATCGATTATGAGCAGTGCATTGGCTGTCGCTACTGCATCACTGCCTGTCCCTACTCGGCGCGCACCTTCGATCTCGGACATACCTACACAGAGGGCACGCCCGAGCAAGAAGTGTACGAGCTGCTGCCGAACTACGAATATGGGGTTGAACATCCGCGCAAGCCGGGCAGCGAGGAGTCTCCGATCGGCAATGCGCGCAAATGTCACTTCTGCCTGCATCGCCTGGAACAGGGGCAGTTGCCCATGTGCGTGACCACATGCATTGGCATCGCCAACTATTTCGGCGATCTGAATGATCGCGAAAGCCTGGTGGCGGAGATGGCGGCACAGCCCAATGCGATTGTGCTCAAGGAAGAGCTTGGCACCAAACCTAAAGTCTTCTATCTGATTTGAAGGAGATGAACTATGACGACGCTTACAACGCCCTTTGCTGAGCAAGAGAGCCGACAGACGAAGTGGGTGCTGTGGTTTGCCTGGGTGCTGGCTATCGCATCTGCCGGGATCGGCGCTTATGGTCTTTTTCTGCGGTTTGTGCTCGGTCATGCGGGCGCCAACTACGGCTCCTACGTTCCCTGGGGATTGTGGATTGCAGCGTACATTGCCTTGATCGGCGCTTCTGCTGGCGCCTTTGCTTTTGCTGCCGTCATTTTCACGCTGCGCAAATTGCGGTATTACTCGCTGGCGCGGTTGGCGATTCTGCTTGCGTTTGGCGCCTTTGCCGCAGGCATGACCAATGTCTGGCTTGACTTGGGTCATCCGTTGCGCTTCTGGAAGCTGATGCTACAGACTTCCTTTACCTCAATCATGGGGTGGATGTCTTGGTTTTACGTCATCTATGGCCTGATCCTTGTCGTCGGTCTCTTCATCACCCGCAACGGCGTCATTCCGAAGTTTATGGAACGCTATTCCTGGATTTCGTTCTTTTTCGCCATTGTCTTTGCCGGTGCCGAGGGTGCGCTCTTCGGCGTAGTCGGTGCACGTGCGCTATGGGAATCGGGCCTGACGCCGATCCTGTTTCTGGTGGAGGCCGGGCTGTTTGGGCTTGGTCTGGTGGCGATCGGTGGCTTCATCTTTGGGTGTTTAGAGAAACAGTCGGCCCGCATGTTGAGCGTGGTGATGCTGATCTTTCTGGGGCTATTACTCTTGTTCAAATGGGCGGAATATACGACTGCACTCTACGCCTCTGTGCCGGCGAAGGTCGAACCGATCATGACGATCCTGACGGGTCCTTTCTGGTGGGTCTTTTGGTTCTTCCATCTGGGCTTAGGGATCTTGTTGCCGGCGCTGCTGCTGCTCTTTGGTCGAGGAAATATCTGGAGTACCGGTATCGCCGGCGGGTTGATTGCTGCTATGAGTTTAGCGAGCAAGTTAAATCTCGTGTTACCTGCCCTGGCGCAAGAAGAACTCAAAGGCCTGGCGCACGCTTTCACCGGCCCTGGTCTCGTCTTTGCCTACTTCCCCTCCCTCATGGAATGGCTGGTCTGGATCGGCACGCTTGGACTAGGCGGCCTCATCGTCCTGATTGGTTTTCACATTTTCAATATCTCTGCGCCGACCTATAGCGGCAGCAGCAATCGTTGAGGAGATAGTTTCTATGTCGAACGAACTGATCAACCGGAGACCGATGGTAAAAGAAGACGACGAAAATGGTCTGATCTTCAGCCGCCGCACCTTCATCAAAACCTCTGCTCTACTGGGCGGCGCAGCGGCGATTGCCAGTCAATTGCCTGGGGTCGCCAAAACGCTTTCGGCGTCGGAGCAGAGGGTCGAAAGTGCTGCCCGCGCGACGGACACCCACGACTATCCATTGGCCGACCCGAACAACATCTTGTATTCCTGCTGCCTGCAGTGCAACACCGGCTGCCCGATCAAGGTGAAGATCGTGGGCGGCGTCGTCTCCAAGATCGACGGCAATCCGTATGCGCCCTCAACCTTCTGGCCTTATCTCGATTACAATACTTCCCCCAAAGAGGTGGGCAGCATCGACGGCTGGATCTGTCCCAAAGGGCAGGCGGGCATTCAGACTGTATACGATCCGTATCGTCTGCGCAAAGTGCTCAAACGCGCGGGCCCGCGTGGTTCGGGCAAATGGGAGACGATCTCTTTTGAGCAGGCAGTGGAAGAAATCGTCAACGGCGGCAAGTTCGCCGATGGCACCATCAGCCCAGGGTTAAACGACATTTATGCCCTGCGTGACCCCGAAGTGGCCAAAGAGATGGCCAAGGCCGTCGACGCAATTTTGGCAGAAAAAGATAAAGAGAAGCAGAAGGAGTTGGTCGAAGAATTCAAACGCACCTTTGCGGCCCATCTCGATGCGTTGATTGATCCTGACCATCCAGACCTGGGACCGAAAAACAATCAGTTTGTCTTCATGTGGGGACGCCTAAAAGACGGACGGGGCGAGGTCATTAAACGCTTCACCGGTAATGCCTTCGGCTCTGTCAACGCCCATGGTCATACAACCGTCTGCCAAGGGTCACTCTACTTCACCGGCAAAGCGATGAGTGAGCAATTCGTCGAAGGGAAATGGACAGGCGGACAGAAGTTTTACTGGCAGGGCGATCTGGCAAACACAGAGTTTGCCATTTTGGTTGGCAACAAAGTCTTTGAAGGAGGCGACGGCCCACCCTATCGCGTCTCTAAAATTACAGATGGTTTGGCGAACAGTCGGCTACGCTACGTGGTCATCGATCCGCGTCTGGGGAAGACCGGCAGCAAGGCATGGAAATGGCTGCCGAACAAGCCCGGCACTGAAAGCGCCATTGCGCTAGCGCTGATCCAGATCATCATCGCCAACCAACGCTACAACAAGCAATATCTGGAGAACGCCAACTGGGCAGCGGCGCTCGCCGACGATGAGCCAAACTTCTGCAACGCCAGCTGGCTGGTCAAACTTGATGACGAAGGCAAACCCGGCAAGCTGATGCGCGGCTCCGACCTCGGTCTCGAGCCGGAGGAACGTCCGAAGGCAGATGGCTCTGGAACCTGGAAATTCGATCCATTCGTGGTTTGGAAAGACGGCAAGTTTGTCACTTTCGACCCCAACGACAAAGAGAAGGTGGTTGAGGGTGACCTGACTGCAGATACCGAATTCACGATGACCGGGAAGGACGGCACGATGAAGAAGGTCCGGGTCAAGTCGGCGCTCATGGTGCTCTTCGACAGCGCCAACGAACACACTGTCGAAGAATGGGCCGAGATCGCCGGCGTGCGTGCACGCGACCTGTACGAGATTGCTCAGGAGTTCACCAGCCACGGCCGCAAGGCCTGCGCCGACATCCATCGCGGGGTCAGCCAACATACGAACGGCTATTATAACGTGCAGGCGTGGAACGACCTCAATCTGCTCATTGGGAACTACGACTACGCCGGCGGCATGTCTGTGGGCTCAGCCTATGACCAAAACGGCGCCAAAGAAGGGCAGCCGTATCCCATCGCCGAGATGATCAGCGGCGCCATGGGCACATTTGGTCATACCATTATTCGTTCAAGCAAATATGAGACGAGTACGATCTTCAAAGGGTATCCAGCCAAGCGTCCCTGGTATCCGCTGGCGTCCGACGTCTACCAGGAGATTATCCCCTCGATCGGCGATGCCTACCCGTATCCGGTTAAGGCGCTCTTCCTGTATATGGGGTCGCCTGTCTATGCGCTGCCAGCAGGTCACACGAACATCGAGGTGCTGAAAGACCCGGCCCAATTGCCACTCTTTGTGTGCTTCGACATCGTGATCGGCGAGACATCGATGTATGCCGACTACATCATTCCAGACCTCAGCTATCTAGAGCGCTGGGAGTTCCACAAGTCGCATCCAAATGTCATTGTCAAAAATGCACCGGTGCGGCAGCCGGTGATCGCTCCGTTGACGGAGACGGTCAAAGTCTTCGGCATCGAGCAGCCCCTCTGTCTAGAAAGCTTCTTGCTCGCCATTGCCGAAAAGATGAACCTGCCCGGCTTTGGCCCCGATGGCTTCGGGAAAGGCAAGCCGTATCTACGGATGGAGGACCTCTACATCAAACAGGTCGCCAATATCGCTTTCGGCGAAAAGCCCGACTTCGCCGACGCAGTGGAGGAGGCAAGTGACGAGGAGATCGAGCTCTTTCTGAAAGCACGCCGTCATCTGCCCAAAACCGTGTTTGACGTCGACGCGTGGAAAGCGGCCATCGACAATAACGAGAGCCTGTGGCGTCGCGTCATCACCGTGCTTAACCGCGGCGGTCGCTTCCAGCCCTACAACAAAATTTTGAACGGGGACAAGTTGGCGAACAAGTACGGCAAATATCTTAACCTCTACTGCGAGAAGACGTATGATACAAAAGACAGCATGACCGGCGAACACTTTTCCGGCGTAGCACGCTACGTAGCGCCAGGTCAGGATTCGCTCGGCAATCTCGTTTCGGAGCAGGATCGCGCAGAAGGCTATGACCTGCATCTGATCACCTTCCGCACGATTATCCAAACCAAGAGTCGCACGTCAGGTAACTACTGGCTGCGTGCTGTGGAGCCGACCAACCACATCCTCGTCAACAGCCAGGACGCAGCGCGCCTGGGCTTAAAGACAGGGGATAGAGTGCGCGTCGTGTCCAAGACCAACCCAGAAGGCGTCTGGAATCTAGGCAACGGCAGCAAAGTGCCGATGGAGGGCCAAATCCAGGTGATCGAAGGGCTGCGGCCAGGTGTGGTTGGGTTCAGTTTAGGTTATGGCCACTGGGCCTACGGCGCCAGTGACGTGATGATCGACGGCCAGGTGATTCAGGGTGATCCGCGTCGCGCTACCGGCATTCACGCCAATGCAGCCATGCGCACCGACACACACAACCCCAACACTTCGCTGCGCGATCTGGTCGGCGGCTCGGTGGCTTTCTATGATACGATGGTGAAGTTGGAGAAGGTCGCATAGCGCAGGGGCAGGCAAAGGGGGAATCGGGTTCCCAATTCCCCCTTCACAAACGTTAAATTCATTCAACTTATGAAACTGAGCTTGTTTCTCACCGGCATTGTAATCCTGCTCTTTATTCTTTGGTTGTTGATTTCTCCGCCCCGCATCTGGCTGAACACAACCAAAGTAGTGGAGCCAACGGCAGAAACAGGCGCGCAGCTGGTGGAAAAGTACCAATGTCGCAACTGTCATCGCATTGCCGGCAACGGCGCGCTCAAGGCGCCGACCTTGGACGGCATTACGCTGCGCAGCGATGATCCGCTCCATGTGACATTGCGCCTGTGGCTGCGCAATCCGCGTGCTATCAAAGGAGACACTGCCATGCCCAACTTCCATCTCTCGGACAGTGAGATCGAGGCGATTTTAGCCTATTTGATTGAAAACGATCGAAGCCGATAAAATAGTTTCTAGGTTCGCAACGACACTTTGCTGTGGATGACGCCAATGAAAACGCTTAACGAACTTCTCGCCGAATCTGCTGCCTTGCATCGCCATCTTTGCCCACGTCAGGTGTTGGGAGTGCAGATGGGACGGCTCGCTGCCGAGCTGCTCAGCCTTGACCTGCCACAGACAGACAAGCGGTTGCTCACCATTGTCGAAACCGATGGCTGCTTTACCAGCGGACTTTCCGTGGCCACCAACTGTTGGGTGGGGCGTCGCACGCTGCGCGTGGAAGATTACGGGAAAATTGCAGCAACATTTGTGGACACGAAGACGGGTCAGGCGATTCGCATTGCGCCAAGCCCTTCTGCACGCAGGCAGGCTGAAGCTTTTGCGCCTGAAGCGCGCAACCGCTGGGAGGCAATGCTGCTCGGCTATCAGCGTATGGCGCTTACCGATTTATTCACTTGGCGCACCGTGGCGCTAACTACGCCGATAGCAGCTCTCATCAGTCGCGCCGGCTACCGCACCGAGTGTGATCTCTGTGGCGAGGAGATCATCAATGAAAGAGAAGTGATGATCGGTGACCTGACTCTCTGTCGCCATTGTGCCTATGGCGGCTATTACCGACTCTGTGAAGAGAAGGGGAGCGATGCCTCGCTGCATGAACGGTGGATCTTACAGACGACAGGATAACGCTCACTTTCTATGGCGCTGTTTTTTCATGGCGAACCGCCTATCCTCTACGGCGGCCGTTGCCTGAATCACCGTCATGCACACGCAGGTTGCCGACGTTGTATAGATACCTGCCCGACGCAGGCAATTGCACTGGAGGGCACGGATCCCCAACTCGACGCCACCCGCTGTGCTCGCTGTGGAATCTGTACCCAGGTCTGCCCTACAGACAGCTTTGTGCCGACAGTCGATTATGAAAAAAGACTGCGTGCTGTCGTCGCCGAGCTTCCGCCAACTCCCATTGCGCTCGTCTGTCCTGCTCATCCGACGCCTGATGTTGCCTTCGCTGCAGTCAGCGCCATTGTCCAACACCACCGCTGTCTAGCGTCACTTTCGATCGCCGATCTGCTCGAGTTGAACGCCGGCGGCGATCGCCCCCTCTGGCTAGATGACAGCTTTTGTACGGATTGTCCGATCGGTGTGGCGTATAATGTCTTGGTGCGCACCGTAGATGCGGCGCGTACGCTTCTGCATGCAAGTGGACGTTCACCGGAGATCCACCTGTTGAGCGAGCAGCCGCCCGGCGCCGATTCGACGCTGTACCATCCACCGCAGTTCGATAGCGCTCAACCTTCGATCAGCCGCCGCGCATTTTTTCGCCGCCTATTGCCGAAGAAAGAAGATTCTGCACCGCAGCGGGTGGATACGTTGGTCCGACGCGGTGCGCCGCTCTCCATGCGGTTACCTCAACAGGTGCCCCTCAGTCACATGCGGCTGTTAGCGATGACGCGTAGCTTAACGCCGACGACGAAAGCTGATCTCTCTACCGCATGCGAGCCTTTCGGTGCAGTGGAAGTGGATTCGAGTCGATGCTCGGCCTGTGGCCTCTGTGCACGCTTCTGCCCAACCGGGGCCCTCCGATTTTCCACGTATGATTCATGTTTTGAATTGGCTTTCCAAACGACGGACTGCATCGCCTGCAATATTTGTGTGGTCGCCTGTCCGGAAGATGCAGTGAGTCTGAAGCATGCAGCAACGCTTGCTTCGCTGTTGTCTGACGAAGCGCAACCGTTGACTGTCGGAGAGCTTGCTCCCTGTAGCGATTGCGGAGTTCCTACAGCTCGACGAGACAATGAATTGACCCCTCGCTGTTATGCCTGCTGTCAAGGCGCAGGCCGCGTCAGCGCACAACTGGATGAGGCCGGCCTCATGAAGGATTTACTTTCAAAATTAAACAAATCCTCATAAACTCCGTCTCGTAGGATAAACTACCTCATTCACACAGGACACCTGCACCTTGACCTTTCGCAGGGAACCTGATATAACCATTTAACCGTTTTGCTGCCCGGTGATTAACCTTCTATCGTCAAGGTGCAGCCTCCGTGACGTCGACCGGCCTAACGAGAGGCTGCAGTCGAAGATTGAAGGGATGATCGTGTCAATTCAGACGGAGTTCGATAAAACATGAAGATGACCAATGCGGAGTTTATCGAGAAAGAACGCGCAAGACTGCTCAACGATATGGAGCAGGTGAATGCGGAACTCAAGAACCTGCGCGATCTGATGCAGTCTGAGGTGGACATCGAGCCGGATGAGGGAGACGCAGAGGTGTTCGAGCGAGAGAAAAACGCTGCGCTCATCGCCGTGCTTGAACGCCGCTTGAAGGACATCGAGACGGCGCTCAAATTGATCGAAAAAGGCGAGTACGGTATCTGCACACGCTGCGGAAAACCGATTGAGCCGGAGCGCCTGGAGATCAAGCCGGACGCCACCCTCTGCGTCGAATGCCAGCGCGAGGTCGAGCGTCTCAACCGGCGCAATCGCATGCAGCGCCAGATCGAATGGTGAGAGGTCGCTTGTGTGGGGGAACGTTTTCGTCTCGTCGCATCCGCTCGCTCAACACAAGCTCACCCTGCTGCGTCGCAGGGAGACTGAACCTAAAAAGTTCCGCGAGGTGATCGGTGAGTTGGCGATGATGCTCGTCTACGAAGCCTCTCAGGACCGTGCGGTGCGCGTCGAGCCGATTGAAACGCCGGTGACCTCCACTCGCGGCAGCGTCATGGCGGAAAAAATCGGCTTTGTGCCGATTTTACGCGCCGGCTTGGGCATGGTAGAGGGCGCCTGGAAACTTCTGCCGCAGGCGGAGGTGTGGCATTTGGGCTTCTATCGGGACGAGCGCACGCTTCGCCCCGTCGCCTACTATAACAAGCTCCCGATTTCGCCGACCGTCGACCTTTGCATGATCCTCGATCCGATGCTCGCTACAGGCGGCTCGGCGATCGCCGCCGTAGACGTGCTCAAACAGTGGGGCGTCTCGCGCATCAAATTTATCGGGCTGCTGGCGGCCCCTGAAGGCATTCAAGCGCTGCACGCCGTGCATCCGGATGTGGCCGTCCACGTGGCCGCCGTCGATGAGCGCCTGACCGGCGCCGGCGACAGCTTCCCGCCGGGCTACATCTGGCCAGGGCTGGGCGACGCCGGCGACCGGCAGTTCGGTACCGCATGATGCCTCTTTTTTGATTCCATCTGGGCAATCGAGAGACTCAGTTTGGGCCGTCCACCTTGTGAGGGAGAAGCCTGCGCCTCAACGAGACGCTGTGCGTAGAATCTGGCGGGCAATCGCCAGCAAGAGCGCAACCTCGTCAGGGCGCAGCGCTGCGCGATAGGCGATCTGTCGCAACGTGCGCATCACGGCGGCGGGGTTGTACTTAAAGAAATCGATGGCGCGCAGCGCCTCTTCGCTCAACCGAAAGAGACGCTCTAACTCCGCCTGCGACGCAGGCGGTCCGGAGGGGGAGGCCTCTGCGCCGCAGTCGGCCGCCATGCGCAGCTCATACAGAAGCAGCAGCGCTGACTGCGCCAGATTCAGCGCCGGATACGCCGGGTTCGTCGGGAGGCTGGCGATGATGTGACAACGATCCAGTGCAGCGCGATCCAGCCCGTCGGCCTCCGGGCCGAAGAGCAGCGCCACATTGCCCGCCGTCGCTTGTCGGAGCAGTTCCGGCGCCAGTGCGCGCACGTCGTCGGTCGTGCGATGCTCGGGATGGCGCGTCGCCGCCGTGCCCACGACGAAATGCACGTCCGCCAGGGCGGCGTCAAGCGCGTCGAAATGCTCGATGCGTTCGATCACGTCTTCCGCATGGTGGGCAATGCGCAACAGATCGGCTGCGGTGTATGTCGTAGGTCGCACGAGTCGCAAGCGGGTGAAGCCCATGTTTTTCATGGCGCGCACCACCGCTCCGATGTTGACGGGATTTTCGGCGCGATGCAAAACAATGATCACTCGCTCGAAGCAATCAAGGGACATCGACTATGCGCTCTTCATAGCAGGGGTGCTTTCCACGGGCGCCCCACACATGGCGCAGAACCGGTGGTGTGGGTCCAGCGGATGGCCGCACTGGGTGCAGTAAAGACGTGGACGTTCCTGCTCACTCTCGGCAGAGGTCGATGTTCTGGAAGAGTGTGCGATTTCTCCTTCGCTTCCGTCCACTGCAGCTCCTACGCCGTCCCTCACTTTACGGCGCCGCAAAATCTCGCGCTCTAGGGACGCGTCCAGTTGTGCGCTTTCAGGGGCGACCTTTTCGATCTGCGCGAGGAGCGCAATCGCCTGACGACGGAGCTGCTGATCGTAGATGCGATAATCCTCCTCGCTCAACTTGCCGACGCGATAATCGAATTCCAGGTCCTTAATGGCGAGCAACACCTGCTCTTTGCGATGCAGCAGATCCAGCAATTCGTCATCCTCGACCCACACCGGCGTTGGCCCTTTCCTCAGCAGCGGCCAGGCTACAGCCAAAATCGCAAGGCCGGAAATTAAGAGGGCGACCAACAGTTCAATCGTCCACACCATGGTTGACGTCCCTTGACTCAATCGTCGCCGGTCGCATAGGCGAGCGAACGGACGACTTCGCTGCGCCGCTGCGTCGGGTGAGGCCAGGCTGCGATCAACGTGCCCAGCACCAGGACGACGCCGCCGATCCACATCCACAGCGTCAGCGGGTTAATATAAATGGTGAAAGTGGCGGAGGCGCCGCCGCTTTCCCAGCCGTTCAGGACCACATAGACGTCTTCAAAGGGTGTCACATGGAGGCCCACTTCACTCGTCGGCATGTCGGGCGTCTTGTCGTAGATGTTGCGCTGTGGCGTGATCACGCCGACGCGGCGCCCGCTGTCCAGGTTGTAGGCGTTCAACAGGGCGTGATACTCGATGCGGTTCGATTTGCGCTCGCTGATCATGCCGTCATAGACCAGCTCATAACGCCCGATCTGGGCGCTCTCGCCCCGCGCCAGCGTAACGCTCAGCGATTGCTGATAAAACTCGTTGCCGATCACGGCGACGCCGATCATCACGATGCCGAGATGGACGATGTAGCCGCCATAGCGGCGACCGTTGCGGCGCCACAGCCCCGCGACGGCGGCCAGCGCATTTTCACCCGTTGTGGTGCGACGTGCGATCACCCCGCGCACATACTCCTGTACGATGGTCGCCACCACAAAAGCGCAGATCGCCAGTCCAATGATTGGGTAGAAGCTGCGCGCAAAGAGGAAAACCAACAATCCAACGGCGACGCCGGCCAGAATGGGAAAGGTGAACTGTTTGCGAAAGGCGCTCAAGCTGGTGTGTCGCCAGCCCAACAGTGGGGCTACGCCCATCAACAACAACAGCAGAAGGAAGAGCGGCCCGTTGACCTGATTGAAGAACGGCGCCGCCACGCTGATGCGTTGTCCGGTCAGCAGCTCGCTGAACATCGGGAAAAAGGTGCCCCACAGCGTGGCGAAAGCGATGCCGGCGAAGAGCCAGTTGTTGGCGAGAAACGCCGCCTCGCGGCTGGTGAAGGAGTCGATCGAATGCTCGCCTCGCAGCAAGGGCAGGCGGTCGAAGAGCAGCCAGAGGAAACCAAGCAGGATCAGCACCAGATAGACCAGAAAATAGGGGCCTACGTCGCTGCGCGCAAAACTGTGCACGCTTTCGATGATGCCGCTGCGCGTGGTGAAGGTGCCGAGGATGACCAGGAAATAGGTCAACCAGATCAGCACGATGTTCCAGGTTTTCAGGATGCCGCGCTGCTCCTGGATGATAATGCTGTGCAGGAAGGCGGTACCCGTCAACCAGGGCAGAAAGCTGGCGTTTTCCACCGGGTCCCACGCCCAATAGCCTCCCCAACCTAGCTCCATATACGCCCATTGGCTGCCCATGAGGATGCCGGCGGAAAGAAACATCCACGGGATCAACGTCCAGCGGCGCACGGTGCGCACCCATTCGTTATCGAGACGCTTGCTAAGCAGCGCAGCGACGGCGAAAGCAAAGGGCACGGCCATGCCGACGTAGCCCAGATAAAGCATGACCGGATGCAGAATCATCCAGAAGTTCTGCAAAAGCGGATTCAAGCCTTGCCCATCGGGAGGGACAAAGCCGACGCGTTTGAAGGGGTCTGCCGCAAAGACCAACAACACCAAAAAGAACAGCGACGTGGTCAATAACGCGGCATTGACATAAGGCATCAGCGCTCGGTGGCGATCCCGATTCACATAGGCGACGACGGCGCTGTAGGCGGAGAGAATCATGCACCAGAAAAGCAGGCTGCCCGCCTGACCGCCCCACAGCGCCGAAAATTTATAGAAGGGGGACAGGGCGCGCTCCGAGTGATTCCAGACGTAACTGAGCTGAAAGGCGTCAGTGAGCAGACCGTACCAGAGAATCACGGTGGCTGTAAAGACCAGCGCAGCCACGACGTACACGACGTTGAAACTGCTTTGAATGAGACGCGTGTTACGCCACCGGCCGCCCAAATAGCCGGTGACAATGCCGAAGGCGGTGAGCGCCATCGCCGTCAGCAAAATGAGATGGCCGATGTCGAAAATCATTGCAACTTTTCCTCGATCTCGCTCTTAGATCATTAGCCGCCGGACTCCTGTGAAAGACTATGGGGACGAATCTTGTCCAGCAGCGCCTCCATCTGCGCCTGGTTTACGATCGGGCCTACCACCAGCTCCTGGATCACGCCGTCTGGGTCGATAAAAAATGTCTCAGGCACGCCCTTGATGCCGTAGCGTCGCGCGGCTGCACTCTGGAGATCGGGCCCATTCGGATAGGTGATGTTGAACTCGGCCAGATACGCCCTCGCCGCCGGCTCCTGGTCGAGATAATCTAACCCGATGAAGACGATGCCGTTGTCCTTCTCACGGCGCCACATTGCCTCCAGCAGCGGTGCTTCGTCTCGACACGGCGCGCACCAGCTCGCCCAAAAATTGAGCACAACGCCCTTGCCGCGCAAATCTTCGAGCGAAATGGTCTCGCCATCAAAGGTGGTGAAGGTAAAGGGAGGCGCTTGGCCGCTGGCGCGATGCTCCGATTGGTTGGTCTGAATTAAACGGGCGGCGAGCAATGCGATGAAGCCCACCAGCACAAGCGTAAACACCGCCTGCCAGATGCGCACCGAGCGGCGATGCATCTGTTGCGCCTCGGCGCTGACCGTGCGCTCTGTCACTCCTTCAGCCATAGCGCTTCAGCTCCTCCTCCAGCCGACGACTGTACGCATCGGTCACCGAGGGCAACGTCTCTTCCTTTGGTATGGTCGCCTCTTGTGGCGGGGACGCCACCATGCGCTGCATGGTGCGCCACAGGAAAACGCCGCCGGCGGCTAGGGCGACGAAGGGCAAAATCCAGGCCAGCCAGTTGAAACCCTCCAACGGCGGCGCACCCAACACCTGCGGGCCATATTGTTCGATGAAATAATTCTTGATCTGCTCTTTATTCCACCCTTCGGCCAGTTGTTCGGCGATCATGTCGCGCATTTGCTCGCAGGCTTTGAGCTCACAGGCGTCCAGGCGTACGCCGTTGCAGAGGGGGCACCAAAGCTCTTTGGCGACCTCGTTGACTTCGTTCGGCGTCACGCTGTTCGCCGTTGCGCTGTTCTGCGTCACGCGAGTGTCCGTTGAGGAGGATGCGGCGCCCGCCTGCGCCATCGCCGGCTCTGCGTTTCCGGGCGACAACACGGCTAGAAACGCCAGCGCCCCAACGAGGAGAAAGGGCAGAGCATATTTGATTCGATGCATCGTTTTCATCTCTTTCGGAACGGCCTATCCTCTCTCGCCCGAGGAGAAGACTTTCAAACGCTATAAAATTATAACATAATTGTTGGATGTGGATGGGATTTGGATGACAATTTCACCATCCTTTAAGCTTTTCGGTCGGTGTTTAAAGCAAAGGGAATCGAGCCATCGGATGACTCATCTGGAAAAAGCACAATCTCCTCTCATCCTCGCCGCCGTCCTGGCCGGTCTGATGCTGAGCAATGCATCCAACGTGGCCCAGCGAGCTGGTCACATCATTCTACCGGCGCTGATCTTGATGTTGACGCTCGTCTTTTTGCAGATCCCGCTCCGAGGATTCAAAGACATCTTTCGACATCGAGAGATCGCTATCGCCAGCCTGCTCATCAATTTTTTGTGGACGCCGCTCTTCGCCTGGACGCTGGGCTGGCTTTTCCTCGGCGAGCAGCCCGCACTCTGGATAGGTTTTCTGATGTTGATGGTGACGCCCTGCACGGATTGGTACCTCGTGTTTACAGGGATCGCGAGAGGCAATCTGCCTTTGAGCACGGCGCTGTTGCCGATCAACTTGATTCTGCAGTTGATCCTGCTGCCCGTGTACATTTTGCTGCTGGCCGGCGCCGTCATACCGGTGCAGTGGAGCGCTTTGCTCGAAAGCGTCATCGTCGTCTTATTGACGCCTTTTGCGACCGCCATTGCACTGAGAGAAATTCTCGTGCGTCGGCGCGGTGAATCATGGTTTTCGCAGAAATTGTTGTCTCGTCTGCAGCCTGTGCAGTTCTTGCTGCTTTCGCTGGCGATCGCCGCCATGTTCGCCTCCGAAGGGAATGCGATCCTGCAAAATCCGCACACGTTGTTCTATCTCCTCCCGCCCCTGGCGCTGTTTTGGGGCGGCAATCTGGCCCTGGCCATCGCAGTGGGCAAATTGCTGAACAGCAGGTATGCGGACTTCGCCTCGCTCAGCTTCACGACGCTCGCCAGGAATTCGCCCATCGCCCTGGCGATCGCTCTGGTGGCCTTTCCTGAAGAGCCGCTGGTGGCGCTGGCGTTAGTGATCGGTCCGTTGATCGAGCTGCCGGCGCTCACCCTCATTGCGCAGATCTTGCTATGGATCGAACGCAAAGGATGGTTCGCTTCATGCCCTGGCTCTTCGTTGATCGCTCAATAAGAACTCCGGGATAAAATGATGATTCACCGAAGAAAACTGAAGGGCATTCACCTAATCTCTAGCCTTCTTGGGATCATTACAATGCTGTGGACGACTGCATGTACGGAGCGCAGCAGTGTATCAAACATTGAATCGCAGCCGCCTATCATTGTGGCCGCGGCTGCCGACCTTCAATTCGCCTTCACCGAAATCGCCGAGCTTTTCGAGCAGCGCACCGGCCAGCCTGTGACGCTCGTCTTTGGCTCGTCCGGTCACCTTGCGCAGCAGATCGAAAACGGCGCGCCCTTCGATCTTTTTGCCTCAGCTAATATCGCCTTCGTCGAACGGTTGCGCGACAAAGGGCTGGTTCTGCCTGAGACCGTCGCCCTGTATGCCGAAGGCCGCATTGTGTTGGCTGTGAACCGCAACGTTGAGATCGAGATCACCCAGTTGCAAGACTTGGAGAACCCTCTGATTCAACGCATCGCCATCGCCAACCCAGAGCACGCCCCCTATGGGTTGGCGGCGAAAGAAGCACTGCTTGCGACCGGTCTCTGGGAAAGCGTGGAGCCGAAACTAGTCTACGGTGAAAACATCCGCCAGACGCTCCAATTTGTTCAGACCGGCGATGCGCAAGCGGGCATCGTTGCGCTCTCGATTGCAAACGTTCCGGAGATCCGATGGACGTTGATCAACGCTGACCTGCACGCCCCGCTGCTTCAAGCGCTGGCGGTCGTGAAATCCTCCTCCCAACCGGAGGTCGCACGCGCGTTTGCCGCATTTGTCAACAGCGAGGAAGGCCGCATCATCATGAGAAGGTATGGATTTGTCATGCCGGGCGAAACGCTCGATTGACCATAATTAGGGAAGCGAGAACTGTGGAAGCCAATTGGGCGCCGTTGCGCCTTTCACTGCAAGTGACGGTGACCGCCACGCTGCTGGTGTTGGTCACCGGCGTGCCGTTGGGCTGGCTGCTGGCGCGCAAGCGTTTCCCAGGCCGCGAGGCCGTAAGCGCCATCGCCGTGTTGCCGCTGGTGTTGCCGCCGACCGTGCTGGGCTATTATCTGTTGGTGTTGCTCGGTGCGCAAAGTCCATTGGGGCAATGGCTGGCCTCGATCGGTTTTCCGTTGGTCTTCACCTGGCGCGGGGCGGTGATCGCCGCTGCGGTCGCCGCCTTTCCTTTGATGGTGGAAAGCGCCTGCGCCGGCTTCGAGGGCGTCGATCCTCGCCTGGAAGGCGTGGCGCGCACGCTGGGACGCTCGGAATTCGCCATCTTCTGGCTTGTGACACTGCCTTTAGCCTGGCGTAACATCGCCGCCGGAACGGCGCTGACCTTTGCCCGAGCGTTGGGAGATTTCGGCGTCACCCTCATGGTAGCGGGCAATATTCCTGGCCGCACGCAGACGATGTCATTGTATATCTACGATCTGGTGCAGGCCAACCGTCAGGATGAGGCCAACCGCATGGTGCTGGTCATCACCGTGCTCACGGTGACGCTCCTCGTTGTCGCCCGTCGCCTCGCCGGCAGGGCGGTGTAGACGGGCGAACAGCGTGAAACGGAGGGACAAAGTTGGCAAATAAGTGCAGGGCGGGCGTGTATCCCGCCCTGCACTTACATTCTCTAGGTATGAAACGAAAAAACTACTTCGCCGCTTCTTCGACGTTGCTGGCGTCGTAGATGGTGAACGGCCCCATGAGCACGCGTAGGCCTGCTGCGCGAGTGGGATCTTTCTCGATCGTATAGACGCCCATGCGCCCCGCCTCGAAGGTTTCGCCCTCGACGCCCTGCAACGCGCCGGTCGCCAGCAAGTACGTCACGTAATAGGTGAGATAGCCAAGGTCTTTGAAGCTCCACAGCGCAAACTGCGGCGCGCAGCCGTTAAGCGTGAACTCCAGCATTTCCGCCGGCAAGCCCAGACCGGAGACCTTGACCGTGTCGCACAGGCCCTCATCCTGCATGGCTTTGGCGGCGGCGGCGATGCCCACGGTGGTGGGCGCCATGATCAGCTCCAGGTCGGGATACTTATCGACCAACGCCAGCGCCTGGTTGTAGGAGTCCTCGGACTGGTCGTTGCCGTAGACGATGTCGACCAACTCCAGGTTGGCGTATTCCGGCTGCTCCAACACGCGCTGCAGCGCGGCGATCCAGGCGTTCTGGTTGGCGGCGTCTGGCGAAGCGGAAAGCACGGCGAACTTGCCGCCGTCCTCGCCCAGGATGTTGCGCGCCATGTCGGCCATCACCTTGCCCGTCTCGTCGAAGTCGACCTGCGCCACGAAGACCTGCTCACCTTCCGCCGAGGGGATCGGCGAGTCCCAGGTGACTACGGTCATGCCCGCTTCGCGAGCTGCTTTGGCGGCCGGCGCAATCTGATCGCCTGCGTTGTTGGAGATCATGATGGCCTGGATGCCCTGAGTGACGGCGTTGGTCAGAATCTCGATCTGACCGGCGACGCTGTTCTCCGGGGTCGGGCCGAGGAATTGTAGCGGCTCTGGGTTGCCTAGCTCGGCGTGCGCTTCTTGCGCGCCCTGGTTGGCCTGGTCGAAGACGAGGATGCCTAGGAATTTCGGCATCAGGATCATTTTGACCGCCTGGCCGGGCGTCGCCTTGACCACCTCTGCGGCGGGCGCCGCTTCTTCGGCAGGCGCTTCCGTAGGCGCAGGCTCTTCAGCAGGCGCTTCGGCGGGAGCGGCTTCCGTCGGCGCCTCCGTGGGCTGCGGCGCAGGCGTGGGCGTCGGCGGCACAGGGGTGGGCGTAGGCGTCGCCGCCGGCCCGCAGGCGGCGACCAGCATGCTGAGGATAATCAGCAGACTCATGAGCAAAGTTGTCGTTTTTCGCATAGCTCTTTTCTCCTTAGGGTTGTTGAATGACTCGATCAACGAAAACGCATGAAGGGCGGAGCAGCGCCGACGAGGCTCAGGCGTTGCCTGTTTCCATGCGTTGCGCACGACGCCGATTCCAGAAGCTCTGGACTTGACCAGCCACATTGGGCGCCAGCACCGACAAAATCAACAAGGCGCCGATCACGCCGGTCTGCACGTGGCCGGACAGATTCGCCAACCCCATGCCGTTGCGCAGATTCAGGATGATCAGCACCGAAAGCAGAACGCCCCACATGGTGCCGGAGCCGCCGTAGATGCTGACCCCGCCCAGCAACACCATGGTGATGATGTCGAGCTCGAACCCCGTCGCTATGTCTCCGCGCACTGCGCCGAGGCGCGCGGCGTACAGGATGCCGGCCAGCGCAGCGATCGTCGACGACGTCACAAACAGGATCATCTTGGTGCGCCGCACGTGCACGCCCGAATAGCGCGCCACCTCTTTGTTGTTGCCGATCACATAGACATAGCGACCAAATCCGGAGTATTGAAGAATGATAATCGCAAAGACCAAAAGCACAAAGAAGATGACCAGCGCCAGCGGGAAGGGGCCGATCAGCGGTTGTTGCCCCAGCCGGTTGAACCACTGGGGGAAGCCGCCGATCGAGCGGTCCTCAACTAGGACATAGGCCAGGCCGCGATAGCCGATCAGCCCCGAAAGCGTCACCACCAACGACGGCAAGCCGACTACGCCGATCCAGAAGCTGTTAAACAGGCCCGCCGCCACGCCGGTCAACAGCGCCACAGCCACCGCCCACTCCATCGGCGTTCCGTTAGCGTAGAGAAAACCGGCCGTGCATGCGCTGAATCCCATTACCGAGGCCACCGAGAGATCGATCTCGGCATTGATGATGATAAAGGTCATGATGAGCGCCACAATGATCTTTTCGATCGACAACTGGAAGAGATTGATCCAGTTGCCCAGCGTCATGTAGCCGGGCGCATTCAAGGCATTGTAGACCACCGTCACGACCAACAGCACCAGCAGCAGCCCTTCCCACCGCTGCAAAAATGCAGCCCTATGTCGCATGCTGCGCTCCTCCTTGTTCTACGCTGAGGCTGGCGGAGGAGGTCTGCAGCTCATGGCGCACCCACGCCTTGCGCAGCCGATTCATGACGACGGTGTCGGTCGCCACCGCCAGCAAGATCATCAGACCGAGCAGGGCGTTGCGCCAGAATTCGCTGATGGCCAGCCAGCGGATCAGGCTGTTGTCGATGATGTCGATGAGCAGTGCACCCAAAAAGGCGCCGAAGGGCGACCCGATGCCGCCGTTGATGTTGACGCCGCCGACCACCGCCGCCGCCACCGACTTGAGCTCGATCCCCTGTCCGGCCACAACCGTGATATTGCCGAAGCGCGCCAGGAAGACGAAGCCGGCCAGCCCCGCCAGGGCGCCGCTCAGCAAAAAGGCTGTGAACACCATGCGCTGCGCCGGAAAACCTGCCACGCGCGCCGCTTCGGGGTTCGAGCCGATGGCGTAGAGCCGTCGCCCCCACGTCATATATGTGACGAGAATCTGAAACGCGATCACCACAATCAGCGCAATCAAGAAAAGCAAACGAATCTCGACGGCGCCGATGCTGAAGGCGTTGAGCGGCGGCAGATTGACCAGCCAGCGCGGCAGCTCGCTCGTCAGCACGCTCTTGGCGCCGGAGAACTCCACCAGCAACGTTCGGTAGATGGCCAGGGTGCCCAGCGTCACGATGATCGCCGGCACGCGGCCATAGGCCACCAGCACGCCGTTGAGCGCTCCCATCGCCGCGCCCATGCCTATAGCCATCAACACCACCGCCAGCGGCGGCAGATCGTTGTTGGCCGCCAGCATTGTGCCGGTCGCATAGGCTGTGAAGCCCACGATC
The DNA here is from genome assembly GCA_937928035.1 of uncultured Caldilinea sp. Taxonomy (GTDB): domain Bacteria; phylum Chloroflexota; class Anaerolineae; order Caldilineales; family Caldilineaceae; genus Caldilinea. The sequence continues at coordinate 2,834 of CALFWA010000142.1, read as the reverse complement.
GAGCCAACGGAGAGGTCGATGTTGCGCGTTAGAATGACCAGCGTCTGTCCCACCGCCACGATCGCCACCACGGCCACGCTCGTCGAAATGCGCGTGAAGGTGCGCGGATGCAGATAATTCTCGATCTGGGTGCTGAAGAAAAGCACGAGCGCCAGGATCAGGCCGATCAACACCAACTCGCGGATCTGCTCCGGCTGAAAGCGACGACGCAGCTCGTTCATGGCTCCACCACCTGCGTTGTCAGGGTCGACTGCACCTGGCCGTTCGATGAGATCTCCTGCCCCATCGCCGCCATGATGATGCGCTCCTGCGTCGCCTCCTCACGCGAGAAGACGCCCATTTGCCGCCCCTCGCGCATCACCAGCACTCGGTCGCTCATGGCGAGCACCTCCGGCAGGTCGGAGGAGATCAAAATGATGCCCAACCCTTGTGCAGCCAGGTCGCCGATGATGTGGTGCACTTCAGCCTTGGCGCGCACGTCGATGCCGCGCGTCGGCTCGTCCAGAATCAGCAGGCGCGGCTGTGTGTTGAGCCATTTGCTGAGCATCACCTTCTGTTGGTTGCCGCCGGAAAGCTTGGCGACCTCCAGGTTCACCGAAGGTGTGCGAATCATCAGTCGCTCACGATAGCTCTCGGCGGTGCGCTGTTCCTCCTTGCGACGCACCAGACCCAGCGCGCTGAGATAGCGACGCAGCGAGGGCAGCGTGATGTTGCTGGCGATCGACATCGGCAACGTCAACCCCAAGCCGCGCCGGTCTTCGGTGACATAGGCGATGCCTAGCTTCAAGGCATGATCTGGGCTTTTGATCTGCACCGGTCGACCCTCGAAGAGAATTTCTCCCTGGTCGGCGGGTTCGATGCCGAAGAGCGCCAGCCCGACGTCGGTGCGTCTGGCTCCGATCAATCCTGCGAAGCCCAGCACTTCCCCTTCATAAATATCGAACGTGACGCCGCTGAAGACACCTTCTTTGCCGAGATTGTGCACAGACATCAGCAGTTTGCCGCGAGGAACGGCGCTCTTGGCGAAGAACTCGCTCACTTCGCGGCCGACCATCTCGCGGATCATCAGCTCGCGCTGGGCGTCGAGCTCCTCCGGCGCAGCGCGCAGCCTGGAGGAGATCACCCGTCCATCGCGCAACACAGTGATGCGATCCGCAACGCGGAAGACCTCCTCCATACGATGGCCGATGAAGAGAATCGCCACCCCTTTGCTGCGCAACGATTCGATGATGCGAAACAGTTGGTTGACCTCGTGCGCCGAGAGCGAGGCGGTCGGCTCATCCATGATGAGCACGCGCACGTTGAGCGAGATAGCCCTGGCGATCTCGACCGCCTGCTGCGCCGCCAACGTCAACCCGCGCGCAGGCATGCGCACGTCCAGCCGCACGTCGAGCTGGGCCAGGATCGCTTCAGCGTCGCGATAGAGCTTTCCCCAGTGGACGAACGCCCCCCGATTGTGATGGCTGATGAAGATGTTTTCTGCGACGTTCAGGTCAGGAAAGACCATCGGCTCCTGGTAGATGGCGGCGATGCCCAGCGTCTGCGCCTCCTGCGAGTTGTGGATGCGCACCGGCGCGCCGTCGAGCAGGATGACGCCGCTGTCCGGCTGGTGCACGCCGGTCATGATCTTGATCAGCGTCGATTTGCCAGCGCCGTTCTCGCCGATCAGCGCGTGCACCTCGCCCGGATAGAGCGCAAGCGAGACGTCGTCCAGCGCCTGCGTGGCGTCGAAGCGCTTGGAGATGTGACGCATTTCGAGGATGGGACGAGGCGTTTGCGATGGTTCAGACATGGTTGTTTGTCTCGTATTGCGCATACGGCGGGCGTTGCGGCGACGTCCGCCGCCTCCCCCGTCTACTGGAATCCTCCGCTGGTGGCTGCAACGCCGCGCTCGCGGCGAATCTTTTCTTCGTAGCCGGATGCTTTGTAGGCGGCGATGGGGTCCACGGGGACGCCCATCTCCTCGCGCACGACCGCCAACAGCGGGCGCACGTCGGTGCGGAAAGCGTCGGTGAGCAGCTTGTGCGCCAGCAGCACTTCGCCTGCAGCCTGAAGCTCGGCCAGCTGTTTGCGCGGCACGATCAGGGCCTTTGCATACGCCTCTTGACAGTTAAGCACCGACTGGATCATCGGCGCCATCTTGCCCTCGATGTTATGGCACTGGTCGATCATGTAGGCGACGTTGCGTGCCGAGGCGCTCAGGGCCGGGTCGTCGCTCATTTCGGCGGCGACCAGTTCGTTGTAAATCAGGAACAGCTCATACGGATTGACGCTGCCCACGATCAGGTCGTCGTCCGCATATTTGCGGTTGTTGAAGTGGAAGCCGCCCAGTTTGCCTTCATCCAACAAAAAGGCGACGATCTGCTCGATGTTGACGCCTTGGGCGTGATGGCCCAGGTCGACCAGCACCTGGGCGGCGTCGCCTAGTTTGAGCGCCCAGGCGTAGGCGGTGCCCCAGTCCGGGATGTCGGTGCTGTAGAAGGCCGGCTCGAAAAATTTGTATTCGATTAACATGCGGGCGCCGGCGGGCAGATGCGGTTTGACCGCCTCCAGCCCCTGCTCAAAGCGGCGCTTGCGTTCGCGCAGCGAATCCTGTCCGGCGTAGTTGGTGCCGTCGGCGAACCACAGGCTGAGAATGTCGCTGTTGAGCTTGCGCATGATCTCGCAGCACTCCAGGATGTGGTCGAGCGCGCGCTCACGCACGGCTGGGTCCGGGTTGCCCAGCGAGCCGAGCTTGTATTCGTCGTCCTGGAAGACGTTGGGGTTGACGGCGCCGATGCGAATGCCCTGGGCTTCGGCGTACTGACGCATGGCGTCGTAGTCGCCGTCGGCGG
>CALFWA010000141.1 GCA_937928035.1 uncultured Caldilinea sp. | reverse complement strand
AGATTCTCGTCTACAAGGCCTGGAGTTTGGTGATTGGTCAAAGATAAGTGCAAGCGTTCTGGCGGCTTGGGGCGTCCAGCGCCGCCAGAACGCAACGTCAACGATAACCCATTCGTGCAGACGTCGTGCAGGCCACGGCGTCATTCTGACAGGAAGCCTGCAGCCCGAGTGGACGCAATTAGAAAGGATCGGGCAGCGGCTTGGTGAAGTCGCTGGTCTCCCACGCCTCAATCATGGCGTCCACATTCTTGGCCGTGACGATGTCCATGCCCGAGTCGGTCCAAGAATCGAACTCCTTCCCGTGCACGATGCGATCGTAGATCATCTGCACGGTGTCGTACCCCCAACCCCAGTATTTCTGACCAACGAGGCCATGGAGCAGCCCTTCTTTCAGGTACTCGAGCTCGACCGGCAGCGTGTCGAAGGCGACGGTTTTCAATCGGCCGGAGCGCGCCGCCTCCTCCCACAGCGGCATAGAGCCGCGCTCGGCGAAGAGAGGCCACAATCCGACGAAGAACCAGCCGTCCAGGTCCGGATAGGCCTGCATCGTCTCCTCCACCACTTGGACGCCGCGGTTGATGTCGTCGTAGCAGGCGACGGTGGTCACGATCTCAATGCCAGGGTACTTGGCGATGCCGTCCTTAAAGCCGCGAATACGCTCCTCCAGGTTGAAGGCGCCGGGCACGCCGGTTAACAGCGCCACTTTGCCTTCCTCGCCCATGGCACGCACCAGCAGGTCGGCGGCGGCGAGACCACCGTCATAGTTGCTCACACCCAGGTAGGTGAAGCGCTTGCTATTCGGCGAGTCGGAGTCCCAGGTCATCACCTCGATGCCTGCTTCGACAGCCTTGTTGATCGGGTCGATGCAGCCATCCGGGTCGTTGCAGGAGACGCCGATCGCATCGACGCCGCGCGCAATCATGTCTTCCATGACGCGCGCCTGCTCGGCCATGTCCGAGGCTACGGAGCCTACATACAAGACTTCAACCTCATAGGGCCCCTGTTCGGTCAACTCCCTGGCTTTGGCGAAAGCGCCATCGCGACCCAATTCAAAGACCGGGTTGTTGAGGGCCTTGGGAATCCAAGCAATCGTAATTTTGCCGTCGGCCAGCGCCGGGTGCATCGCAGCGGGAGCCGGCGGTGTGAAGCGGAAGGCGTCGGCCGGGGGTTCCCACCCTTCGGTTGTCCACTCGTGCGGGATACCCTTGGCATCGAGCTGAGCCTCGTACTCCTTGAGATTAGCGGCGGTGATAACATCGACACCTGTGTCGATGACACCATTGACCACACCCATGTCGGCAAAGGCCTTGTCCTTGCCCTCGGTGGCGATCTTGTAGATGAGCTGGACAGACTTATACCCCATGTCAAATTCACGCTGGGCCACCGTCGCCTGGATGACGCCCTCTTTGATGCCGTTGATGATGTCGGTAGTGGCGTCAAAGCAGACGATCTTGATGTCGCCCACCTTGCCAGCTTCCTTCACCGCTGTGGCCCAGGCTGGCCCATTGTAGGCGTAGACGCCAAAAGCGCCCGCCAAGTCAGGATTGGCTGCAATCACCGAATTCGCCAACTCAAGCGCCCGCGCTGCGTCCTCCTTGTCGTTGACCGGCTCTAGCGCCTCGATCGCTGAACCGGCGATGGCGTCGAGGAAGCCGTCGGTGCGCTGCAGCGCGTTGAGCGCCGTGTCGGAACCCCGGCCGATGCCGACCTTGCCGCCTTCCGGCAGTAGCTGCAGCATGGCTTGACCCGCCACCTTGCCTGCAGTGTAGTTGTCCGTGCCGATATAGACCAGCGACACAGAGTCCTCAACCGGCGGCGTGTCCAGAGTAGTGACGATGATGCCAGCATCCGCTGCCTTCCTCATGACCGGCTCCAGCGCATTGGGGTCAGAGGGTGCGATGGCGATCCCGGTCACACCTTGGGCAATGTAGGTCTCCATCGTCTCGATCTGGCGCGCCACGTCCTCCTGCGGCGGGACGAAGAAGATTGCCTGGTCGTCGCGCAAACCTAAGTCTGCGGCTGCGGCCCGCACACCCTTTTCCACATTGCTCCAATAGGGATGAACGGATTTTCCGATTACGACTACCTGGAACCTTTCCTTATCGACAGCCGGCGCTGCGGGGGCAGGCGCTTCTGTGGGTGCAGCAGGAGCACAGGCGGCCATCAACAGAGCAGTGATCAACGAAAAAACAAAGAGAAGTCGAAACCGCTTCATAGTGCTTTCCTCCACTGGTTTAAATTGGAATTCCCGTGAGTAACAATTGCACATCAGACTCCGACTCCAAATCAAAATGCTTCAGAACGACCATCTCTTACAGATACTATCACCTCCTTTCGGGCACTTCCTTTCGGAGACCTCTTTTCAGATGGCAGGATATTGATTAGGTGTTTGGCAATAGCGCTTCAATCTTCCTCGACCGCAACTTTGGAAAAATCGTCTCTAGCGCCCACCATATAAGAAACCACGCGTTCGCGAAAGGTTTGCATGTCACCGGTGACGGGATAATCTGCCACTTTACGCCCATGACGCAACACGACAACGCGATCGCCGACTTCATGAATATCTTCCAGACGATGGCTGATGATTATGATCGACGCCCCTTGCGCTTTCAATTCACGGATTAAGTCAAGCACCTGGTTGATTGCCGAGACACTGAGCGCCGCGGTCGGTTCATCCATGATAATCACCTTGGCGTTGAAGGCTGTCGCACGGCCGATGGCAACCGCTTGACGCTGACCGCCGGAGAGGTGCTCTACTTTCAGGCGTACTGAACTCACGTTGATGTTGAGCCGTCTCAGCAGTTGCTGAGATTGAAACTCCATGGCTCGTTTGTCCATCACGCGGATCGGCCCCAACGCCCAGCGCACCATTTCTCTGCCCAGGAAAATATTGGCAGCGACATCAAGGTTGTTGGCCAGCATAAAATCCTGATAAACCATCTCGATACCCAGCCGCCGCGCGTCGTCTGGCCCGGTGATGTGCACCCGCTTGCCTTCCAGGTAGATCTCCCCTTCGTCTGGGATATAAGCGCCGCTCAACACTTTCATCAGCGTCGATTTGCCGGCGGCGTTGTCCCCCACCAGCCCCAACACTTCGTTATGCATCAGGGTCAGATCGACCCCGCGCAATGCCTGCACCGCGCCAAAGCTCTTTTTGATGTTGCGCATTTCCACGATGGGCGTCGTTTCCGTTGTCGCCGTCATTTTCGCCTCACCTGTCCCAATTGTCGTCGCCTCCGCCATGTGTCATAGGTCACTGCGATCACCAACACGGCGCCCAGGACGACGTCCTGCAAATAGGAGGATAGATTGATCAGAACCATGCCGTTGACCATCACGCCCATGATGGCGGCGCCTAAGATGGCGCCTTGCACGGTGCCTTCGCCGCCGAAGAGGCTGGTGCCGCCGATCACCGTCGCAGCGATGGCCCAAAGCTCATAGGCGGTTCCCACCGTAGGCGTGCCTTGTCCCAGCCGCGAGGCTAACAACAGCCCCACTATCCCCGCCATCAGGCTGCTCACAACAAAACAGAAAATCCTTACGCGGTTTACCTTGATGCCGGAGACACGCGCCGCCTCAATGTTGCCTCCGACCGCATAGATATGGCGTCCTAGGGTTGTGCTGTTGAGCAAAAAGAAAACCACCGTTGCCACCACGACAAGCACAATGAACATAATCGGAATCCTGGCAATCTCTCCCTGACCAAACCACAGAAATGGATGGTTAGAGGGAAAGACGATGGGGTATCCCTGCGTAATGAAGGCTGCCAGCCCACGCGCCATCAGCCAGGTGCCGAGGGTGATGATAAAGGGCGGGATGTGCAATTTGGTGACGCAGAAGCCATGCCAAGCACCCACAAGGCCGGCGACGATCAACACGATGATGGCAGAAGGCGCAATCCCCAAGGGAGGGAGCCCCCATACACCTTTCATCATGAGCGTGGCAAAGAGCACACCAGTCAGCGCAGTCATGGAGCCGACAGACAGGTCAATGCCGCCGGTAATAATCACCAACACCTGTCCGATCGCCAGTAATCCGAAGGTAGCGATAAAACGCATGATTACGGCGAGGTTGGCCGGATTCAGAAAGATGTCGGGACGCTGCCACCAGAAGTAGAGACATAGGGCCACGAAGGCGACCACGATCCCCGCTTCGCGGATCTGAACGATGCGAGTGAGGAAGCCGGGTCCTTCGAGCATCCGTTGCTCCTGCGCGCCTGTCATATCCATGGTCAACGGCGCCTCCTATAGAACATATTCAGAGGATTTTGATTGTCTTTGGCTTTCATCATTATAGCATAACGCTTTCCAAACCGCTAATTGCAAAAAATTGTCAGCTATCCACAATGTCGAATCGCTTCCAATTTGCTAGAATGTATAAACGATCAAAACAGTGGTCCCTCCATCGGCTCAATGCGAAGCGCCTGAGGGAAACAAAACGAAAAGGAAAACGCTATGAAAGTCTTTGTCACCGGCGGCGCCGGCTACATCGGCAGCATCACCGTTGAACAATTGATCAAGGCGGGCGATGAAGTTATCGTCTTTGACAACCTCTATCAGGGGCATCGCGACGCCGTCCATCCGGCAGCCATCTTTATCCAGGGTGATCTCAAGGATCGCGCTGCGATCGATGCAGCGCTGGCCACCCATCGCCCCGACGCCATCATGCACTTCGCCTCCTACACACTTGTCGGCGAATCCATGGAGCGCCCGTTCCTCTATCTCGGCGACAATGTTATCAACGGCATCAATTTACTCCAAAGCGCACTGACCCACGGCGTCAAAAAATTTATCCTCTCCTCCACCGCCAACCTGTTCGACAAGCCGGAGCGCATCCCGATCGACGAAGATGAACGCATCATTCCCGGCAGCCCCTACGGAGAGTCAAAGAACATTCTGGAACGCATCCTCTACTGGTTGGATCGCACGCAAGGGATGCGGTACGCTTGCCTCCGCTATTTCAATGCGTGCGGCGCCAGCGAAGAGCGGGGCGAGCATCATGAGCCGGAGACGCATATCATCCCCCTCGTCTTGCAGGTGGCGCTCGGTCAGCGCGAGGAATTCTCCATCTTTGGCGACGACTATCCCACGCCGGACGGTACCTGCATTCGCGACTACATTCACGTCGTCGACTTGGCGAATGCGCACATCCTGGCGCTGCGCGCCCTCGACGGCGGCAGCCGCACCTACAACCTCGGCAACGGACGCGGCTTCAGCGTCAAGGAGGTCGTAGAGACCGCGCGCGCCGTCACCGGCCACCCCATTCCCACGCGCGTCGTCGGACGCCGCCCCGGCGATCCGGCTGTGCTTGTGGCAAGCAGCGAGAAGATTCGTCGCGAGCTCGGATGGACGCCTCAATATCCAGACCTGCGCGCCATTATTGAGACGGCGTGGAAGTGGCACCGCACCCACCCGCACGGCTACGCAAAATGATTCGCTCACCGCAGGCGCTGCGCTCAAAGTTGTTGCTTCGTCAGCAACGCGTCGATGCGCTGGCGGACGCCGCCCGGATCATCTGCCAGAACAGCGTCGACTTCCCAGGCAAGATAGAAACGCAGGCGCGGTTCCGGCGTCGGGTCCAAGGGCGCCACGATAGCGCCCCTGCGATGGGCGATGGCCGTGTAAAACGGGTTTAGGAACATCAGCAGCCAGAAAGGCCCTAGCAGTTGGGCGTCGCGGCGCGGCCATGGATTTTTGAGCGTAATGTGGCCGATGGGGATGTTGGGATGCACCGCCCTCACTGCCAGAACATGCTCAAAGCGAAACGACACCAGCGCCGAACGGCGAAGAACGTCTCCTTGCTTCAAAACATCGATCAAAATCTGGGCGTATTTACGCTGGCGAAAGAGAGGATCTTTCAACTCGAGCAGCAGCGGCGTCTGTCCTCCGGTGGCCTCGATCAACTCGCTCAACGTCGGCACACACGCATCGGAGAACCCTCCATCTGGGCGACGCGTGCGCAGCGCCTGAATTTGCGCCAGCGTATGCTCGCGCACCGGCCCGACGCCCTCCGTCATTCGGTCCAACGTAGGGTCGTGAAAGAGGATCAACTCGTCATCGGCGGTGAAACGCAGGTCGGTCTCCAGCGCGTCGGCGCCCTGCGCCAGCGCCAGCAAAAAGGCGCGCAGCGTATTTTCCGGCTCCAGCAGCCGCGCGCCGCGATGGGCGACGACGAAGGGCCGGCCTGCGCGGCGCCGTTCTTCGCGAAATGTATCCCAATCCATGGCGCCCTCTTGTCTCCATTATTCGAGGATAAACCAGCGTGAACTGAGCGGCTCCAAGTGGATCGTGCGCGGCGTCGGCGTGCGCATCGACTCGACCCATCCGGACGGCGGCGCCACCGTCCTTTGCTGCTCGCTGAAGTTGAACGCCAACAACACCCGATCGTCTGCGCTGCGACGCTCCACCAGCCAGACGCCGCTTTCATCATCCAATACATGCGTGATGACGTCGCCGTCGACCAGCGCCGGATGTGCGCGGCGCTGGTGGATCCGTTGCTTCGTGTGAGCCAGCAGCGCAGCGTCCTGAGACGATCCCCACATCATCGGATGTCTTGCCTCCTCACGCCAAGGGCCTTTGGGGCGCGGTTGACTCAATCCGACCTCTGTGCCGTAATAGAGGCAGGGAGCGTCTCCCAATCCGAAGAGCAGGTCCAGCGCCAGTCGCAGCCGCCGTTTGTCGTCGCCAGCAAGCCACAGGAAACGATTCATGTCGTGGTTGTCGATGAAGGCGGGGCGCAAAAAATTGCGACCAAAAAAGGCGCGACTGGCCTGAAGTTGATTGGCGAACCGGCTGAGCGACATTTCGCGGGGAGTGGAGGCGCAAAGCTTGCGCACGGCCCGGCAGAACGCAAAGTCAAGACAGCCGTCCAGCCGCCCCGTATAAGT
>CALFWA010000140.1 GCA_937928035.1 uncultured Caldilinea sp. | reverse complement strand
GCAGATCGCCCTGCATCTGCTGGTGCGCACGCCCGAACAACTCGACGCCGCCCTGGCCGTGCGACCGAGCAGCATCACGCTCGACTATCTGGAGCTTTATGGGCTGCGCACATCGGTGGAAAAGGTGCAGGCCGCCGGCGTTGATGTGCGCATCGCCAGCCCACGCGTCCTGAAACCCAACGAGCAGCGTATCGTGAATTTTCTTCTACGCCTGGGCTGTCCCATCCTGGTGCGCTCGAGCGGCCTGCTCTATGCCCTGCGCACTGCGCCGACCGCGCCGGAGCTGATCGGAGACTTCAGCCTCAACGCCGCCAACGAACTTTCGGCGCGCACGTTGCTGGCGCTGGGGCTGACGCGTCTGACGCCGACGCATGACCTCAACGCCGCTCAGGTGGCGGAGCTGGCCCGGCGCGTCGGCCCGGCCTTTATCGAAGCGATCGCCTACCAGCATCTGCCGGTCTTTCACACCGAGCACTGCGTCTTTTGTCGTTTCCTCTCGACGGGAACCAGCTATAAAGATTGCGGCCATCCGTGCGAAAAACACAAGGTCGCCTTACAGGATGGCGCCGGACGCCGCCATCCGGTCATGGCCGACGTCGGCTGTCGCAACACCGTCTTCGGCGCCGAGGCGCAGGACGCTAGCCTGCACCTGGATGCATGGCGAACGGTTGGCATCCGGCACTATCGACTGGAGTTTGTGCACGAAAGCGGCGCACAGGTCTATGAGATCGCCGAGGCGTTCTGCGCGGCGCTGGACGGCAAGCTGAACGGAGCGGCGCTGCGCAAACAATTGGAGCGCATTGCGCCGCAGGGTGTGACCGAAGGCAGCCTCTTCGTCCCACCCAATTACGCCGAGATTCCACTGCTGTTGTAGCGCGGCCGTTTACGGAGTTACAACCTCCGTCGTGGCAGTGCGGCTGCAAGCGTCCGGCCAGGCATAAACCTACAAATGTTTTAGAGGCTCACAAAAACCTACGTCGATTGAAGAGGAGGCGTTCATGGCTGCCACATTTGATCTCACCGGGAAAGTCGCCATTGTCACCGGCGCCTCGCGCGGCATCGGCGAGGCCATCGCTGCGGCGCTGGCGGGCGCGGGCGCTTGCGTGGTCATCTCCAGCCGCAAACAGGAGAACGTGGACGCGGCTGCGGCCCGGCTGCGCGCCGCCGGCGGCGACGTGACTGCGATCGCTGCGCACACCGGCGACGCAACGGCGGTTGAGGCGTTGGTGAGAGGCGCCGTAGAGCGCTATGGCGGCGTCGACATCCTTGTCAACAATGCGGCCACCAACCCGCACTTCGGGCCGGTGTTGACAGCGGAGGAAAGCCACTGGGATAAGACCTTCGACGTCAACGTCAAAGGATACTGGCGCATGGTGAAGGCATGCGTCCCGCATATGCAAACGCGTGGGGGCGGCAAGGTCATCAATGTGGCCTCCATTGCGGGCAAAATTCCCCAGCCGGGCATGGGGGTCTACTGCGTCACCAAGGCGGGCGTGATCATGCTGACCGAGGCGCTGGCCGCCGAGCTGGCGCCGTTCAACATTCAAGTCAACGCCATTGCGCCGGGTTTCGTCAAAACCAAATTCAGCGCTGCGCTCTGGTCCAACCCGACGATCAACGAGGCTGTGCTGGCGGGCGTTCCGCAGCGCCGCATGGCCGAGCCGGAGGAAATTGCAGGGATTGCACTCTATCTGGCCTCGCCGGCGTCGAGCTTCACCACCGGCGCCACCTTTCTCATCGACGGCGGACAGGCGGTTGGCCATCCGTTGTACGCCATGATGAAAGGTGCATGAATTGTGCGCATGAACTTGCTTCGGCGTCAAGGCCCCAGCTCGCTTAAACGCAGAACGTGGCGCAGCACAGGACGATTGTCCACAGCGCGGATTTCCAAGGCGATCGTCGGATCCTCGGCGGACCAATCGATTGTGATCAGCCCAAAATTGTCGCCGACGAAATAATCCCCGTAGCGGTTGACGTCCGGCGCCACACGATCCGAGTCCACATTTTCCGTAAGACCGCTGGAGTTGACCTCCCACAGCGGATACAGTGCGCCTGCATCGAGGCGAGAAAATTGCGCGCGGTGCGTATCGCCGGTGATGAAGAGGACGCCGTTGGCGCGGGTCTCTGCAAGCATTCGCAACAGTCGAGCGCGCTCCTTTGGGAAGTTGGCCCAAATCTCCCAGCCGGTTCCCTCCTGTGCGAAGGGGATGCTGGTGGCGATGATGCGCAGGGTCGCCGGTTGAAGAAGCTGCACCTCCAGCCATGCCCACTGATCCTCCCCAAGCAGCCGCGCATTGGGGTCGAGATTGGCCGTATAGGGGCCGATGTTGTGCGTCCTTCTGCGCCGGTATTCTTCGTCGCTGACGCGTGCGAGCGGCGAACGATCCCAGCGCGTGTCGAGCAGGATCACCTGCACCCGTCGCTCCTCCGGACCGAATGCGTAGGCGGTGTAAATTGCACCGTGGCGCAGCCGCCGTTCGCTGTCAGGCAGTTCGCCCCAAAAATCGAGGAAGACCTCCCTGGAGCCGTATTTGGCGGGATAGTCGCCGCCGACGTCGTTGAGGCCATAGTCATGGTCGTCCCAGGTGGCGACGACGGGCGTCGTTGCGCGCAGGCGTTGAAAGCCGGGCTGCGCAGCGAGCACTGCGTAGGCGCGGCGCAGCTCGGCCATATCGGTCGTGTCACCGTAGACGTTGTCGCCCAGAAAGACAAAGAGGTCGGGTGCAGTCGCCAGCACGGCGTCCCAGATCGGCTGTGGTTTGGTCTGTCGGGCGCAGGAGCCAAAGGCGATGACGTCGATGGTCGCCGTCGCATCCGGCGTCGCAACGGCTGTAGGGGGCGGCGCGACCGGCCTGCAGCCTGCCAGGAGGAGCGCTGCAATCACCCACCACCGCCACGATAGGAAAACGCTCGTCATGAGGGCCCCCCTGCAGGCTCAATCGCTGGTGATGACAGGCAGCAGCGCGCGGAAGGAGCTTTGATACTGGAGCTGACTGTCGAGGTAATCGCCGGCCCAGCCGCCGGTGATCACGATCTGCCCGTTGTCGCCAACTGCGGCGAGATGGCGCCATTCTCCTTCGATCGGCGATGGAAAGTTGCTCCAGGCGTTGGTGACCAGATCATAACGCTCCAGATTGACCAGCGTCCGCGTCCAACCGCCTCCCAGAGCGTAGAGCGCCACGCCGTCGTACACCAACGCCAGTCCGCCGCGCGGGGTCGCCATCGACGCCAGCTCATGGAGTTCGCCGGTGGCAGGGGTGAAACGCTCCAGCAGGTCGAGTTCGTGTGCGCCGTCATAGCCACCGCCCACGTAAATATCTCCCTGAATGAGCGCAGCCCCCAGGAAGGCGCGCGCCTTGGTCAGATGACCGACCTGCTCCCAGCCGTTGTCTTCTTCAGCCTGGAGTCGGAAACGCCAAATCTCATCGCGCATCGTCTGGCCGTCCCAGCCGCCAAGCAGATAGAGCGCGCCGTCGTCGGCGACCAGCGCGGCCCCGGCCACCGGATAGGGAAGTCGAGCGACTTCCTCCCAGCGTCCCGCAGCCGCGTCGTAGGCCGAGAGGCGATCGGAAAGCGCAGCCTTTCCGTCGGGTTGGGAATAGCTGCCGCCCGCTGCATAGATGCGTTCTCCATGGACGGCGGCGGCAAGGTTGGCCAGCGGCGTCGGCAAGGGCGTCGCCGAAACCCAAGCGCCGACTCCAGGGTCATAATAGGAGACGGAGTCCAACGTTGCGCCTCCGTTCGTTTCTCCGCCCAGGACAAACTGCACCCCGCGCAGGTTCACCATGGCGTGACGTCCTAACGGAAAGCGCAACGGCGCTCGCGCTTGCCAGCGCGAATCCAACTGCAGCGAAGGTGGAGCCGTCGTCGGCGCTTTGGCGTTGGTGAGCAGATCGGGCGCGCCGACCATCCATGCGCCTGCAAACGGAGCAATGAAGAGCAGGAGGCAGAGGGATAGCGCGGCGACCAAATAAGCGCGCTGCCAGGGTGCAACGTAAGCGGGCAGATCATCGAGAGGAGGCGGTTCAGGCGGTGAAGGCGGCGTTTTTTCCGCCTCCGCTGGCTCCACCACAGCGCCGGGCACAATGAGCCAGCCGCGCTGCACCAGCAACATCGTCGCCTCGGTGCGACTGTTCACCTGGAGCTTCTCGAAGATGTTGCGCAGGTGCACCTTGACGGTGTGGGGGCTAATCACTAGCTCCCGCGCAATCTCTGCATTGCTGGCGCCGGTCGCCAACAGCCGCGCCACCTCCATTTCCCTTTCGCTCAGCGGGTTTTCGACAGGCGTTGCCTTGCGTTCGACCATGCCCTTCATTGTACAGAAAGTCGGTCAGAACCGAAACAACGCCAAGCTTCGGCTCTGCTCCGCCTATGCTTTCTGCTCTGATTTCTTCGCGATGGCGATGGTGATGGTCTTGCCATCCAACTCAAAGCTCGTCTGCGGCAAGTGCGCTGGGACGGCATCCCCCTGCGCGGCGTGAAGCTGCACCAGCTCCACGCTGAGCGTCTCCTCGCGCACGTAGCCGCCGAAATGCGCCAACACGTCATGTAGGATCTCCGAATCGCCGATGTAGGTGACGATGCGGTCGCTGATCTCCAGCCCGGCGTCTTTGCGCAGCTGCTGAATGCGCCGCACCAGCTCGCGGGCGTGCCCCTCCTGGATCAGCGCCTGGTCCAGTTCGGTGGTGACCGCCACCAGATAGCCAGCGTCCTGCGCCACGCTGAAGCCGGCGCGCGGGGTCACGCGCACTTCGACGTCCTCCGGCGCAACGGTGTAGCGTTCGCCGTCGACCTCGATTTCCACTGTCTCGCCAGCCTGGAAGCGTGCAGCCAACTCGGCCTGGTCCAGCGCAGCCATCGCCTGTCGAATCTTAGGATAGCCCTTGCCGTACTTCTGGCCAAGCTGTTTCGGATAGGGGAAGACCGTCACATCCACCAGGTCGCTGCTGGCGTGGGTGAAGCTCATGGCCTTAACGTTCAGTTCGTCGAGCACAAGCTGCTGGAGCCGACGCAGGGCCGCCTCTTCCGCCGGGTTGCGCGTGCGAACGACGACCTGCGCCAGCGGCTGGCGCACCTTCAGGTTGGCGTTCTGTCGGGCGGCGTGACCAAGGCTGGTCACGCGCTGCACCAACGCCATGTCCGCGCTCAGCTGCTCGTCAATCAACGCCTGATTGACCTGCGGCCAGCGCGAGAGATGGACGGAGTCCGGCGGCGCTTTTTGCGCCCCATTTGATGCGACGTTGACGACGAGGTTCTGATAGATTTCCTCTGCGATGAAAGGGGTGGCCGGCGCCAGCAGATGCGCCAGCGTCACCAACACGTCGTAGAGCGTTTGCAGCGCGTGCGGGTCGCCGTCCCAGAAGCGGCGTCGGCTGAGGCGCACGTACCAGTTGCTTAGGCTTTCGACGAAATCGGCGACCGGCCGCGTGGCGCCGAGCACGTCGTAGTTTTCATACGCTTCGGTGACGTCGCGGACGAGCCGATGCAGCTCGGAGAGCACCCAGCGATCCAGGAGATGGGGAGATGGGAGCGCCGAGGCTGAGGATGCGGCAGGCGTTGCTCTCCAATCGCTGAGATTGGCGTAGGTCACGAAGAACGAATAGGTGTTCCACAGCGTGTTCAGGAACCTTCGCACCGTCTCGCCGACCAGATTGATGGAGAAGCGGCGGCTGTTGCCGGGCGGGCTGGCGGTGTACATATACCAGCGCGTGGCGTCGGCGCCGTGCAGGTTGAAGACGTCCCACGGGTTGACGACGTTGCCGCGGCTCTTGCTCATTTTGCTGCCGTCTTCGGCGAGGATGTGCCCCAGGCAGATCACGTTTTTAAAGGCCGGGCGGTCGAAGAGCAGCGTGCTCACGGCGTGCAGCGTGTAAAACCAGCCGCGCGTCTGGTCGATCGCCTCACAGATGTAGTCGGCCTGTTTCTGGCGCTCCCAGATTTCCTGGTTCTCGAAGGGATAATGCCACTGCGCCACCGGCATGGAGCCGGAGTCGAACCAAACGTCGCAGACTTCCTTGATGCGCCGCATCACGCCGCCGTCGGGCGCCGGCCAGGTCAGCTCATCCACATAGGGGCGGTGCAGGTCGAGATTTTCCAGCTTGCGCCCCACCTTTTCCTCCAACTCGGCGATCGAGCCGATGCATTCCATGTAGGTGCTGCCGGGCGCGTCGCTCTTCCAGATAGGGATCGGCGTGGCCCAATACCGTTCGCGACCGAGCGCCCAGTCTACGTTGTTCTCCAGCCAGTTGCCGAAGCGGCCGTGCTTGATGTGCTCCGGATACCAGCTGATCAGCTCATTGTTGGCCACCAGCCGGTCGCGATAGGCGCTGGTGCGGATGTACCATGTTTCGCGCGCCACGTAGAGCAGCGGCGAGTCGCACCGCCAGCAGAAGGGGTAAGTGTGCTCATAGGCGCCCGCCTTGTAGAGCAGGCCGCGGTTGGCCAAATCTTGCTGGATGAGCGGGTCGGCATCCTTGACGAACATGCCCGCCCATGGCTTCACCTCGGGGCGAAATGCCCCTGCGCTGTCAATGGTGAGGAGGATCGGCAGGTTGTACTTTTTGCCGACCTCCATGTCGTCGGCGCCGAAGGCCGGTGCAATATGCACGATGCCGGTACCTTCTTCGGTGCTGACGAAGTCGCCGGTGACGACGTAGCAATAGTCCTGCTCGACGGGATAGAAGCGATAGAGCGGCTCGTAGTGGATGCCGGCCAGGTCGCTCCCCTTCATGCGGTCGAGCACTTCATAGCCTGGGTGCAGGACGCGCTCGGCGAGATCCGCCGCCAGCGTAAGGATGTCTCCACTGACGTCGCGCACGCGCACGTAATCGATGTCGGCGCCGACGGCCAGCGCCACATTGCCCGGCAACGTCCACGGCGTCGTCGTCCAGGCGAGGAGGTATTCCACCTCCTCCGGTGATCGGCCGCTCTGTACGAAGGAGCGCCCCTCGCCATGACGCACGCGGAACTTGACGTAGATGCTGGGGTCGATCGTGCCTTCTTTGTACCCCAAGGAAAGTTCATGGCTGCTAAGCGGGGTGCCGCAGCGCGGGCAATAGGGCACGATCTTATAGCCCTGGAAGAGCAAGCCTCTCTCCCAAAATTGCTTGAGAATCCACCAAAGCGACTCAATATACTCGTTGTGGAAGGTCACATAGGCGGTCTTCAGGTCGACCCAAAACGCCATGCGCTCGGTGAGCTGCTCCCAGTCGGCGATGTATTCCATCGTCGATTCGCGGCAAAGGGCATTGAAGCGGTCGATGCCATATTCCTCAATCTGCCTTTTACCGGTCAGACCGAGCTTTTTCTCGACTTCGATCTCGACCGGCAGGCCATGCGTGTCCCATCCGCCGCGGCGCAGGACGTAGTATCCCTGCATGGTTTTGTACCGGGGGAAAATGTCCTTAAACGCGCGCGCCAGCACGTGATGAATGCCGGGTCGGCCGTTGGCGGTCGGCGGGCCTTCGTAGAAGACGTATTCCGGCCCCCCTTTGCGCTCGCGCATGCTGCGCTGAAAGACATCTCGCTCTCGCCAGAGCTGCAGAATCTTCTCCTCCATCTCTGGATAATTGACGCTCGGTTTGACTTCTTTAAATTTCGGTTCCATTGCGTCTATCACCTCATCGCAATTATTCCAAAAAAAAGCCCGTTCCCTCTAACGGGGACGGGCTGTAGAGTCCGCGGTACCACCCCGGTTCCTGTTCCATCGAACAGGCGCCTCAATGCAGAGCCGATGAGCGAGTTGCTCTAACCCTCATCGAGTCCGCCGTGAAGATAACGGTTCACGTCACCGGCGACGCCTACTAGCTCATCCGTTCGGGCCGCTGCTCCGGAGGGATTTTCACTGTCGAAGGGTTCATCCGGCTTCCACCGTCCCGGACTCGCTGGGAACGTTTCAACAGTTACTCGTCTCCATCAACGCATGTTTGCTATGCACTAGACGTTCGTAGTTTAGCATGCGTCGTGGGAAGTGTCAATCACACTGGGGGCGCTCCGATGTCCTCAGCGAGCCTTGGCAGACGCTGCAAGAGCATTTGCTTCCTTGCCTACCGCGTCTCATCGCAGGCCGCACGTACGACCAGCACAGCTTGGCGGCTCAGACGAATGACATTTTCAAGTGTACTCCCCGCCAACACCTCTTGCACAGCGCTTCTGCCACGTGCCCCCAGTACGATCAACCCAGCGCCGACTTCCTCCGCCACTTTCAGGGTTTCCCGAAACGGAATGCCGTGCCGCAAGATCGGCTGCGCCTGCAGGCCAAACATGTATAAGGCCTTACATAGTTTCTCCAAGCGTTCTCGGTCAAGGCGGTCAAACTCCGCAATCTGCTCGGGCGAACGCCAGCGCATGTTCCGTTCATCTTGCACGTGCAACACTGTGACCTGTTCTGTCCCGGCAGATTTGAGCCGTTTCACCACCTGAAAAGCCGCATCGGCGCACTCCGAAAAGTCGGTGGGATGCAGGACATGTAAGAACAGGTCTTCGCACACACGCTGACAACGCGTATGCCCTAGCTCGCGCACCACTTCCATTTTTTCCAACAGCACCGGGACAGTGGCGCGACGCACTACCTCATAGGCAGTGCTGCCGATTAGAAGTTCCTGGGCAGCGGTCATGCCCTGTGCACCCATCACGATTAAATCTGCCTGCTCTTCCTGCGCCACCCGCAGAATTTGCTCGACGGGATTGCCGTACTCTACCCGCGTGATGACCCGTAACCCTTTCCCTTCTAGCGCCATGCGCGCTATATTTAATTGCTCTTCCAGACTGAAGCGCCAATATTCTATGCTCTTGCGGTTGAGTGTTTCAGGTAGAGGCACATCGCTGGGACGGATGACGCTTAGCAAGACGACTGTGCCTATCCCCGCCCTTTTCAAGTCCGGTAGACAGGCAAAGACTGCGTTAGCGTACGCAGAAAAGTCGGTGGGAAAGAGGATGCGACTGAACATTGCGATTTAAACTTTAAGCGCCTCCAAAAATAAACCGTGTCTCTTTGCCGAAGAAAATTCAATGCATATTGAATTGTATAAAGAGAATAAACGGCTGTCAACGATAAAAAATGGTTTTAAGGCTCCCCGATGTAGCGCACCCGATAGATAATTCCCGAACCGTAGTCGCCGACCAACAGATCGCCGTTGTGATCTGTTGCCAACGGCAAAGGGCGGCTCAAATTCTCGAGGAACGGCGAGGATTCCCCTCGAAAAGTGATGCCGTCCGGCCCATGGATGGGGGTCAGAAGAATCCGTTCAACGGCCGGTTGAACCGGTTCGGCGCTAAAGACCGACCCAAAGAGCGAGACATACAGCGTGCGATATTCTTCGGGCCAGTCCGGGTTGGTAATGTACGCAAGGCTGTTGGCGCTTGCATGCGCAGTGACTTCCAGCACAGGGCTGCTGTAGGGCTGTCCCTCCTGCTCTGGAGAGTCGACCATGCCGAACTGCTCGGGGAACCCATAGTGCAGCCCCCAGCGGATATGGTTCACCTCGTCTGGGGCCGAGTTGAAATCCGGTCCATTTTCTCCGGCGAAAAGGCTCCAAAGAATCGAGCCTTCATACGGGACAGGCGCCCACAGCAAACCGTAGGCGTTGCGCACACCGCGTGCAACCACCTCCAGGGCGTCCTGGCCCTGACCATCGCGATGGAGGCGTAGGATCGTTGCATTCAGATCGCCGCCTGTTTCCAGGTCACCGGTGGAGCCTAACCCAAAGTAAATCCAGGTATAGGGCGGCTCTCCGGTGAACGGATCGGGGACCGGATTCCAGATCAATCCGTTGTTTTGATGGCGCCCCCAGGGCAATCCTTCGAGGCGCAGCTCAAATTGATCGGCGACGCCATTGCCGTCTCCATCCATCGTGCGCCAGAGATTGCCGCGTCCGCCCACCCAGACAGCGCCGTCGATCGGATCGTACAACAATCCGACGACTTCCTCGAAGCCCGATGCATAGAGCTGGCGCTCCTCATAGAAGCCGTCGCCGTTGCGATCGTGATATGTCCAAATGCGGCCGTTTTGCTGGCTGACGAGGAGCATATCCGTGGCAACGACCTGAAATTGGGTGATAGAGAATACTTCGGCGACAATTGGCTCTACGAGGAAGCCGCTCGGCGCCTCGATCGACGGCGTCTGTGTCGGCCGTGCCACGATTTCGCGCCACGTGCTCAGCAGACGGACATCTTCAATCTCAAGCGCGCCCTCCATGTCCGCCCACTCAAAGACAAGCTGCAACTCTTGCAAAGCGGCGACATTCAACGGACGGAATTCGTCATCACGGACTTCGTTCAACGGAAAATAGAGGGTCGTCGAGCCG
>CALFWA010000139.1 GCA_937928035.1 uncultured Caldilinea sp. | reverse complement strand
AGGATCGGCAGCACGACGCCCAGCGCTACGGCGGCCAGGATGACAAATCCTTCGCCGAGATTGGTGGGCAGCGTCCATGCGATAATTTTCGTCAAATTGTCGAACACCCCGCGGCCTTCTTCAACGGCCGCCTCGATGGTTGCGAAATTGTCGTCGGTGAGCACCATGTCCGCAGCCTCGCGGGCGACGTCTGTGCCGGTGAGGCCCATGGCGATGCCGATGTCGGCCTGTTTGAGGGCCGGCGCGTCGTTGACGCCATCCCCGGTCATCGCCACAATATGACGGCGACGCTGCAGCGCTTTGACCAGGCGTAGCTTTTGTTCAGGCGCAACCCGTGCAAAGACGGTGGTGCGCTCTGCCATTTCCGCAAGTGCCTCATCCGGGGTCGCCTCGATGTCGCGACCCGTAAGAACGGCGGGATGGCTGTCTGGCCCCCCGTTGAGACCGATCTGGGCGGCGATCGCTGCTGCCGTCAAGGCGTGGTCACCGGTGATCATTTTGACCTGGATGCCGGCGTCTTGACAGGCGCGCACGGCTGCTACCGCTTCAGGCCTCGGTGGGTCTATCATCGCCTGTAAACCTAGAAACGTCAGCTCCGACGCCACCTCCTCTCTGCGCAGCTGGTTCACGTGCGCCGGCAACGCACGGCGCGCAAGCGCCAGAACGCGCAGGCCGCCGGCGGCGAATTCCTCGGCGATGCAGCGCACAGCGGTCGCATCCAAAGGGAGGCATTGCCCTGCGGCGTCAAGCATCGTGGCGC
This sequence comes from uncultured Caldilinea sp., assembly GCA_937928035.1. Lineage (GTDB taxonomy): Bacteria > Chloroflexota > Anaerolineae > Caldilineales > Caldilineaceae > Caldilinea. The sequence goes on along the minus strand of CALFWA010000139.1, from coordinate 3,020 downwards.
ACCGCTGCAAAATGACTTCGGGCGCCCCTTTGACGTAGACAAGGCGCGGTTGCCCCTCGCCGGAGTCGTGCAGCGTAGCCATATACTGATGTTCGGACTCGAACGGGATTACATCCAGACGAGGAAGGGAAAGACGATCGTCAAGAAGACTCATCCCTGCCTTGCGCGCCGCGACGATGAGCGCTCCTTCCGTCGGATCACCCACAACTTCCCACTTGCCTTCCTGTTCGACCAATTTGCTGTCATTGCATAGCCAACCGGCGCGCAGGCACTCCAGCAGAGCGAGGTTCGGGCCTGAATCCTCTCTTGTCTTGTCCAAAGTTGTCTTGTCTAAACGACGAATTTCACCCACCGGTTCATATCCTGCACCGGTGACTTCATAGGCGACGCCGCCCGCCACGATCCGTTGAACCGTCATCTGATTTTGGGTGAGCGTGCCGGTCTTGTCCGAACAGATCACCGTCGTGCTCCCCAACGTCTCAACGGCGGGCAGTTTCCGAATAATGGCGCGACGATGGGCCATGCGCGTCACGCCGATGGCAAGGGTGACCGTCACCGCCGCGGGGAGGCCCTCGGGAATGGCGCTGACCGCCAGCGCAATCGCCGCCATCAGCGTCTCCAGCAGGGGCTGACCGCGGACGGCGCCGATCAGGAAGGTCAGCCCCGCCAGGATCAGGATTACATAAAGCAAGACGCGACTAAAATCGGCGATCTTGCGCGTCAGCGGAGTCTGCATCTCCTCGGCCGTAGCGATCAGGTGAGAGATGCGGCCCACTTCCGTGTTGTCGCCAGTGGCCACGACGACGCCGACGCCCTGGCCATAGGTCACCAGGGTGGATGCATACGCCATGTTCAGGCGCTCCGACACCGGCGTTGTCGCCGCAATTTCTGTTCGAGCGTCCTTTTGCACCGGCGTGGACTCGCCGGTGAGCGCAGCCTCGGCGATCTGGAGCTCACGGCTGCGAATGAGGCGCAAATCCGCCGGAACTTTATCGCCGCTTTGTAGAAGCACAAGATCGCCGGGCACAAGCTCCGTCGCTGCGATCTGCATGACCTGGCCGTCGCGCACCACAGTCGCCTCGGTGACCATGGTCTGCGCCAACGCCTCGAGCGCTTTTTCAGCCTTGTCTTCCTGGAGATAGCCTAGGATCGCGTTGATCAACACCACGCCGAGAATGATGGCGGCGTCGATCGCTTCTTTAAAGAGGGCGGCGATGGCGCCCGCCGCCAGCAAAATGTAAATCAGAGGATGATGGAACTGAAGCAGAAAACGCAACCACGGACTTTTGCCGCGTCTTACAGTCAGACGGTTAGGGCCGCACCGGGCCAACCGCCTTCTTGCTTCGTCGGACGTCAATCCTTTGTGTTCGTCTGTTCCAAACTGGACAATGACGCTTTCCGCCGCCAGAGCATGCCATGCAGTGACTTCATGCGTAACTGAATTTGTAGTTTGTGACTTCATGACTGTTTACTTTGTCATTTGTCGAGCTGCGCCCGGTGCCGATCAAGGTTTGCTAAGAAGGGAAGGCCACAACGCGACGCGGGCGGATCTTGAAGATAATGCGTCGCTCCTTGCCCTTGCGCTCCGCCGGTGCAACGCCGCCGTAATATTCTTCCTTGCCTTCATAGAGCAAGGCGTGCGCATTGATGTTGGCGTAGTCGGCGTCATCGACGATTGCTTCCACTTCTCCGCGCACGTCGATCCAGCGGAAGGGGTTCTGCGGGTCGATCACCGTCAGCGCCACTTTGGGATTCTTGCGCACGTTGGCGGGTTTGCGCCGTCCCTCTGCAGTGTTGACCAACACGTGCTCGCCGTCCCATGAACACCAAACGACGGTGTTCTCGGGCTGCCCGTCCGGCGCAATCGTCGTCAGCACAGCGTAGTAAGGCCCTTCAATCAGATCGATATGCGATGCAGGAATGAGATTGCTCATGGGTTGATGTCCTCCTGAACGTGTGCACTATTCTCGGCTGGAGTTTTCCCAGTCGGCCAGATTGACGTCAAGGTAACGGTCAACGATGCGCCACTTCCAAACCAGCCGCAGGGTGAAAATCCAGGTGAGCGCAAAGCCTGCGACGATCAGGCCGTCCATCAGACTGCGCAGCGGTGAAAGACCGAAAAAGCTGCGCAGCGGAGGGTTGTATGGGCTAGATAGCAGCACCACCAGCAGCCCGATCGCCAGCATCGTAGGGCGCCGGTCGCCGGACAATCGATCTCCTCCGGCCCAGAACTCCGTCGGCGGCTGTACGAAAATCACCAGCAGCAAGCCTTTCACGATTGAGGCGTAGGTGAGGATCAGCTGCGCATAGGGCCAATTTTCGGTCGTAAGCAGGAAATAAAGATAGACGCTCAGGGAAAAGAAGCTGGTCACAATTGTCGCCGGCAAGACGAAATTGACCAACCTGCGCACCAGGCTGTCGCGCGGCACGGCGCCGGTCGGCGCCCAAAGCGTGAGAAAGAAGGCTGGAATCGTCAGGCTAAAGATAGCGATCATTGAATTCTGCGCCGGTGTGTAGGGGAAGCCGGCCGACAGCAGCGCCAGCGAATTGATTAAAATCGCCAGGGTGAAGATGCGCGTGAGATAGAGCCGCAGCGTGTCCTCCATGCCGTGCATGATGCGTTGGCCTTCCATCAATGCCTGCGGCAACGCCTCGAATGAATCGTTTAGAAGCACAAGGCCGGCGACGTTGCGCGTGGCCTGGGCGCCGCTTTGCATGGCGATGCCTAGATTGGCCTGCTTGAGCGCCAACACGTCGTTGACGCCGTCGCCGGTCATGCCGACGTAATGGCCCTGCTCCCGCAGCGCGCGTACGATGCGCTGCTTTTGCTCCGGCGTAATGCGACCGAAGATGTCGGTCTCCACAACGGCGACCTTGAAAGCCGCCTCATCCAGCAGCTCCAGCTCGGGCCCGCTGATGAGCTTGAGCGGGGCGCCGTCTTCGCCAAATCCCACCTGCCGCGCCACTGCCGCCACCGTGTGCGGGTTGTCGCCGGAGATAATCTTGATGGCGACGCCCGC
>CALFWA010000138.1 GCA_937928035.1 uncultured Caldilinea sp. | reverse complement strand
GCCCAGGCCAGACAGAGCGCAGCCCACGGCAGCCAGGCCGAGGCGTTCAGTTGGTTGATGTGGCCGATCAGCCCGCCGACAAAACCGCTGCCGGCCAGCGTCAGCCCGCTCACCAGCGCCGGGGCACTTGCATAGCCCCAGAAGCGCATCAGCGCATAGGCCCCAAGCCCCAACAGCCAGGTGTGCAGAGCGGCGCTCCAGTAGAGCTGTTTGGTGACCGGAAACGCGTCCCCGCCTGCGACGAACAGGGGCCAGTGCAGCGGGTAGAGCACTGCGGCCTGTGGATTTGCCAGCAACGGCGCGCCGAGGAAAAGATAGGGATTCCAAAACGGAATCCTTCCCTCGCGCAGCGTTGCGCCGACGTAGTCCCAGTAGGCGTAAAAATAAAGTTGAATATCGCCGCCGGCCAGCACGCGATTGGTGAAGAGCAGCCTGCCATAGAGAAGCAAGACAAAGCCGGCCAGAAGCGCAGCGGGCGGGGCATGGCGGGCGAGAAACGAACGAAAACCTAGGCGCGTCGGCGGCGTCATCGATTCACCTCCGCCGACGCCGCCGAGGAAAAGATCGTCGTCCATGCAGGCGGTCTAGTTATGCGGCACAGACGCCACGCGGCGTCGCCTGCTTCCTGACGCTGAATTTCGTACACCGTAAAACGGCCCACGCGCAGGCGCTCTTGAAGCGTCAGCCTTCGCGTGGCCAGGTGCATGGCCAGGCTGCCCTCCGGCGCCCACTCCGCCTCCACCCAGTAAAGCGGGCGGTGCGGCGTCTTGGCGGCGTTGTCGGTCAGTTGGGTTGCGCTCGGAACCCAGCGCAGCTCGATGCGTCCCTCCTGAAGAGGCGCAAAGAGCAGAAACTGCAGGTGCCAACCCAGCGAGCGGTGATAGACGACGGGGCGGGCATCCCAAGCTTGCGCTTCCAGCCACGCCGCCGCTTGCTCGACGCCGGTGTAGCCGCCCCGGTCCCCCCCGATCGGCAGTCGCCCTTGCGCTGCGTGCAGCGCCGGTACGACGCTGACCAACAGCCAGAGAACAATTAAGAGCAAGGCCCCGCGTGCACGCCAATCTCGCTCCACCTCTGCGCCTCTACGCATTTGCGTCTCTGCGTTGATTCGCCTCCTCTCCAGCCATTCCCCGGCGCCGAAGCCGATCAACAGCGCAACGATCGGCGCCAGCGGCAGCAGGTAGCGGTCCCACATCCGCACGGTGGAGACAAAGTGCAACGCCAAAAATCCTATGCTCCAGAGCACCAGGAGCGCAGCCGGCGCTCGATGCAAGACTGTACGCCGCCGAACCAGGGCGAGCGCAGCTGCAAGTAAGACAATTGCGCCCAGAACCCACGTCCACTCCGAGCCGAGCAGATAGCGCAGCAGTCCCGCCCACGCCAACAGCCTGGACGGCCACGTCTCCGGCGCAGCCAGCCCAAAGCCGGCGGCGTTGCGCGCGCCCAAGTCCCACGGCGAAGGAGCCACAGCCCAGCGCAGGCTGTCCCAGTAAAGAATGGGGGCGACGACCAGCAGCAGGCCGACCAGCCAGCGCGCCATCTCGGCGGCGGCAAGTCGCAGGCATGCCCGCCAGGAGGGAGCGACGCAATCGCCTCTGCGTTGCGCCTCCCAAAGCAGGAGCAGCACGGCAGGCGCTAGCAACGCCCCCTGCTGTTTGGTCATGACGGCGACCCCGCACCAGATGCCGGCCCACAGCGAGCGCCCTTGCGCTGCGGCATACAGTGCCAGCAGCCAGGCCATCACCATCAGCGGGTCGGTGAAAGCTGTGGGCGCAAAGCTGATGGCAAAGGGATTGAGCGCCATGGCGGCGGCGGCGATCAGAGCGCTGCGCGCGCCCCACCAGCGCCGCGCTAGTGCGGCGACCAGGACGATTGAAAGCGTGCTGAACAAGAGATTGGGAATGCGGGCCGCCGTGGCGTTTGCGTCGAAGACCTTGAAAAAGCCGCCGAGCAGCCAGAGAAAAAGGGGGGGCTTGTCCGGCCAAACCTGCAAAAAGAGAGGATCGACGCTCAGCCCATAGAGGGCCCAGTAGGCGTAGATCGCCTCATCCGGGTGCAAGGCGAAGCCCTCAAGCATCCCCAGGCGCAGCCCGAAGCCCGTCAACACGATGCTGATTTGGAGGATGCGAACATTATGCAAGGCGGCGAGAAGGCTGCTCAGGCGTCGGGTGCTGCGCCCTGGGCAAGACGTCGCTGTGTCGGCGGCCAGCATGGTTAGTCGACGAAGCGATACTTCACCAGCGTCGTCAGCGCGGCGAAGCCATCGCGCCAGGTGATCTTCTTGCCTTCGTGAAAGGCGCGGCCGTTGTAGCTGATGGGAACTTCAAAAATGGTGTAGCCGCGCTTGAGGATTTTGGCGGTCAGCTCCGGCTCGATCTCGAAGCGTCGGCTGCGCAGCGGCATGTCTGCGATGACGTCGCGGCGGAAGCACTTGTAACAGGTCTCCATATCGGAGAGCGAGGTGCCGTAGAAGAGGTTGGTGATCAGCGTGAGCAGCTTGTTGCCGATGGTATGGCTCAGGCTCATCGCCATGCGCGGGCCGCCCAGAAAGCGACTGCCGTAGACGACCGGCGTGCGCCCTTCCAGGATCGGCTCGAGCAGTTTGACGTAATCGCGCGGGTCGTACTCCAGGTCGGCGTCCTGGATCACGATGATGTCGCCGGTGGCGTGCTCAAAACCGGTGCGCAGCGCCGCCCCCTTGCCGCCGTTCACTTCATGAAAGATGATCTTCATATCCGGTTGGGGGTCTTTCTGCCAGGCGAGCAGAATCTCGCGCGTGCCGTCGGTGGAGCCATCATCCACCAGGATGATCTCGCGCTCCACCTGAATCGGGCCGTTGAGGTTAGGGTTTGCGCCGGTCGGATCCACCGTCAGGTCGACGGTGCGCACGAGGCGAACAATTTCTTCCAGGGTGGCCCGTTCGTTGCAGACGGGCATCACAATCGAAAGCTTCAAAACAGCACCTGATCGACGACAGTCCTACTGTTCGCTGGCCTGATGCGCCAGGATAATCGCCTCGGCGACGGCGCGCATCGGTTTGCGATTGTTCATGCTCATCTTCTGAATCTTGCGGAAGGCCTCGGCCTCGGTCAGCCCCTGCGTGTCCATCAGGATGCCTTTGGCCCGATCGACGGCCTTGCGCGTCTCGAGGGCGTCCTGAAGATTGCTGACCTCCCGCTCCATCGTGCGAAATTCGCTGAAGCGGGCCAGCGCTACCTCGATGGCGGGCGTCAGGTCGCTTTCGCGGAAGGGTTTGACCAGATAGCCTGCAACGCCGGCCTGACGGGCGCGCTGCACCAGGTCCTGCTGGCTGTAGGCGCTGAGCAACAGGACAGGCGCCACGCGCTCCTCGGTGAGGATTCTGGCCGCTTCAATGCCGTCCATGTCCGGCATCTTGATGTCCATGATCACAATGTCGGGGCGCAATTCGCGCGCCAGGTTGACGGCGCTGCGGCCATCCCCCACTTCGCCCACCACCAGATAGCCTAGGTTGGTGAGCATTTCCCGCAAGTCCATGCGGATTAAGGATTCATCGTCAGCGATAATGACTCGTGTCCGCTCCACACCACAACTCCTTCAGCTCGACCTCTATGAACTTCGGTGCGCAATGCTGCTGACGTCTTGCACCGAACGGGAAAATGATGACTTGTCCTGCAACCGAAATTTAGTTTTACCCCACAAGAGACATCTACGCAAACTTTTACGCAAACTTTTCATCCTGAATGGACGCTCTAATTGTCTTTTGAGGCTGAACGTCAGAGTTGAACCCATCCTGGCCTGACGCTTGAAAGTCCATCCGATCGTTGGAGCGAATTGACTCAACCGACCCATGCGCTGCGTTTCGGCAGCGTCACTGTAGCTCGCGCCCCGATCACGTGGGAGCCTCCCTCCCTTTCTTCGTAAATCGACTCCATCTGCAACGTCCCTTTGAGATCATCGGTCACCAACGTGTTGATGATCTGCAGCCCCAGGCTGTGTGAGGCGTGGGCTGGATGAAAGTCCGCCGGCAAGCCGGAGCCATTGTCTTCAATCTTGATCACAACAGCATCGCCCAAGTCTTCCAGTAAAATGCGGATTTCTCCGCGCGCTCGCTCCTTGAGACCATGCTCGACGGCGTTAAGCAGCAGCTCGTTGACCACCATCGCTAGAGGCGTCGCCTGGCTGGCGGGCAGACGCACCGAGGAGCCTTGCACCTGGATGGCGATCTCCTGGTCGGGCCGGGCGGAAACCTCCGTCACCTGGTTGGCGATACGCTGGCAGACATCTTTGATGTTGATGGGACGATGCTCGTCCTGGCTCAAAAATTCATGGATGACCGACATGCTGAGGACGCGATTGACGGCGTCGGTCAGATGTTGGCGCGCCTCCTCGCTCTGCACGCGGCGCGCCTGAATGCGCAAAATCGCCGCAATGTTCTGCAGGTTGTTCTTCACGCGGTGATGGACTTCCTGGATGATCGCCGATTTGACGTTCAGCTCACGCTCTTTTTGCACCGCCTCGGTGGCGTTGTGCAGCAGCACAAGCACGGCGTCCACCCCCTGTCCGCCAGGATGGGGGGAGAAGGGCATCCACGGCAACGCCAACCAGTAGTGCCGCCAGCCGATCGGCGGCATGCGCAGCGGAATGGCGGAGCGCACCCAGATGCGGCCGTCCTCGCTCTCGACGCGCGCGGACTGGCAGAGATTCGTTGCAAAGGCTCGCTCCACCA
>CALFWA010000137.1 GCA_937928035.1 uncultured Caldilinea sp. | reverse complement strand
ATGATGCCTGATCGAAACACCCATAAAGTTGTCCTCTTCACCGCCCTTGGCCTGATCATCTTTGGCATGGTTCTGATTTTCCAGGGGCTTTCCCCATGGCGAGCACAATCCTCCACTGCACAGCCGCCGGAAACGCCTGTCCTGACCGCAATTGCGCCTCGTGCACCCAGTGGAGTCGCAAACGTCCCAACGCCCAATGTGGAGAGGACGCCAACCGAGGCGCGGACCACGCCTACGGCGCCTCAGACGCCGCCTATTTCTATCTGGTTGGATGCGAACGCCGCTCCTGCGCTGCGCAGCGTCGTTGAGAGCCTTTCTGTGGACGGTTTGCACTTTGCAACTGCGCCCGAAGACGCTGCGTTGCGTCTCAGCGCCGAACCGGGGCCGAATGCGCAGCGCGCCTACACGCTCACCTTCGCCGCCGCTACCCGCTTTGACACGATCCATCCTACGATCGCCTGGCACGAAGTGCGGGCGCTGTGGAGCGGCGAGCCGCTCGAAATTACGGACGCCAGCAGCCTGAGCCTTGCGCCGCAATTGACGAGGATCGTAGCGCTCACAGAAACCTTGCCGCTGCTGGCGCAGGCGCTCGGCGCGCCGGGTCCGAAGGTCGTCGGCGTTTCCGACGCAGCGGCGCTGGTGGACGCGGCGTGGCAAGATCGCGCCACGCTGGTGATTCTCCCTTTCGAGCAGCTGGAGCCAAGGCTGGTTGTGCTCGCCATCGACGGCCAAAATCCGGTGGAAAACAGCGCCCACTTCGACCCGGCTCAATATCCGCTCGTCGCCCATCTCTACGCACAGGCGCATCCGAGGGATGAAAAAGAGGCGGAGCGCATCGCAGAGGTGCTGGACGCTCTGCCGCCCGGCAACCGCGATCCCGACCGGCTCACCGTCCTGACCATGACCGGCGTCACCGCCATGTGCCGCCTAACGGCAGCGCAGATGGAGCGCTTCGGCTCGACGTGGCCCGCAGAGGTGATTGGGCCGGAGCTGGCCGGCGCCGACATCACCCACATCAGCAACGAGGTGCCTTTTGTGGAGGGATGCGAACCGAACACCGACCCGAACAATTTCAACTTTTGCAGCAAACCGGAGTATGTCGAAACGCTCTTTGCGTCAGGCGTCGACATCGTGGGCATGACCGGGAACCATCAGAATGACTTCGGTCGTCAAAATGCTATTGCGTCGCTGGAAATGTACGAGGCGTGGGGTCTGCCTTACTACGGCGGAGGAAGAAACCTGGCCGAAGCGCTCAAACCGCTCTACATCGAACACAACGGCAACCGGCTTGCCTTTCTGGGCGCCAACAGCTATGGCCCGCCCATGGCGTGGGCGACCGACGCGCTGCCGGGCGCGGCGCCTTTCGACCTGAACATTCTTTCGGCGACGATTCGTTCGATCAAGGAGAAAAACCTTGCAGACGTTGTGTTGGTGGAGCTGCAATATCAGGAGAGCTACGATGTGCAGCCGCTCGCCGATCAACGGCTCGACTTCAACGCGCTGGTGCGCGCCGGCGCCGACATTGTGACCGGCGTGCAGAGTCATGTGCCGCAGGCGATGGAGTTCACCGACGGCAAGCTAATTCTCTATGGGTTGGGCAACCTTTACTTCGATCAGATGTGGTCGCAGGCGACGCGAGAAGGAATGGTGGTCAAGCACACCTTCTACAATGGTCGTCACCTCAGCACCCAAATTCTGACCACAATGTTGCACGACTACGGCCAGCCGCACTGGACGACGCCCCAGGAGCGCGCCAGCATTCTTCGCCGCGTCTTTGGGGCAAGCTACTGGTGAAAGGGAGGTTTCCAAATTCTTGTTGAAGCGCTGCGCCCGGTGTATACTGGACTGTTGCTCAACTGAAAATAGTAGAGTGTGCAAGGAATAAAATACAACGACGTCAAAATATCTGGTTGCATAATCATAATCGTTCAACGGTTGGGTGACAAGGAACCGAAGGGAAGAGGACTACGATGGCCACAACGATAAAGAAAAAAGGCGTCAAGCGCGCAGGCAGCTCCAACATCGGGCTTTGGCTTATTGGCGCCAGTTTTGCTATCGTCGCTATTGTCGTTGGTTTAATCGTTTTTAACGAGCGTCGCACAATTTCGGCGCCGGTTTCGCAGCCGGACGTGCCTGCGGAATGGATCAACCGCACCAGCCTGGGCAGCCCGGATGCGCCGGTCGTGATTCAGCTTTGGGAAGACTTTCTCTGCCCCGCCTGTCAGACCTTCAGTCGCACCGTCAAGCCGCAGCTCGTCGAAGAGTACGTGAAAACCGGCAAGGTGCGCCTGGAGTTCAACCATTTCCCGCTGCAACAGCATGCGCCTGGCTCTTTCCTAACTGCGCTCGCCGCCGAGTGCGCAGCGGACCAGAACCTCTTCTGGCCCTACCACGACAAAGCCTTCCAGGTGATCTCTGTGGAGCAGCAGCGTGGTGCGACTTTTGAAAAGCTCACCGAATTTGCCCGCACCGTCGGCTTGAACGAACAGGAATTTCAGGCGTGCATGACTGCACAGCGCCATCAATCGACGATCAACGCTTCGCTGGCGCGTGCGAGCCAACTGGGGCTGCGCTTCACCCCCTCCGTCATCGTCAACGGCCAGCTTCTGGAGAACTCGAGCTATCCCAGCGTCAAAGCAGCCATCGACGCCGCGCTGGCTGCGCAGGGCTCGTAGTCTGAGATCAAAGGCGACAATCTTGATGGAGCGGATTTCTCTCTGGCTCAATCGCAACAGCATGTATATTGCGCTGGTCGCCGCGTGGGTGGCCATGTGCGGCAGCCTCTACTTCAGCGAAGTGCGCGGTTACGTACCCTGCGTGCTCTGCTGGTATCAGCGCATTTTAATGTACCCTCTGGCGGGGTTCATCGCCATTGGCCTGCTGCGCCGCGATAGCAATCTACCTTATTATGTGCTGCCTTTTTCGGTCTTCGGCCTGGGCATGTCCACCTATCACTACCTACTGGAAAAGACCGACCTCTTCGCAGAGTCTGCGGTTTGCGCGCAAGGCGTCTCCTGCACGACGCAGTGGATCAACTGGTTCGGCTTTGTGACCATCCCGTTCCTAGCGCTGATTGGCTTTCTCATCATCACGCTGATGAGCGTCATCGCCCTGCTCAACGGCGAACCTTCCGTCGAAGATGAAGAGGGAACCCCTCAGCGCACGCCCTGGCTTCAGGTGGTTGCGCCCATCGTCGTTGTGCTCGCCATTTTTGCCGTCCTCTTCACCACCGGTTCAGAGAGTCAGGCCGCCGACGCAGCGGAAGCGCCTTTCACCTTGCTGGCGGTCACCCCCGGCCCGCAGACGACCGTGCAGGGCGTCGTCAACGACGCGGCGGCGCTGGCCCGCGGCGAGCAGCTCTATCTGCAGGCGTGTGCGGCCTGCCATGGCGTCGATGCGCAGGGCGTCGCCAATCTTGGCAACGCTTTACGCGGCTCCGCCTTTATCGCCGGCCACACCGATGAAGAAGTGCTGGCCATGATCCGACAAGGTCGCGAGCTGAACGATCCGGCCAACACAACCGGCCTGGTGATGCCGCCCAGCGGCGGTCGCCCCGATCTAAGCGACGCCGACATGTTGGTCATCGTTCAGTATCTGCGGCAACCTTAAACCATTCAACAACGGATGTAGGATGAGCTTATTTCACATTTGGCATAGGATTCAAAAATTGCAAACGTCGGTGCTTTCGACGCTGATTGGGGCGCTGGCGCTCGCCTGGTTTATTCTGACGCCCTCCTCGGCCTACGCACAAGAGTCGGGCATCACGTCGCCGGCGCCCGGCTCGGCCATTTCCGGCGATGTGCCCATTTTCGGCACCGCCACCATCGAGCCATTTCAGAAGTACGAACTGCATTTCAAACAGGAGCCGAGCGGCGACGACGCCTTCATCTATTTCGCTGGCGGCACTTCGCCGGTGATCGGCGGTCAGCTCGGCGTATGGCAGGCGGGCGGCTTGCCGCCAGGCACATACACGTTGCGCCTGCGCGTGGTGAAGACCGACGGCAACTACGCCGAGTACTTTGTGCCCAATTTGAGCGTCAATCAGACGGCACCGCCGACGCCTACGCCGGAGGCGTCGCCTACAGAGACGCCCACGCCGACGCCCACCTTCACGCCGGCGCCGCAGCCGACGCCGGCGCTCGGTCAGGTGGCGCAGCCTCAGGTCGAAGAAGAGGCGCCAACGCCTACGCCGGCCGAGGTGGCCGTGGTCGACCCGGGGCAGACGCCTGCCGTCGGCGGCCTTTTGCCAACGGCCACCCCCGCCGCACCGGCTTCCGTCGCCACGCCGTCAGGCGGAGCGCTCACGCGTGAGCTGGGCGAGGCGCTTTCCTTTCAACGCCTGCGCGCACAATTCTTTAATGGCGTGCGCCTCAGCGCCGCCATCTTCATCGTGATCGCCGCTATCTTCTTCGGCAAGCGCATCTTTGAATGGGCCTGGCGCCGCTACGGCTAATCTCGAGAGATGGCGGAACTCAAGATGATCGTGGGGCTAGGCAACCCCGGCCCGCAATACAGCCGCAACCGGCACAACATCGGCTTTCAGTGCATTGAACTCTGTGCGCAGCGATGGGGAATTGCGCTGGATCGATTGCAGATGAGCGCGCAGACGGGCAGTGGCTTTGTCACGCATGATGGCTTGCGCCAGAAGGTTCTGCTGGTCAAGCCGCTGACCTTTATGAACGCCAGCGGGCAGGCGGTGGCGCCGCTGGCGCGCTTTTATCGCATCGAACCCTCGTCGATCCTGGTCATCCACGACGATCTGGACCTGCCTGCGGGCAAGCTTCGGCTGCGGCCAGGCGGCTCCTCCGGCGGGCAAAGGGGCGTGCAGTCGATCATCGAGCAGCTAGGGACGCAGGACTTTCCACGCATCCGCGTCGGCGTCGGTCGACCGCCGAACGGCATGGACCCCGCCGCCTATGTATTGCAAAACTTCAGCAAGGAGGAAGAGGCCATTTTTACGCCGCTGCGCACGCGCATCGTAGAAGCGGCGGAGTGCTGGCTGTTCGAGGGCGTCGAACGCGCCATGAATCGATTCAACGGGTGACGACTTCCATGCAACTTTCCGGTTTGCTCGAACTCTTGCCGCGGCTGCCCGCCTTCCGAGAGTGGCTGCAAACGCTGACGGAGCCGCCCGCCGAACCCACGCCACAGGCTGTGCTTGCGGCCGCCCGCCCCTTCCTCATCGCCGGCGCGCGCATGCAGCGCTCTGTCCCTCTCGTTTTCATCACCGCGCGCAGCGAAATGGCGCAACAAATCTGCGACCAGTTGGAGATGTGGTTGCCGCCGACGGAAGAAGGAGGACCGCCGATCCATCTTTTCGCCGAGCCGGATGCGCTGCCCTACGAGCGCATCCACTGGAGCAGCGTTACGCGCCAACGCCGCTTGACCGCACTGGCAGCCTTGCAGAGTCGCAGCGGTCCCCCGCCGGTGATCGTCGCCAGCGCACGCGCGTTGAGCCAGAAGACGCTGTCCGCGCGTGAGCTGCGCCTGGCCCTCCGCACGGTCAGAGTGGGTACCGCCCTGCGGCTCGATCAGATGACCAACGCCTGGGTGCAGACCGGCTATGCGCCTGTCGAAGTGGTGGAGGAGCCGGGAACCTTCGCCCGTCGCGGCGGCATCATCGATGTCTGGCCGCCCAACCTGCCGACGCCCGTGCGCATCGACCTCTTCGGCGACGAAGTGGAGAGCCTGCGCCTTTTTGACCCCGCCACCCAGCGCACGATCCGCAGCGTCGAAGCCGTTGAGATCGGGCCAGGCAGCGAGGCGCTCAGCAAATACGGCCCGCTTGCGCTGGAGCGCCTGGGCGTGCGCGCAGGCGATCTGCGCGCAGCGGAAAACGTCGGCCTGGGAGAGGAGGCCAGCCCCTTGCTCGATCCAGGGCTGCTGCTGGCGATTCGCGAAGAGATTCGGCTCGAAGTCGAACATCTCGCCGCCGGCCGCAGCTTCCACGGCATCGAATGGTATCTGCCCTATTTCTACAATCCGCCCGTCTCGCTGTTGGAGCACCTGCCGGCGGACGCTCTCCTGATCGTCGATGATGCGCTCGACTTGATCGCCACCCTGCGCGAGCTGGATGCGCAGGCGCAAAGCCTGCACGCCGAGCTGGTGCAGGCAGGCGAGACCCCGCGCGCTTTTGCGCGCAGCACCTTCACTGCCGAGGAAATCCAGGCGAAGTTGCTCGAGCGCAAGCCTGCCTTGCTTGGCTACGGCGACCTGCACGGCAAGAGCGCCGGCGCCAATACGCCGCTGGCGCGCGCGTTTGCTCCAGGCCCTCGCTTCGGGGGAAAGCTCAAAGAGATTGCTTCAGATCTTGTCAAGCTGCACAACGCCGGTCATGCCGTCGTGCTCGCCACGCGCCAGGCGGCGCGCATCGGCCAGCTTGTGGAAGAAGTGCATCTAAGCAGCCGCGTCCAGCATGAACTCAAAACGGCTCCTCCACCCCGCAGCGTCACCCTGGTGCAGGGCATCCTCGGCGAAGGCTTCATTGTGAAAGGGATCGAAGCGAAGGAGGAGAAGAGAGAAGAGAGGCGAACGGAAAGGACAGAAGGGAGCGGAGGCGCCTCGTTCAATCTTCACTTGCTCACCGACGCCGAGCTGTTCGGATGGAGCAAGCCGCAGGCGCGCGCTCGCCCCAAGCCGCACAGCAAGGTGGCGCCGGAGCTCTTCTTTGCAGACGTCAAGCCGGGCGATTACGTCGTCCATATCGAACACGGCATCGGCCGCTTCGAGGGGCTGACGCGTATGGCGCTGGCCGGCGTCGAACGCGAGTACCTGCTCGTCAGCTACGCGCGCGAGGACAAGCTCTACGTGCCGGTGCATCAGGCTGACCGCCTGAGCCGCTACATCGGCGCCAGCGACGCCCCGCCCGTCATCAACCGGCTGGGAACCGCAGACTGGCAGCTTGTCAAAGAGCGCGCCCGCCGCGCCGTGGCGGAAATCGCCGACGACCTGCTCAAGCTTTACGCCGAGCGGGAGCTGGTGGTGCGCGCCCCATATAGCCCGGACAGCCCGTGGCAAGAGGAGATGGAAGCCGCCTTCCCGTATCAGGAGACCGAAGATCAACTCGTGGCGGTGGAGGCAGTCAAGCGCGACATGGAGTCGGGGCGCCCGATGGATCGCCTGATCTGCGGCGACGTCGGCTACGGCAAGACGGAGGTCGCCATTCGGGCGGCGTTCAAGGCGATCAACGACGGCAAACAGGTCGCCTTTTTAGCGCCGACGACGGTGCTCGCGCAGCAACACTATCGCACCATCAGCCAGCGATTGGCGCGCTTTCCGGTGCGCGTCGAAATGCTGAGCCGCTTTCGCACGCCGGCGCAACAGCAGAAGGTGCTTGAAGGGCTGCGCACCGGCGCAGTCGATCTGGTCGTCGGCACCCATCGCCTGCTCAGCCAGGACGTCGAGTTCAAAGACCTGGGGCTGCTCATCATCGACGAAGAACAGCGCTTCGGCGTAGCGCAAAAGGAGCAGATCAAGCAACTGCGCACTCAGGTCGATGTGCTCACGCTCAGCGCCACGCCCATCCCCCGCACGCTGCATATGAGCCTGAGCGGCATTCGGGACATGAGCGCCATCAACACGCCGCCCAAAGAGCGCCAACCCATCCACACCGTGCTCGCCGAATATGACGACGTCCTGGTCAAACAGGCGATCCAGCGCGAGCTCAACCGCAAAGGACAGGTTTTCGTCGTCAACGACCGCGTGCGCGACATCTATCATCTGGCAGAGCGCATTCAGCGACTTGTGCCCAAAGCGGTCATCGCCGTCGGCCATGGTCAGATGCCGGAGCGAGAGCTAGAAGAGGTAATGATGCGCTTCGCCGATGGTGAAATCGACGTGCTGGTCGCCACCACCATCATCGAAAATGGGTTGGACATCCCCAACGCCAATACGATTATCATCCATCGCGCCGACCATTTCGGACTGGCGCAGCTCTATCAGCTGCGCGGCCGCGTGGGGCGCAGCACGCGGCGGGGACACTGCTATTTGTTGTACGAGAAGCACAAGACGCTCGGCTACGACGCTCGCCGCCGGCTGGAGGCGATCCTGGAAAGCAGCGAGGAATTGGGGGCCGGCTTTCGCATCGCCATGCGCGACCTGGAGATCCGCGGGGCGGGCGACATCCTGGGCGCGCGGCAGAGCGGACATATCGACAGCATCGGCTTCGATCTGTACACGCGCCTGCTCGCCCAGGCGATCAATGAAGCGCGACGCAAAAAAGAGCGCTTCGAGCGGGCGATGGCCGGCAGCACAGAGGCCGAGTCACTGCCCGGTGGGGAAATCGGGCCTTTAGGCGGCGGGGAAGCCGCCCATTCCCCACCTCCGCTTCCCGCCACATCCATTGACGATCTTCCCTTTGACCTGGAAGATCCGCTGCAGCCGCCCGTGCAGCTCGACCTGCCCCTTGACGCGCGCATTCCTGCACACTACGTCGAGGACGAGGCGCTGCGGCTTCAGCTCTACCGCCGCATTGCCGGCCTCACGCGGCTGGAGGCGCTAGAAGAGATGCGCTGCGAGCTGATCGACCGCTTCGGCGCCGATCCGGAGACCGGCTCCGTGCCGGAGGAAGTCGACAACCTGTTCTTCCAGGTGCGCGTTAAGACGCTGGCCGCTCGCGCCGGCGTCGCTCGCATTGGCCGCGACCTGGACAACCTGGTGCTGTACAGCGGCGCGCTGGAAAATATGGATCGCCGCGCCCTGGAGCGGCGACTGCGGCTGGCGTTGGGCCGCATCTCTGAAGAGGACGATCGCTTTGTCCCAGAAGGGGCTGCGCGCGTCGGACGCCGCGCTATCTATCTTCCTATCGACGAAGCCGGACGGTGGCGACAGGCCTTGCTGCGCACGTTGGAACTGATGGCGGTCGGCTGAAGGCAATTCTGCGTATCCCACAAATATCCCACACAGAATTGTGGGATATTTGTGGGATACTTGCAGAACGGTTTGCGGGATTAAGGCAGTTTGGCTCAACGGAGAATGGCCTCGCGCCCGACCAACAGGCTCTCGACTTCCTGCTGCGTCGTAACGATCATATCTCCCTGTTGGCTGAGCGCCAGCGCGGCCAATGCGACGCCGTAGCGCAATCCCAGCCCTAGATCTCCGGAGAGCCAACCGTAGAGCACGCCAGCAGCCAAGCCGTCGCCTGCGCCAAGGCGATCGACGATGATGGTGGGCAGCGCAGGCTGCTGATAGAGGTGTGCGCCGTCCCAGGCCACCGCTCCTTCGGAGCCCATCGCCATCACCGTGATGCGGGCGTGGGTGCGCGCGGCGAGACGCTGCACCGTCTCCTCGGCAGGGCCTTCCAGGCCAAAAAGACGCGCGGCGTCCGACCGGTTGCAGAAGAGCAGGTCGCAGCCTTCGAGCAGAGGCGCAAGCGTCTGCGCTGCATCCTCTGCGCTCCAAAGGCGCGCCCGATAGTTGACGTCGAAGCTGAGCGCCGTCCCTCTCTCACGCGCCCGGCGCACCGTTTCCTTGATCACTTCGAGACACCCGGGCGAAAGCGCCGGCGTGATGCCGGTCAAGTGAATCAGCCGCGTATTCAGCAAATGTTCCCAGTGCACCTGCGCCGGCGTCATGCGCGCGGCGCAAGAGTCGGCGCGGTCGTAGATCACCTGCGTCGCGCGCGGAGGGGGGGCAAACTCCACAAAATAGACCCCCATGCGCCCCTCGCCGCACCAATGCACGCCCTCAAGATTCACGCCCGCCATGCGCAGATGGTTTGCCGCCAGCCGCCCCAATGGCGAATCCGGCAGCGCGCCGCACCAGGCCGTGCGCAGCCCCAGCCGCGCCAGCGCCGCCATCACATTTGCCTCTGCGCCGCCGGGCAGCACGTCGAATTGCGCAGCGGTCTCGATGCGCACGCCGGTGGGGACGCTCAGGCGCAGCATGATCTCCCCGATCGTGGTTACGTCAAACATGTTCATCGTCCATGGATTGAAATTTTGTTTACTGGACATTCTAACAGCTGTTTGGCAGGAACAATCCAGATAGGCCCT
>CALFWA010000136.1 GCA_937928035.1 uncultured Caldilinea sp. | reverse complement strand
ATCACGCTGCCGGCCGCCTATGCTTATTTCAGCAGAATTCCGGATGCTCGGGTGCAGACCCTGGCCATGGCGCTGACCTGCTTTTTCCTGTGGGGGATTCTGCTGCGCGCCACTCAAGTTGTCTATATTTCGGGATTTTGATCTGCCGGGTTTTGATTGAATGCGGTTGTTCCGACCCTGATGAGCGGTGCGCAGCTTCTTGCATCATGAAGGATTGTGAGGTAGGTTTCACTCAATTCAACGAAGCACAGATAAACTGTCAGAGTGCCAGGTATGTCGAAGCAGGTTTTGGTGCTCAACGCCGGATATGAACCCTTAAGTCTCGTCTCCGTACGTCGCGCGGTCGTGTTGTTGCTGCGCGAAAAGGCGGAACTGCTGGAAGCTACGCAGCAGATGCTCTGCGCGGCCAATCGCACTATTCCCGTGCCGCTGGTGATTCGCCTCGTGCATTATGTGCGCCTGCCCCATCGCCGCGTGCCGCCGACGCGCGCCGCCATCATGCTGCGCGATGCGTACACATGCCAGTACTGCGGCGAGAAGCCCGGCCAAGCGGCGCTGACGGTCGATCACGTGATCCCGCGCAGCCGCGGGGGCGAACATGCATGGAGCAACCTTGCGACCGCCTGCAAACGCTGCAACCAACGCAAAGGCAATCAGACGCCGGAGGAAGCGGGAATGCAGTTGATTCGCCGTCCCTTCGAGCCGAGCTACGTGGCGCTCGTGCTGCTCAGCAATCCGGTGGCGGCGGAGCGCTGGGAACGACTGATGGGTGTCAGCCGCGAGCATGTGATCGGCGCCGCCGCCTGACGCCGTTATCGCTCCAGCAACGGCGCATAGAGTAGATGTTGAAAACAGCCAACTCGAATCGGCACGCGACGCACAAGCGACGGCGTCGCCGACCTTAGCACGATTTCCGCTTCCGCCATCGGCGTCGGCGGCGATGTTTCCGCCCCGATCGTTATCGTCAGGGTCTGCGGCACAGCGTTCCCCACAGACGTCACTGCAAGCCAGGAGACGCTCGAAGGCCATGCCACCGCCATCTCTTCTGCTGCATCCTCAACCGCTTCCACTTCCTGGATGCTTGGCCCATCGCCTGACGTTACACTGACGGTGAATGAAATACCCGACGTCCCCAGGACGCTCACTGCCATCGTTATTGGAAACGCACCTTCGCAGGTGGGCGAAGCCCCCGTCGACCGGAGCATCACGCCAATTTGTGCGGGTCGCATCACAATGCCCGGAGTGACCTCGATCAACACCGGTATTGTCAACGGGGAATTGAGCGCCAGCGGATCGGCCGCGGTGACGACCACGTTGGCGCCGTAGGTGGGCGTGACGACGCTGAGATCCACGCCCAACGTCGCCGCCTCCGCAGCGCTCAATTCGGAGATGGGCAGCAAGTCGGTGGCGTCCACGGCGACGGAAAGGTTGGCGGGCGTGGCGCCGGCGACGGGGGTGACGCCGGCGAACCCCACCCGGGGAAGAATTTCCACGACAAAAGGGATCGAGCCGCTGCGCGTCAAATTCGACAGGGCGACGCTTTGCGCTGGCGCGCGCTCACCGGCGCGAACGGAAAAGTTCAGGCTCGGCGGAGTACTGGTCAGAAAATCGCGCCCCAAAGCGTCGAGGTTGCCAATGGCCAAGGTGCGCCGATTGGTGGGGGTCGTCACCGTCTGCGTAAGTGTAGTGGAAGAGGCGGGCTCCCTGAAAATCAGCAGCCCTGTGTCCCGCGCCAGGGCGATTTCATCCTTGCCGTCGCCGTCGAGATCGCCTGCCGCCGCAACGCGATAGCCGTTATCGGCGTCGAGGCGCACCTCGAACGAAAAGCCGGCGCCAGTTCCGCTGCGGCTGTTGAAGAGCCGAGGCCGTGTGTCGTTCGCCGGTACATCGCGCAACATGAAAATTTGAGAGGCGCTGGCCTGGTTGACATTCGCCAGAAAAACGGTGCGCGGCGCCGGCAGATGCGGCGCAAGAAAGACATCTTCAAACGCGTCAGGCGCCTTGTAGCGCAGCACCACCAGCGAGGCAAGCGGGGGCGCTGCGCTGCGCACGGCCACCAGCTCCGGCAGCGAGCTCTCCGGCGCCACGTTGCCGATAGCGACGTCCCGCCACGGGCGCTGCTGGCTGGCGGAGGTCCAGAATTCTCGCAACACGTTGTTCGCCTCGCGGCGGAAGACGCTCAGGCGGCCTGCGTCTCGGGCGACGACAGCGATCTCGTCACGGCCGTCGCCGTCGAGGTCGCCGGTCGCAACCGCAGTGGCGACAGCGCGCAGCGTGGCGTCCGTCAACGGCTGCCAGATGCGGCCGTCAAACGGCGGCGCCGGTTGGGCCAAAATCTGGATGCGCGAGGTCGAAGAACGGTCTGGGTCCTCAAAGACCACCACGATTTCACGCAAGGCCGGGTTGTCGTCGAACTCACCGGTCGCCAACAGCAGCGGCCTGCCAGGAAGCTGCGCGGCGTAGAGTTCATCCCAGTAGACGCCGTTGAATTGCCGGTCGGGCAGAACCGGGCCGGCGGCGACGACGGGATCATAGATTTTAAGAACACCTTCTTCTGAGATGGCGACAATCTCGTCGTCACCGTCGCCGTTGACGTCCGCCACAATGGCGTCCAACCAGCCGCCGTCGGGGCTGCGGAAGGTCACCGCCGGCATCTGGGGCGGCGTCTGCGGGTCGAAGACGCGGATGAACCCCTCGTTGTCGATGTAGACGATCTCGTCCTCTTGATTGGCCCTCTGGAGCGCCTGAGGCTGCGCTTGCGCCCACAACGGCCGCGCCATCAGCAGCCAGGCGAAGCACGCCACGCCCAGGGCGACCCACCATTTTTCAAAGGGATGCAGAGGCCGCGCTTCGACCATGCGACGGTTGTCCTACGCCTTGCCCAATACGGCGGCCAACAGCGCCATGCGGATGTACATGCCGTTGCGCATCTGGCGGAAGTAGGCGGCGCGTGGGTCGTTGTCCACCGCGTAGCTGATTTCGTTGACGCGCGGCAGCGGGTGCATGACGATCATGCGATCCTTTGCACGGCTCATCAGCTCCGGATCGACGATGTAGCGGTCCTTGACCATGTCATATTCGGCGAGGTCGGTGAAGCGCTCTTTCTGCACGCGCGTCACGTAGAGCACATCGACGTCGCCGATGATCTCATGGACATCCTCGCGCTCCTCGTAGGCGTGGCCGCTGCGATCGAGCACCTCCAGCACATCCTTCGGCATGCGCAAGATCTCCGGGCTGACAAAGACGAATTCCACCGGATAGTTGACCAGCAGCTTGGTGAGGCTATGCACGGTGCGACCGTACTTCAGGTCGCCCACCATCGCCACCTTTAGGCCGCCGACCTCGCCCAGCGCCTCGATGATGGTGTAAAGGTCGAGCAGCGCCTGGGTGGGATGCTCTCCCACGCCGTCGCCGGCGTTGATCACGGGCTTGCTGGCGTAGTGCGCCGCAATGGCCGCCGAGCCGACCTCGGGATGACGAATCACGATGATGTCGGCGTAGCTCTCCAGCGTGCGCACGGTGTCGGGCAAGCTCTCGCCCTTGGTCACCGAGCTGTACTGCACGTTGTTGATCGGGATCACCTGGCCGCCCAGCCGGAGCATCGCCGCCATGAAGCTGGAGCTGGTGCGCGTGCTCGGCTCGTAGAAGAGGTTGGCCAGAATCTTGCCCTGGAGCAAGTCGGCGCTGCCGAAGCGCTCCACCAACACCTTCATTTCGTCCGCCACGTTGAAAATATAATCCAGCTTGGCGCGGTCGAACTGGCTGACGCTGATGATGTCTTGGCCGTAAAAGCCGTTGTCCGTGCGGTTGGCGGCCATGCTGTCCACCTGTTTGATTTTGGGTTCCATAAGAAAC
>CALFWA010000135.1 GCA_937928035.1 uncultured Caldilinea sp. | reverse complement strand
CGGCGTTGGCGTCTCGCTCATGTTTCGTCGATGGCGTGAAAAATTTATGGACCGGTTTCTGCCCTTCGCATAGAAGTATAGCCGGAGAAAATGCTTGCTGTCAAAGCGAGGACCTGCAATCGCTTTTGCTCAAAAGCGGCCCCAGATTCTTCCCGAATCCGGGGCCGAAGGATGTTCGCAATGCGTGCGGGCTCGGGGCGACGAAGGAAACGTCGCCGTCTGCTTCAATCTTCTAGAAGCCCAGCAAGCCGGAGCCGAAGACGCTGGCGAAGACCAGGCTCACGATCGACATCAGCTTGATCAGGATGTTGAGCGAGGGGCCACTCGTGTCCTTGAAGGGATCGCCGACGGTGTCGCCCACCACAGCAGCTTTGTGGGCAGGCGAGCCTTTGCCGCCCATCTGGCCGGTCTCGATCCACTTCTTGGCGTTGTCCCAGGCGCCGCCGGCGTTGGCCATCATCACCGCCAACAGGAAGCCCGCCGCAATGGCGCCGACCAGCAGGCCGGCCAACCCCTCCTTGCCGAGCAAAAAGCCCGCCAGCACCGGCGTGATCACGGCCAGCAAGCCCGGCAGAACCATCTCGCGCAGCGCGCTGCGCGTGCTGATGTCGACAGCGCGCGCATAGTCCGGCTTGGCGTTGCCTTCCATCAAACCGGCGATTTCCCGGAACTGTCGACGCACCTCAAGCACGATTTCCTTCGCCGCCTTGCCGACGGCGGTCATGGTGAGCGCCGTGAACAGGAACGGCAGCATGGCGCCGATCAACAGGCCGGGCAGAACGGTCGGCGTCAGGATGTTGAGCGTCCGGATGCTGGCGGCGTCCATGTACGCTCCCAGCAACGCCAGCGCAGTCAGCACCGCCGAGCCGATCGCAAAGCCCTTGCCGGTGGCCGCCGTCGTGTTGCCCAGGCTGTCGAGTGCGTCGGTGCGCTGGCGCACCTCCGGCGGCAGGTGCGCCATTTCGGCGATGCCGCCCGCGTTGTCCGCCACAGGGCCGTAGGCGTCCGTCGCCAGGGTCACGCCCAGCGTACTCAACATGCCGACGCCCGCCAGCGCCACGGCATATAGACCGGCCGTGATGTTCAGCGGCGCTCCGTTCGGGCTGGGAACCGCCTGCGTGCCGAACCACAAGGCCAGCAACATGGCGGCGGCGACGATGAGCACCGGCGCAGTCGTGCTGTTCATGCCGACGGCGATGCCCTGGATGATCGTCGTCGCCGGGCCCGTTTCCGCCGCCTCCGCGATCGAGCGGGTGGGTTTATTCGTGTATGAGGTGAAGTATTCGGTGAACCAGGCGATGCCGTTGCCGGCGATCAGACCGGCGAGGATCGCCAGGAAGTAATAGAAGGGCACGCCCGTCAACAGGACAACGAGCAAGGCGATGACGAGCACGACGCCCGAGGCCGTCCACACGGAACGTCGCAGCGTGGCCAACAGATCTTCCTGCGTGGCGTTCTCGCCTGTCTTGACCTGGAAAGTGCCGATCAACGAGGCGATGATGCCGCCGCCGGCGATGAGGAAGGGCAGGCCGATAAAACCGGTCGTCACCCCGGAGGTGAGCACCAACGTCACGCCTAACGCCGCCGCAGCGATGATCGAGCCGACGTAGCTCTCGAAGAGGTCGGCGCCCATGCCCGCCACGTCACCCACGTTGTCGCCCACGTTGTCGGCGATTACGGCGGGGTTGCGCGGATCATCCTCGGGGATGCCTGCCTCCACCTTGCCGACGAGGTCGGCGCCGACGTCAGCCGCCTTGGTGTAGATGCCTCCACCGACGCGCGCAAAGAGGGCGATGCTGCTGGCGCCGAACCCAAAACCGGCTAGAAAACCGACTTCCGCCGCCAGCGATGCGTGGTCGTTGCCGGTGAAGATCAGATACATGATGCTCAGCCCCAACAGGCCGAAGCTGACGACTGCCATGCCCATGACCGAGCCACTGGCGAAGGCCACGCGCAGACCGTCGTTGAGGCTGCGGGCGGCTGCGGCGGCGGTGCGCACATTGGCGCGCACGGCCACATACATGCCTAGGTAGCCTGCCGACGCCGAAATGAGGGCGCCGACGACGAAGTTGAGGGCCGTCTGCCAGTTAATAAACGCGCCGATGATCAGGGCGACGATCACCACAAAGCCGGCCAGATAGGTGTACTCGCGACGCAAAAACGCCGCAGCGCCGATCTGGACGGCCTGCGAAATCTCGCGCATGGTCTGGTTCCCCTGATCCTCGGCGAGCACCCGGCGCATCTGGTATACGACAAAGCCGATGCCGACCAGACTCAGCACTAAACCGATAATGACAGCAGGTGTTGCTCCTAACAAGGCAATCCTCCTTTAATTTTGATTTGTTGATCTTGAAAAATAAACGACCATTCTTACATCATCGTGAGCAGATGACGTCGAATTCAAAATAGCGTTGATGCATGGTTGCGCTGTTGCATTGCGGTTCATGAATTGTAGCCTGCCGTGCAGCGAACGCCGGACTGACCTGCAAATACAAAGTTGTATGTCAGGTTACGAGAATCGTTGCACAACAGGATTATTGTAATTTGGGATGGTTCTAACGCCAAATATTGTCGATATCGTCGAGATTTCCGTAACAGTGCTTGGATTCGCAGGTGAGTGGAGAAAGGACGCATCTTTGCCGCAGGTCTATCTCGATTACGCCGCCACAACCCCTATCCGCCGCGAAGTGCTCGAAGTGATGCAACGCCATTTCGCTGAAGTCTACGGCAATCCTTCGAGCATCCATCGCGCAGGTCGCCAGGCAAGCGTGCTGTTGGAGCGCTCGCGAGAAACGCTGGCAGGCTTGCTGAACGCACGCCCTGGCGAAATTATCTTCACAAGCGGGGGCACCGAGAGCGACAATGCCGCAGTGCGGGGGATTGCGCTGGCGCGGCGGGCGATGACCGGCGCAGATCGCCTGCTTGTGAGCGCGATTGAACACAAGGCTGTGCTTGAGACGGCGGAGGAAATGCGCGATCATTTCGGCTTCAAACTCGATCTGCTGCCGGTCGACCGCGAAGGGCTGGTGAACCTCGATGACCTGGCCAGAGCCTTGGGCGATGGTCGGGATGTGGCGTTGGTCAGCGTGATGTATGCCAACAACGAAATCGGCACCATTGAACCGGTCGCCGAGATCGGCTCGCTCTGCCGCTCCCTGAACGTTCCGTTTCACACCGACGCAGTTCAGGCGGGAGGGAAGCTTCCGCTCGACGTCGAGGCGCTCCAGGTCGATGCGTTGAGCCTGGGCGCGCATAAGTTCTACGGCCCCAAGGGAGTGGGTCTCCTTTATCTGCGCAGCGGCGCGCCGTTCTGGCCGCAGATGACCGGCGGCGGTCAAGAGCGGGGACGCCGCGCCGGCACGGAGAACGTTCCTCTGATCGCAGCTATGGCGAAGGCGCTGGAGCTGGCCGAACAAGAGCGCAGCGACGAAGAGCAACGACTGCGCGCCCTGCGCGACCATCTGATCGGCGCGCTGCTGGAGTCGGTCGATGGCGTGCATCTCACCGGTGCCCGCGAAAAACGTTTGGCCAACCACGCCAGCTTCGTGGTGGAGGGCGCCGAGGCGGAGGGGATGCTGATTGCGCTGGACCTTGTCGGCGTTGCAGCAAGCAGCGGCAGCGCCTGTGCGTCCGGAGCGAATCGCCCCAGCCACGTGCTGGAGGCGATCGGCCTGTCGCCTCGCCTGGCGGCGGGAGCGTTGCGCTTCAGCCTAGGGCGCAATACGACTGCCGCCGACATCGACTACGTGCTCACCGTGTTGCCGGAGGTTGTGAAACGCGTGCGCTCGTAGTGCGCGGCCAACGCAGCAACCTCAGGGCTGCGGGTGGGTGTTGTACTTGTATCCGATGCCGCGCGCCGTGACCACGCGCGTTGGATTGGAGGGATCGGACTCGATCTTGGCGCGTAGCCGGCGCACGGCCAGCTCCACCAAATTGGGGCTGTCGCCCTCTGCATAGCCCCACACTTCCTGAAGCAGCTCTTCTTTGGAAACAGGATGGTCGGCGTGGCTGATCAGATGACGCAATAGCGCGAATTCGATCGGCGTCAGCGGGATGCGACGACCGTTTATCTCAACCTCCTGAGCGTCGTTGAACAGTTTTAAATCTCCAACCTCGGCAACTTCAAAGGAGGGATAGGCGCGCAGATGAAGCGAACGGCGCATGACGGCGTGGATGCGCGCCTGCAGCTCCTTAAAATTGAAGGGCTTCGTAATGTAGTTGTCTGCGCCTAGCTCGAGGCCGCGCACGACGTCTTCCGGGCGATTCAACGCAGTGATCATCACGATCGGCACATCCGAGCGTTTCCGAATCTCCTTGCACACCTCAAATCCGTCGACGCCCGGCATCAATACATCCAGCATGACCAGGTTAAAGCGCTCCTCGGCAAATTTCGCCAGAGCCTCCTGCCCGTCAATGGCTTCCATCACCGTGAAGCCCATGCTGCGCATTGACTGCGTCAGCAGCGTGCGCATCACTTTCTCATCTTCCGCAATCAGCACTTTAAGGCCTTTCCCTGGCAGGAACTGCAAAAAAGCGTTCCCCGATTGCGGCGAAGTCGAATCATCCGTTGCGTCGGATGCAGCTCTGGAGGGTTCCTCGTGCGCTTTCATCATGAGCGAGCACATCCAGCAACACAAGATTTCATGCTGAAGATTTTGTCATGCCAGCGTAACACATCTTGCCGCCGAGAGCAAACAATGTCAAAAAACAGATAAAACGATGGACGGTTGCATCTGTCCCGATCGCGGGCCGCAGCGCGATAATTAAGAAGATGCACAGTTGAGTTGCCCTCAGCGCAGCGGAGGCAAGCAGAAAGCAGGTGTTCAAATGAAACGCATCGAGGGAGAAGTGCCTTTTGGGCAAATGCTGCTTTGGTGGCTGGAGGAGCTGCAGAATGAAAAAGACATCCCTGTGGCGCAATTATCGCATCGCTTCGACCGACCTTATCTGGCATGGGAATCGGTGCGTCTGGCGCGCAATCCGTTCTTCGCCAAAGGCACGGGATTCGAGGGCTATCTGGTCGGTCGCGCAGGCTCTGCAGAAGAGGCGCTCGACTATTTGCTTGCCCTGGGGCGTCAGACGCTCGATAGCCAGACGCGCCTTTATCGCTATCAACTGGGCTTTCGGCGCCGTTTGATGCGCACGCTGCGAGGGGAACGCGCCGACCTCGAGGCGTTGCGGGAGTGGGCGGTCACGTTGGGAGCTTTGCTGGCGCGCCTGCGCGCCGAGATGCGTCGCAGCCCCCAGGCCGAGGCGTTTCGTCACGAGACCTATCGTCAGGTGGAGGGCCTGCCGCCGATCCAGTATCTCGAAGAAGGCGATGACCTCAAACAGGTGTACGAAATTTGCGACGCCGAGCATCCGTCTGCGCCTCCCGTGTATGTTGACCTCAATCATTTGCGCAGCACCGATCAGGAAGCCTGGCAGGTGGCTGCCAAGATCGGCAAATTTGGCCATCCGCTGGTGCGCGAGATGCTCTTGGCCGAGAACCATTAAAAAGCTGATTTTGCTCCTTCGCCCGTCGGCAAAGACGACCGATTGACGCTGTTTCTATTGAGCATCAAGCAGCGACAGTGCAGCAGGCTAAAGGGGCCGAAAACATAGTTTGCAAGAATGTTGGCAGGTATGGTATACTTTCGACACTGGGACGCTCCCTGTTTTCCTCCAAATTTATGTTAGTTTCAAACAGTATTGTGTTTGACACCAAGGAGAAAAAATCATAATGGCAAGTGTAACTTACGACCACGTCTACAAGCGTTACGGCGAGGTGACGGCTGTCAATGACCTGAACATCCACATCGAGGATAAGGAATTTCTCGTCTTCGTTGGACCGTCGGGCTGCGGCAAGACTACCAGCCTTCGCCTATTGGCAGGCCTCGAGGAGATCACCGAAGGCAACATCCTGATCGGCGATCGCATCGTGAACGATGTGCCGCCGAAGGACCGCGACATCGCCATGGTCTTCCAGAGTTACGCGCTCTACCCGCACATGAGCGTGTATGACAACATGGCCTTTGGCCTCAAGCTGCGCAAGACGCCGAAGGCCGAGATCGATCGACGCGTCAAGGAAGCAGCGGATATTCTCGACATTGGCCATCTGCTGGACCGCAAGCCCAAGCAGCTCTCCGGTGGTCAGCGTCAGCGCGTCGCCGTGGGTCGCGCCATCGTGCGCGAGCCGGCGGTCTTCCTTTTCGACGAGCCGCTCTCCAACCTCGACGCCAAGCTGCGCGTGCAGACGCGCGCCCAGTTGACGAAGCTGCATCAGCGCCTCGCCACCACCTTCATCTACGTGACACACGACCAGGTCGAAGCGATGACGATGGCGAGCCGTATCGCTGTCATGAAAGACGGCGTTTTGCAGCAAGTCGACACGCCGCAGACGCTCTATGACCACCCGCACAACGTCTTCGTCGCCGGCTTTATCGGTAGCCCCAGCATGAATTTCTTCGACGCTACGTTGGTTGAGAGCGACGGCAAATTAGAGATCAATGCAGGCGGCTTCCGCCTGCCGGTGCCGGGCGCCAAGGCAGATGAATGGCGCCCCCACAAGGGTAAGCAGGTGATCTTCGGTATCCGGCCCGAAGACCTCCATGCAAAGCCCTACGTACCGCCGGGCATTCTCGAGGCAGATATGACGGCGACGGTGGACGTTGTAGAAATGATGGGCAACGAAATCTTCCTTTATCTGGTCACGCGCGACAATAAACAGTTTATCGCCCGCGTCGATCCACGCGTGCGCGCTCATGCCGGGGACGAGGTCGAACTTGCCGTCAATATGGCGAACGCCCATATTTTCGATCCGAAGACAGAGATTTCGCTGGCAAGCTAAAAGACTTCCTGCGGTGAATGCGGAGGGCCGGGGTTCCGCAGCGTCCCCGGCCTTTTATTTTCGCTCGGACGATTATGAACGAAAAACTAGAGCGCTTGATTGAAACTGCAGCAGAGCTCATCGCAGCCGCACAACATATCGCCGTGCTCACCGGCGCAGGCGTAAGCGCCGAGTCCGGCGTCGGCACCTTCCGAGATGCCCAGACGGGGCTGTGGTCGCGCTTTGATCCGCAGCAATTAGCAAGTCAGGAAGGGTTCGCCGCCGACCCCGGCAGAGTGTGGCGCTGGTATATGCATCGATTGCAGATGGTGGAACGCGCCCGCCCCAACCCCGGCCACGTTGCACTCGCCGCCCTGGAGACTATGACGCCGACCTTCACGCTGATCACACAAAACGTCGACAATCTGCATGAACGCGCGGGCAGCCGCAACGTGCTGCACCTACACGGGCGCATCGAACGCTTCCATTGCAACGGGTGTGGACTTCCCTATACGCTGCGCATGGAAGATCGCGATGCGCCGATGCCGCCGACCTGTACCTTTTGCACTGACTATATTCGCCCAAGCGTCGTTTGGTTTGGCGAGTTGCTCCCTGCCCAGGAGCTGGCGGAAGCGCAGCGCGCTGCTGAAACGTGCGACGTTTTCCTGGTGATCGGCACCAGCGGAGTCGTCTATCCGGCCGCCCATCTGCCTGCGATGGCCAAGCGTCGCGCGGCGCCGATCATCGAGGTGAATCCAGAGGAATCGGCATTGTCCGAAATGGCCGAAATCTGGCTGCCCGGCCCGAGCGGAGCCTTGTTGCCGAGGCTGGTCGAAGCTGTGCGCTTCCGCCGGGCCGGACAGGAAAATCCCCGCTAGCAGCTAGCGGCGGCCGTCCTCTTCCGCCGACCATTCCCAGAGCGCGCTGCTCACGAGCGCCGATTGCGTCACATCCCCGACAGTGATAGTGATCGGCAACGGCTGCGTACCCGACTGACGCTGGAGAACGAGGCGATAAGTGTCCGACGTCAACGTCGGCGGCAGCGCGTAGGTGAAGGTCACGGTGTGCTGCTCACCCGGAGGCAGGATGAAATAGCCGGTGAAGACCTGGGTGCGTCGTTCGCCCCGGTGCGTCTCCACGCTGTCCGGCTCAATCCCTGTCGCTTCGAGTAGTTCGCTTCCTCTGGGCACATAGATGCGCACGTAGTCGAAGTAGCAGCGCGCGATCAGGTCGGCGTAGCTGTCGCCGTAGCGCGGTGTCAGGTCGCAGCCCGGGTCTTCGCCATCGACCGTGTGGGTGTAGGTGAGCGTCAAGGTCACCCGCGCCGGCTCTCCGATTTCCTTGGGCCACTCCACGCGGTAATCGAGCGACCGCTGGATGGCGGCGTCGGCCTTGTTATAGCCCATGTTGGTGTCGACCACGGCCAGGAAATCGCTGTCCTCCGCCGGACGCAAGGCGCCATCCCATCCTTGGGCGTGCATGACCGCTGCGGCAGTGGGATTTTCCAGCCAGATTTGAATGGATCGCTCGTCGAGCGCCTGCAGTGCGGCGGGCGCCAGCCGAAGGATGTTCACCTGGCCGCTCTCCAGGCGGTCAAGCACGGCGGCCGCCAGACGCGGAATAAAATCCTTGCGCTTGCTCCACCATTCGCTGAAATCCTGCCCCTGGGCTTCTCCGACTGCGACCTGGCTCTCTGGAGGGCGCTCCCAAAGCTGAACGATCTGCGCTTCGACGTTTTCGCCGGTGATCGGCTCGTCGAAGCCCTCGATTTCGATTTCGCCCAGCGCGCTGAAGATGCGCTTGACGGCGTTGAGGTCGATTGTCAAAATTCCATCGACATGGACGCCGGTGTCGCTCTTGTAGATCGCCTGCGCCACGCGCGCGCTGGTCGGGAAATCCGGCGACCAGTTGACGTCGCGCATCACCAGCATCGGAATGTTCATGTAGCGCTCCATCGGCGCAGGCGGCGGCGGATAGCGAACGCCCTGACGAAAGATGGCGTAGCTGTCGACGAATTCCAGTTCGGCAATCTTGCCTTTGTCCAGCGTCACGCGACCGATGGCGGCGATGAAGCCGCCGGTGGCGCGCAGCTCGTGGTTGTTTTGCACAAACACCAGGTAGGTTTTAGGTCGATCCATGCCGAGCAGTCTGGGCAACTCCGGCCCAAGTCGGCGCACCAGGTCGGTCAGCGCCAGCAGATCGAGCGGCGACTGTTGCGCCACCCCTGCCGGAGGGAAGTCTACGGTGCGCGCGGCGTTTTTCGCTTGCGCTGCGCCTGGCCCGACCGCAAAGGCGCTTGCAGCTATGATCGCCAAGATCGGCAAAACCGACAGACAGACTTTCTTCCACCCCATACCCCGGACATCCTGTTTTGTATTCATCGCTCACCTTACTCGTTCAAACGCCACAAAGGGCCAGCTTTCTGCAATCGACTGCTGTCCAGCCAGGCTGGCGCATCGGCAAAATAGATCGGACGCCGTCCGGCGTACATTTCCACCAGATAGGGGACCGAAACGTCAATCCCTGGCAGGTCAGGATATAGATCGCGTTGGAGGCGTTGATACCAGGCGAACTGATAGAGCGATTCGTTCACCGGGATCAGGCCTGGAGCCGCATCGACCAGCGACCCATCTCCCCAAACGCCGTACCAAACGGCGAAGGTTTCCCGGTCGTTCAGCGTCACGAGGATGCTCGCCGGCTCCAGCTCGGCGCCAATCTGTGCAAGGTATGTGCGCGCCTCCGCATCGTTCCGCAACGCAATCGCCTCCCAGCGCGTACTCACGAGCAGAGCAATCGACAACGCCGTAAAAGCTCCTGCGGCATACGATATCCGCAGAGGAAAACGTATTGCAAGCCACTCGACGACGCTTTTCAAGCCCACCGTCATTGCGATGCTCAACAACCACGCCACGGGCAAGAGATAAATTTCGCTGTCTCGGGTCTGATATAGGATGGTGTAGACGCTGACCGGCGCAACCCACAGGAGGCTGAACGTGCGCAGCGCAGGCGCGACGCAATCCCAGACCGCCAGCCCGACGAAGCCGAGCGCCAGCCCGATCGGAGTAAATTGCTCCGTCACCACATAGGCCCATGTCGTCACCCGCTGAAATACTGCTCCGAGGGAGGCGCTGACCAGATACCCCCGATATGCTGCGCCCGTCACCAGCCAGAGAAATCCTTCCCAGTTGTCAGCGTATCCCCAGTTGATCGGCGGTGGACCAACGGCTGCCACGAGAGGAATGCGGATGTAGAATAACGCGCCGATCACGCCGCCGATCCCCAGCGCAAGGAGCGGCCCTAGCCAGCGTCTCGCCCCTCTGCGCGACGTGATCAGTGCGTATAAGGCCGCCGGCGTCAGCAGCAACAGCGTGAGGTGATGCGCAACTCCCAGCGCCACCGCCGCAGCCGTATACCGCAGTTGCAACGGCTTCGCCAATGCGGCCCAACCGAGCAGCGCAATCAGCAGTGCATGCAGGCTGTACACCTCCGTGAGTATCGATTGGCTCCACAACAAGGGTGAAGCCATCCACGCCAGCCCGGCCAACAGCCCCCAAAGCCAGCGCAAGGGGTCTTCCTTGAGCAGGTGCGCCGCCACGAGGACGGTGACAAAGACGCTGGCGGCCCCGAAGCATGCGCTCAGCAGATTGCCGCGCCACGCCAGATCGGTGGTCGGCGCCGCCCAACCGATGAACGCCAGCCACTGCCGCAAGACCATGACATAGATCGGGTAGCCGGGTGGATGGGGTACGCCGTTGACCACGGCGGCGGCAAGCAATTCTCCACCGTCGGCGCCCTGATGTGACCAGGTCACCCCTGGGGCCATTGAAAAGAGATAAAGCAACAGTGCAACCCATGCTGCAGCCAGCCCTGCAATAAAAACCGATGCAGACTGCCAGCGCACCTCAAAAAGTTTCACAGCGCACCCAGGCGAGGGCCACCATCAAACCACTGCAAATTACCAGAAATCCGGCGGTTCGGCAGGCGGCAAACCGACCAGCACCGATGTATAGGTCCATTCGGCGTTCGCCGCCTGCGCAACGGCGGCGCCGTCAAGGACAGCGCCGTTCGGCAGATTGCCTTCGGCGACGACATTGATGTTTACGAGGGCGTTGACGCCGACGGCCAGCTCCGGCCAGGCGACGATCACCGATGTTCCGTTTTCACTCACCTCCTCCATAACCTCGCCGCCGTCGGTCGCCGATGCGCTGACAAAGCCCAAACCGAGGGGAAGCTCAAAGGAGAACTGCACATCGGTTGCGCTCGTCTCTCCAAGATTGACGACCGTAAACGACAACGTCACGGGCTGTCCCTGGATCGCCTGCACCCACGGCTGGACCGTCAGGCCGATCAAAGTCGCCGAGAGCGGGGAGGATGTGGATAGCGTGAAGGTGTCGCGGCTCGTGAGGACGGGGAGCGCCGCCAATTCCGCTTGCGTCGCATTCACCGTGATAAAGCGAGCCGCCACCCAACCAGTGACCTCGTTGCGAAGACAGCAGACCAGCCACCAGTCGCCGTCAACGTTGCGGCCCAGAAGAGAGACAGTTGTTCCGGAGACGAATTTGCCCAAAATTTCAGAATCCGTCGAGGGTTCTGCGCGTATGTTGAGCACGGGCGCGGACACCGCGCCGGTCGGTGCGTTTGCTGGCCGTTGTGAGGCCGGAGCGTCGCCTTCAATCGGCAGGAGAGCGAGTTCTTCCTCCGTGTAGCGAGGGTTCAAAAACTGTGCGCTAACCCAGCCTTGCGTTTGCGCATCAGAGACGCAGCAAATCTTCAGCCAGTCGTTGTTCGGATTGCGCGCTTGAAGCGTCACGGTAGTTCCCTGCGTGAGCCGACCGATAACGGGGAAAGTCGTCCCCGGCCCTTGACGCACATTGAGCGTCACGACATTGACGGTTGCTGTCAGAACGGTTGCAGGCTGCAAGGACGGCGAACTCTCCTGGGCAGGCGTCGAGACCGAGGTGCCGCCCTGGTTTGTCTCGGGCCGAGGCGTTGGCCGTGGCGGGCGTGGGGTCGGCGTCGGCGGCTGTGGAGTCGGGGTCGCGGTGGGCGGGGGCGGGATCGTCTGTCGATGCTCCGGTCTGCCGTCCGCCGCCCAGGCCTGGGCGCCCCCCCAAAGAATGGCCGCCGCCAGGAAGAACGTGATCCACAGCTTGTTGCGTTGCACCATTTGCCTCAGAAGACGATGGGCTTTCATTCTATGCTTTCTCCTTCCGTTGTCCATGCTCCCCTTCAATGCGCGGCCTGCGTCGGCGTCCGACTCGAGAGATTGTGCAAAGCTAATGTGCGCCGTTGCCGCGAATAATGACGGGAAATGTGCGCAGCAGGATCTCAAAATCTTTGCGCAGACTGTAATGTTCGATGTAGTCCAGCTCCATTTGCAAGCGTTCGGCGAAACTCAAATCGCCGCGGCCGTTGACCTGCATCGGCCCGGTCATCCCCGGTTTTACGGCCAGCCGCTTGCGGTGGTGATCCTGGTAGAGCCGCACGATGCGTTCTTCCTCCGGACGAGGGCCGACCAGGCTCATTTCGCCGCGTAGCACGTTGTAGAACTGCGGCGCTTCATCGAGCGAGGTGCGCCGCAGAATGCGCCCCACGCGCGTGACGCGCGGATCGTTTTTCAACTTGAAGGCCGGCTCCTCCAGATGTTCGAGATCGACCAGTTCGGGCAGCCGCGCCTCTGCATCGGCGACCATCGTGCGCAGCTTGACGATGCGAAAGGGGCGGCCGTTTTCGCCGATGCGCACCTGCCAAAAGAAGACCGGCCCAGGCGACTCTAGCTTGATGGCGATGGCCGCAATCGCCACCAAGGGGATCGAAATGGTCAGGCCGATGAGTGCGCCGACGATGTCGATCGTGCGCTTGACCAGTCGCTGCCAACCCGAGATCACAGGCTGACGCGCACCGGGCGGCGTGCCTGCAAAATGGATCGTGCCGATGAGATAGCCGCTGCCTAGCGCCAGGGCGCGCACCACCAACATCGGCGGGCCGATCAACGCCAACGCCGGCGAGCGCCGAGCCAGCTTGCGCACGAAGGGCAACGTGGTCAACAAAAACGACAATGCGGTCGCAGCGACGGCGGCCCATAGCCAGTTCAGAGGCGGCCAGATCAGGCCGAGCAACGCAAGCGGCGCCAACGCAACGAGGGCGGCCAGCAACACGATTTGCACTTTCAGCACCTGGGGCGTGTGGCTGTCCTGCACCATGCGCTCTGGATGCCAGCGGATCATCAACGCTTTCCAGAAGCCGATGTAGTACTTGCGCCGAAAATACTCGCGCACGCTGCTGTCATGCAGATGGCTGACCCTGGCGGCCGGTGCAAAGACCAGTCGGTACCCTTTTTGCGCCAGTCGAAAGCTGAACTCCTGGTCCTCGACGCTGGCCGTGGTGAAGATTGGGTCGAAGCCATTGTTTTCAAGAAAGATTGCGCGCCGATAGGCCGCCGAATAGGTGTCGATGAAGTCGATCTGCGCCTGACCGGCCATGCGGTCATAGCGATCCTCATATTCCGCCTGCACAAAGCGCGGCACCAGGCCGGTCTGCTCGGTCACGTAAGCGCCTTTGGCGCCGGCCACATCCGGATCGGCGAAGGGGGCGGTCATGGCCTCAATCCATGTCGGCGTTGGCGCGCAGTCGGCGTCGGTGAAAAGCAGCAGAGGGGCGCGCGCCGCCGCCGCCCCGCGGTTGCGCGCGGCCGCTGGCCCGGCGTTCGCCTGCGACAACAAGGTGAGCTGAAGACGGGGGTGCGCCCTGCGCCAGCGATCGATCACCGCAGCGGTGTCATCTGTAGAGCCATCGTCAACGACGATCACTTCATAGCGCTT
The DNA here is from genome assembly GCA_937928035.1 of uncultured Caldilinea sp. Taxonomy (GTDB): domain Bacteria; phylum Chloroflexota; class Anaerolineae; order Caldilineales; family Caldilineaceae; genus Caldilinea. The sequence continues at coordinate 18,028 of CALFWA010000135.1, read as the reverse complement.
GGGCGCAACCGTCTGAGCAGCGAGCGCGTTCAGGCAACGTTCGATGACGCTGGCTCCGTTGTAGACGGGAACAATGACTGAGCAGAGCAGGGTTTCCGACTGCATGGGTTCGCTCATAGAACCTTCAAATCAGCGCATGGGACGTCACAACGCAGTCCAGAACAACGAAAACAGCTTTGCTGCGAGTCTTCTGCGCACCGTGAAAACGGTGTGGCGGCGGCTTCTTCACTCCCTGCCCACGTCATTCCGCTTCGTTGGGCGTCAGGAGTGCGATGACGAAAATGCGATGCGTGGTCGTGGCAGCCGGCCAGCCGGTGACCAGCGTCAACCGCGCATCCGTCGTCGGCGCCACATAGGCGGCCGCCAGCGCTCGCTCCGTTTCGCTTGCGCCGAACAAGGGAATGGGCTCTGAAATCGCCGCCACCTCATACGTCGCCATGACGCCGGTTTCGTCCGAGAGCAGAATCTTCTGACCGATCTCCACCTCGCCCAAGGCGATCGCTTCAAACACGGCCTCTCCCCGCGCTTGATGGCCAGCGATGACGACATTGCCCAGCGCGCCGACGCCCGCGCTGTTGACCGCCCAGCCCGCAGCGTCTTCAGGCGGCGTCCAGCGCGTCGTGCGCTCGCCCTCCACCGTCACAATTTCCCATGTCATCGGAACCACGGGAACGTCGATCTCCAACTCCGGAATCTGAAGTTGCACAGGTGGAGCGCCGACCGACGGTACAGCCGCCAGATCGACTAGAGGTGAGAGCACAAGCGACGCTGTGATGGGCATAGACGCTGCCTGCTCATCGGCGGCCGGCGCGGCGATGATGCTCTCCTCTGGAACGAGAAGCGCCAACTGCTGGCAGCCGGCAGTGAGCGCACCACCGATGAGCAAACCGATGAGAGGCCAAAGCACGCGACGAACATCCATTGGATTCACAAATCCTTTCGAGTTTGAACAGCAGACTCAAAAACGGGTTCGGATGGCGACAACGGAACAACGGCTTCGGATGGCAACGGTTTCATCCCCTGACCTCCGAATCCCTTCCTCTCTCCATTCGTCGTTGCACCCTGTCGTATAGCCAACGCTGGGTTCAAACAGCAACGAAGAAAATGATCTTGCTGACGCAATTCCAAATCTGTTCCCTTCTGCATCCGTTACGGCAGACCATGCCAAATTGTAGTGGAATCGAGATCGATCCGCAAAATGAGGGTTGGAAACGGCTGAGCCGCTAAGAGCAATTTTTGTCGAGCGCCGGATAGTCGCTAGAATGGACATTGGGGAGGGATGCGTCCCGGTGGGCGTCCCGGTCTTCAAAACCGGTGGCAGGCGGCGCAGAGCCGGCTGCGGTGGGTTCGACTCCCACGCCTTCCCGCTGGCAGACAGATTGTGGGAGACGAAGGGCCATGGAGATTTCGTTATTTGACGACAACGCCGAGCTGCGCGTTGAGCGGTGCATCCTTTATCCTTATCCCGACCTGAAGCGCATCTGGACTCGTCTCTGGATCACGCCCACGCAGGCCGAAGAGAAGCCCAACATCGAGGTGATCGTCCTCAATCCGGACGGCAGCGAGAATTGCAGCGTCTTCATGATGGCGCACGCCGAAGCGCGCGCCGAGACCACCCTGCACATGCGCAATCCCATCCCGGGCGCAACCTATCGAGTGGCGGTGGAAATGACGCAGGGGTTGGGCGAGGCGCAAAAGGTGCTCGACCGCCATCTCTTCGAGATGGTGCTTGAATTCCGCAACCCCGAAGCTGGCGAGCCGGGGTTTGGATTCGGCGTGGACTGGGAAGAGCTCAAACACAAGGCAGGCGCGCGTGAGTGAGGCGGTCTGTCCCATCTGTCGTCAGCCTGCGGATGCCCGCCTGCTACGGATGGCGACGCAACTGACGCCGACAGTCATCCGTTCCGTGGCGCGTGCGTCGCCCGATTGGCGGCCGGAGCACGGCCTCTGCCCGGTGTGCGCCGCCGTTCATCAAAACCACGTCGCCGCGCAGCGCAGTCACTTTTCGCTTCACACTTCCACCGATCCGCACACCACGTTTCCGTACTATCATCGCGAGGAAGAGACGCTGCTCAGCCAGCCGGAGCGCCTGCCTGATTATTCCACCTTCACCGGCGCTGGCGTCGCGATGGCGTTTCTGGACAGCGGTTTTTATCCGCATCCAGACCTCGCGCAAGGCCTTTCGTGGCTGGATGGCGAGTGGCATCGCATCCCCCAACGGCGCTGGCGCACTCTCCTGGAGGAGGCCGGCCTGCGCATTCGAGAGTACGCCGACCTGACCGACGGCGCCGAATGCGTTGGCCTCGATGCGCCAAGTCTCTGGGACGGCGCAGGCGATAGCTGGCACGGCCTGATGACAACCAGCATTGCAGCGGGCAACGGCTGTTTAAGCGGCGGCCGTTATCGCGGCTATGCGCCGGAAGCCTCGATCGTGGCGATCAGGATCGGGCGCAGCGGCGGTCGCATTCCGGAGGAGGACATCCTGCGCGGCCTAGAATGGCTGCTGGAGGAAGACCGCTGGCAGCGTTACAACGTGCGCGTCGTCAACATCAGCGTCGGCGGCGACTTCCCGGAAGAATGGAGCCGAAACCCGGTCTGTCGCGCTGCCCACGCGTTGGCGCAGCGCGGCCTCTTCGTGGCCGCGGCGGCGGGGAACCGTGGGGTGGAAGAGCTGTTGGCACCGGCGCAAACCCCCACTGTAATGACGGTAGGCGGCGTCGAGGACCACAATCGCCGCTGGCAGCCACAGACGCTCGGCGCAGCAGCGGCGCTTTCCCTCTATCATCACAACACGGGCGTCGTCAAGTATCGGCGCGCCATGATCCGCAAGCCGGAAATTCTGGCACTGGCGCGCTGGGCGCCTTCGCCGGTGTTGCCGCTCAGCCATGTCTTCTATGAAATGGTCGCCATCGATCACGTGCGCCGCGTGTTGCGAGGGGAGACCGGCGACCTGCCGGCGGATGTTTTGCGAGCCGGGGGAGCCGATGAAGAGTTTGCAACGCCTGGCGACGTGATCGTCGACGTCGATCACTGGATGCCGGAAGTTTGGCGTGGGTTGCGGCTGCGCATGAACGCACACAAATGGGTGCATCGATATTATCAGCACGTGGATGGCACTTCCGTTGCGGTGGCTCAGGTCTCGGCGGTGGCGGCGCAGATGTTTCAGGCCAACCTCAATCTGAGCGGAGAAGAGGTGCGCCGCTTGATGTTGGAGACGGCGCTGCCGCTGCCTCATCTTACTTCCGTGCAGACGGGTCCTGGCTTATTGCAGCCTGCGTTGGCGGTCGCAGCCGCCCTGCGCGCAAGCGGAGGCCCTTTGCAAGGATTTCCGATCAGCGGCGCTGTATTGCGTGAGAATGAATTGCATAAATGGCGGCTTCACGGTACATTACCTTTGCATTCTTTTTCCCAGTTTGAAAACTCGGGTTGCGTCGTCTACTTCGGCCTGTGGGCGCCCCACGCGCAGAGCGTAAGCCTGCTTGGCTCATTCAACCGCTGGCAACCCGATTCGCTGATGCTGCACGAGGCCCATACTGGATGGTGGCACATTGCGCTTCACTTGCCGCCAGGCGTGCATCTCTATCGCTTCTGGGTGACCGACGCCCGCCACCCACAGGGGCGCTGGATGCGCGACCCGGAAAATCCGAACACTGCCGAGAGCGGCTACGGCGACGCCCACAGCCAAATTGTAATTACCTAAGCGTCAAATCAGACGCCGATCGTATGAATTGTTCCATACACGCCGCACGCAACAGCCAAGACGAGGACGTCCATGCATCGCGAATATCATAAGTGGTACAGCCTGCGTTTGAATCGAGAGATGGAGCTGTTGATCTTCGGCCACGCCGGCGCGCGCGTGCTGGTCTTCCCCACCAGCATGGGGCGCTTTTACGAATATGAGGATCGCAGCATGGTCGCCAATCTCGCCGATCATCTGGAGAACGGCTGGCTGCAACTCTATTGCGTGGATAGCATCGACGGAGAAAGCTTCTATAACAATTGGGCGCATCCGGCCGGCAAAATCTGGCGCCACATCCAGTATGAAGAGTATATTTTGAACGAGGTGTTGCCGCTGAGTTGGTCGAAAAATCCGAATCCATTCTTGATTGCGCATGGCTGCAGCTTCGGCGCGTATCACGCCGTCAACATCGCCTTTCGTCATCCGCATCTCTTTGGCCGCGTGCTGGCGCTGAGCGGCAAATACGACATGAGCAGCTTCTTCGGCGGCTACTATGATGACAACATCTACTTCAACACGCCCAGCCACTACGTGCCTAACCTGCATGATCCGAACCAGCTCGAAGCATTGCGCCGCATGGACATCATCATCGTGGTCGGCAAAGAGGATCCGCACATTGAAAACAACCGCGCCTTAAGTCGAGCGCTCTGGGAAAAGGGCATCCCTCACGCTTTTCGAGAATGGGATGGCTGGAGTCACGACTGGCCCTACTGGAAGAAGATGGTGCGGCTTTACATCGGAGGCCATGATTGAGCACGCTGCGTGTTCCGTGTTGCGCGGTTTTCAGGTCTTGATAGAGCAGGAAACACGCAACACTCTTTCTCACCCTATCACGACCACACCCCAGGAGGAGCGACGATGAGTGTCAAGAAAATCGGTTTACTCGTTGGCCGTGAGTGGAGCTTCCCGCCAGCCTTCATCGAAGAAGTGAACAGCCGCAACGCTGGCGTGACGGCGGAATATGTCAAGCTTGGCGGCACGAAGATGAACGAACCCTGTGAATACGCCGTGTTGGTCGATCGCATCAGCCATGAAATCCCCTACTATCGCACCTACATGAAGAACGCCATGCTGCAGGGCGCCTACTGCATCAACAATCCCTTCTGGTGGAGCGCAGACGACAAATTCTTCGGCGCCAGCCTGATCACACGCATGGGCATCCCTTCGCCTAAGACTATCGTGCTGCCGATGAAGTCCTACCCAGAAGGCGTGGTCAGCGAAAGTTTGCGCAATCTCGTCTATCCGCTCAACTGGGAGGCCATCGTCGCCTACACTGGCCTGCCCGCCATCCTCAAGGACGCCTGGGGAGGCGGCTGGAAGAACGTGTATAAAGTTCACACGATCGACGAGCTGATTCGCGCCTACGACGAAACCGGAACGCTGTGCATGATTCTGCAAGAGTTCATCGAATACGACCATTTTGTGCGTTGCATCTGCGTCGGACAGACCAATATCATGCCGATCAAGTATGACCCCAAACATCGGCGCTACATTGTCGAACATGATCATCTGACGCCGGAGCTGGGCGCCAAAATCATCGAGTATGCGCGGCGCATCAACGAAGTGATGGGCTATGATATGAACAGCATCGAGTTCGCCATTCGCGACGGCGTGCCTTACGCCATCGACTTCATGAATCCTGCGCCGGACATGGACATCAACAGCATCACGCCCCACTATTTCGACTGGGCAGTGAAAGCCATGGCCGACTTCGCCATCGAAATGGTGCACAATCCTCGGCCACAGCGAGCGGAGCAGCGGTGGGCTCGATATGTAGACTGAATGAATGACCTGATTGTTCTGTTCATCGGCGCAATCCTCGGCGGGCTGTTGACCTGGAGCTGGCTGACCATTTCACGTCACTGGAAAAGCAGCCGAGATCTGCGCAGCAGCGCAGAAAAAGCCGATAAAGAGGCCGTTGAAAAGCGCAAAAAGGCGCGTGACGATCGCCGCAAATCCTTCGATTTGACATTTCGAGCCCTGATCGAAACGATCTTATTTGCGCTCGTAATATTTGCGGCTTTGGCGCTGCTGTTGAATTTGCTTGGATGAAAGGAAATCGCTGTGTCGAAGAAGCCGTTGACGGCGCTCGTCGCCTGTGCGGGTTGAGCGTCTAAGCTCCCGCCGGGGACATTAGCGCAGGTCGTGCGCCAACTGGCCGGGCTCTTCCCGGCAACTGAATATCCCGATGTGCTGATCGGCCTGGGGGAGCCGGATGACGCGGCCGTCTTCCGGTTAGATGAGACGCGCGCCCTGATCCAGACCACCGACTTCTTTACGCCGATCGTCGACGACCCATGGACCTACGGCGCCATCGCCGCAGCCAACGCCATGAGCGATGTCTTCGCCATGGGCGGCGAGGCGCTCTTTGCGCTCAATGTCGCCGGCTTCCCGGAAAGGACGGACGGAGAGACGATTGCGCAGATTTTCGCCGGCGGCGCAACGAAGGTGCGCGAGGCAGGGGCGGCGATCGCCGGCGGGCACACCGTCACTGCTCCGGAGCCGTTTTACGGATTGGTGGTGACCGGAGTCATTCATCCCAAGCAGGTGATGCGCAAAGGCGGCGCGCGGCCGGGCGATCAGCTCTACCTGACCAAGCCGCTCGGCACCGGCATTCTCACGACGGCGGCCAAACTGACGGGGGCGGCCGAGCACCCGCTGCGCCGTCTCATCCGCAAGGTACAGCGCCGCCCCGATTTCGACGTCAAGGACCTGGATGCGGCCGTGATTTCCATGCTGCGGCTGAACCGAGTTGCTGCACAGGCTGCACGTGAGGCCGACGTGCGCGGCGCCACCGACATCACCGGTTTCGGGCTGCTCGGCCATGCCTGCGAAATGGCCCTCGCCAGCGGGCGCGAGAGCGGCGCCGGCTTCGTCATCGAGGCCGCCTGCGCGCCGCTGCTCCCAGGGGCGACCCGCTACGTCGAAGCCGGCTATCTGACGCGCGGGGCGGTGCGCAATCCACAACACTTCGGCGAGCACGTGCGCTTTGCGACGCACGTCCCTTCTCCCCTGCGCACGATCCTGTGGGAATCGGAGACGAGCGGCGGGTTGCTGCTCGCCGTGCCTGCGGCCAATGCGACGCACTTTGAGCGGCTCTGCGCAGCGCATCAACAGCCAGTGTGGCGCATCGGCGAAGTCGTGAAAGGAGAGGGCGTCCAAGTGGTTTGATCGTGCAACGTTCCACTTTCTTGTCAATTCCTCCCCTCTCTGGAGATCTCAAGGTTTTCTTCGAGTTGATTCGCCTCTGCACAACATGGTAAGCTTTGTGACTGCCGGAACGCTGCGTCATTGTGGATGATAGGGGGCAATGGCCGCCCTCTCTGTGGAACACTCGGGAGAAAGCTTCTATGCGAATCTATCATGAAATCAACCTCGCAGCTCGCTCGATCTCGTCGCGCGAGCTACACGGTAAAGACATTATCTTTGCGGGCCGTTATCTGATTGCCAAAACTTTCGTCGAGCGGGGACTCGCCCGTATCGATCCGCTTTCGCCGGAAAATCTGCTGATCTTCTCCGCAGGCCCCTTCGCCGGCACGACCTTCTCGAACGCCAATCGCACGAGCGTAGGCTGCAAGAGTCCGCTCACGGGCGGCATCAAGGAGGCGAACGGTGGCGGCACGTTCAGCTATGCGTTGGGGCAGCTCCGCATCGCGGGCTTCACGCTCGCCGGCGCTTCGCCGGATTGGGTGGTGATTCACTTCCGCAAGGATGGCGGCATTGCGTTCGATGACGCAACGCCCTACCTGGGCAAAGGCAACTACGCCGCCGCCGAAATGCTCTACGAGCGCTACGGCCGCAAGGTGGCGATTGCGCTCTGCGGTCCGGTCGGCGAGTATCAGGGATTGCTGGCCGGCATCGCCTTCAGCGACAAAGACCTGCGACCCTCGCGGCTGGCCGCGCGCGGGGGCGTCGGCGCCGTCATGGGCAGCAAGCGCGTCAAAGCGATCGTGGTCGATCTCGATAAAACGCCGCCCTTTAGCGACCCTCGCAAGGTCACCGACAGCATCAAGCGCTACACCAAGATGCTGCGCAAGGACTCCATCGTCATGAACTTCTACAACAAGGTCGGCACGATGGGCATGGCCGATTACCAGAACTACATCGGCGGGCTGCCGGTGCGCAATTTCAGCGCCGGACAGTTGGCCGATGTCTCGTCAGGTGAAGTCTTCAAGATGGGCGGCGATTACATCGGCGAGCTGAACACCTCGCGCGGGGGAGAGCAGACCCACCCCTGCATGCCCGGCTGCGCCATCCAGTGCAGCAACGTCTACGTGGACGCCAACGGCAAGGAGGTGGTCTCGCCGGTCGAATATGAAACGTTGGGGTTGCTCGGCACAAATTGTGGAATCACCGATCCGGACGATCTGGCGCAGCTCAACTACATCGCCAATGATCTCGGCGTGGACACGATCGAGACAGGCGCCACGCTCGCCGTGTTGATGGAAGCGGGGCTGGCCCAATTCGGCGACGTCCGGTGGATGGTCGATGCGTTGGCCGAGATCGGGCGCGGCACGGAGCTGGGCAGGCGGTGGGCGCAAGGCACGGCGCGCGTCGGCGAACATTACAAGGTGCGCCGCGTGCCCGTCATCAAAAAACAGGCGATCAGCGCCTATGACCCGCGCGTGGTGGAGGCGACCGGCATCACCATGATGGCCACCGCCCAGGGCGCCGACCACACCGCAGGCAACCTGCCCCGGCTGAAGACGCGCGAGATGGATCTGGAGACCTTGCTCGATCTGAGTCTGAAACAACAGATCAAGGTGGCCGCCAACGACTCGTTGGGCCTGTGCATCTTCGGGCAGACGGTCACCAACGTCAACCTCGAATTTTTGGCCGAGGCGCTCAATGCGGCGCATGGAACCGACCTCACGCCCGCCTTTTTCGAGGAGCTTGGGCGCTTGACGCTTTATTACGAGCGCGAGTTCAATCGACAGGCCGGCTTCACCGCCGCCGACGACGAGCTGCCCGCCTTCTTTTACGAAGAGCCGCTGCCGCCCACCAACCAGACGGCGCGCTTCCATGGCGAGCAAGTCCATCCTATGTATGACGCCCTGGAGCCTGCAACGGCGTAGAACAACGCAATTATGCATCTGCCCGCCGGGGAAACTCTTCGCTGCGGGTTCAACCTGGAAACTCACGTATGTCTCTGCTACACCAACTTCACTGCGAAGCCGCCGAACTTCAGCCGCAGCTCGTGGCCTGGCGCCGCGACTTTCACATGCATCCAGAACTCGGCTTTCAGGAAGTGCGCACTGCCGGCGTCGTCGCCGAGCACCTGCGCGCCCTGGGGCTGGAGGTGACGACCGGCGTCGGCAAGACCGGCGTCGTGGCGCTGGTTGAGCCGGACGAGGCGCCCCCCCATGCCGCGACCGTGCTGCTCCGCTTCGACATGGATGCCCTGCCGATTCACGAAGAAAATGACATTCCCTATCGTTCCCAGACGCCCGGGGTGATGCACGCTTGCGGCCACGACGGCCACACCGCCATCGGCATGGGCGTGGCGCAGCTGCTTGCGCGCCATCGCAACGAACTGGCGGGACGGGTCAAGCTCGTCTTTCAACCTGCCGAGGAGGGGTTGGGCGGTGCACGGGCGATGATCGCCGATGGCGTGCTGGAGAACCCCAAGCCACAGGCGTCCTTTGGGCTGCATCTGTGGAGCCGGTTGCCGCTCAACCAGGTGGTGGTGCAGTCCGGCCCCTTGATGGCGGGCGCTGACAAAGTCAATCTAATCGTCGAAGGCGTGGGCGGCCACGGCGCCATGCCCCACGAGACCGTGGACGCCATCGTCATCGCCAGCCAGATCGTGCTGGCATGGCAGACGATCGTCTCGCGCAACGTCAGCCCGACCACGCCTGCCGTGATCACCGTGGGGGAGTTTCACGCCGGTTCGGCCGCCAATGTGATTGCCGGCTGGGCGGAACTGTCTTGCTCGATCCGATCCTTCGACCTGGAGACGCGCGACTTTCTGGTGCGGCGCATGCGCGAGATGGCTGAAGGCGTCTGCACTGCCCACGGCGCCACATGTGCGCTCACCTTTGCGCCGGGCGTGCTGCCAACCATCAACTCCGAGGCGGGCGCAGCGCTGATGCGCACAGTGGCGACTGAGCTTCTCGGCGCGCAGAATGTCATCACCCAAACGCCTGCCATGGTCGGCGAGGATATGTCGGAATTTCTGATGCGCGCACCGGGTTGCTATGTGCTCGTCGGCGCCAACGACCCAAACGGCCCGCTCAACAGTCCGCACCACAGCCCCACCTTCAACTTTGACGAACGCATGCTCTCCACCGGCGTGGCGCTGCTGGCCGGCGCGGCGGTCAGATACCTGGAAGAGCAGGCGCATCTGCCCGCTGCACAGGAACGGAGCATCCACCCATGAGCGACGTCCACTTTCTGCGCATCACGGATTTTGTGAAGGCGCCCGGCGCAAAGCCCTTCAAACACACCTTTTTCCAAAGCGAGCGCCTGCTGGTCGGGCTGAACGTGTTGGCTCCTGGGCAGGCGCAGGCCATCCATGAACACGCCGATCAGGACAAGTTCTATTACGTGATGGCGGGCAACGGCCGCTTCACCGTCGGTGAAAGCGAGCAGACGTGTGGGGCAGGGATGCTGATTGTAGCCCCGGCGGGCGTTCCGCACGGCGTCGTCAACGACGGAGAGGATCTGTTGACCTTTCTGACCGTAATTGCGCCGTTCGGCTAAAGCGCATCAAACTTTTTTCTTCAGCCTGCGCAGCAGCTCGTCATTGGTGGGCGCTTTTTCCAGGAGCTTCAGCAGGCCGAGCATGGCGCTCTTGTTGTCGCGTTCGGCGAGGGCGCGGCGCAACAGGGTAAGTTTCTCCATCTCCGCCGGCGTGTAAAGCAGCTCCTCCCTGCGCGTGCCGCTGGCCTTGATGTCGATGGCCGGAAAGATGCGCGCCTCCGCCAGCGACCGGTCGAGCACAATCTCGCTGTTGCCGGTGGCCTTGAACTCTTCGAAGATCAGGTCGTCCATGCGTGAGCCGGTCTCGACCAGGACGGTGGCGAGCACCGTCACCGAACCGCCGTGCTCGATATTGCGCGCCAGGCCGAAGAAGCGCCGGGGAATCTCCAGCGCCCTGGCGTCGATCCCGCCCGACAGCGTGCGGTTGGCACCTTTGCCGGACAGGTTGAAGGCGCGCGTCATACGCGTCAAGCTGTCGATCAACACGACCACATCGCGGCCGCACTCCAGTTCACAGCGCACGTGCACCATCGTCAGCTCGGCCAGGCGAACGTGGTCTTCCAGGCTCTGGTCGTTGGAGCTGGCGAAAACCGCGGCGGGGACGGTGCGGCGAAAATGCGTCACCTCCTCCGGTCGTTCGTCGATCAACAACAGGAGGATGCGCGCCTCCGGCGCAGCCGCATGGATGGCGTGAGTCAGCTCCTCCAGAAGCTTCGTCTTGCCCGCCTTAGGCGGCGCTACGATCAGCCCGCGCGTGCCCTTGCCGATCGGCGCGATCAGCTCCACCGCGCGCATCGACAGTCTCCCGCTGTCGCCCAACCGAAAGCGCTCGCAAGGATCGATGGCAATGAGCTGTTCAAAGGGTCTGCGCCTGGCGAAGGCTTCTGGCGTCAGACCGCAGATCTCCTGGACGTCACTCAGCTGCAAGCCTTGTTGGGTTGCGCCGGCGACCCCGCAAACTTCTGCGCCGTCAACGAGGGCGTAACGTTCGACCAGTGCGGCGGGAATGTATACATCCGCCGACGAGGGCGCAAAGGCGCGTAGGGGGGTGCGTAGATACGCATCGCCCTGGGGCGTGCGCTGTACGACGCCTTTCGCTTCGCTGAACGGCTCGCCCGGCATCTCGAGCGTAGGCGAGCGGAGGAGGGGGCGAGTTTTGGGTGAGCGGTCGGGCAACCGGCGTTGTGATTTCGCCTCGCGGCGATTCTTGGTGCGCGCCATGACGTCAAGATAACATAGAGTGGTGAAAAATGACCAACTCACTGCACCTTTGTGACTCTGTATGCACCATCCTTTTGTTCGCCATCCCCATCGCACTCTGTTAATGCTTTCGCTGCCGGTGTTGATCTCGCTGGTCGCCGAGCCGCTGACCGGCTTGGTCGATACGGCCTTTGTGGCGCAGCTCGGCGCAGCGCCGCTGGCGGCGCTGGGCGTCGGCTCGGCGGCGCTTTCGGCCGTCTTCTGGATCTTTAATTTTCTGGGCATCGGCGCGCAGACCGATGTAGCGCAGGCGTTGGGCGCAGGCGACCATGAGCGTGCAGCGCGCGTCATGGGGCTGGGGTTGTTGCTGGCGATGCTCTTTGGACTCGGCTCGATCGTCTTCGGCGCCGCGTCGGTCACACCGATTGCGCGTGCATTGGGTGCAGAAGGCGCAGTGCTGGCATACGCAGAGTCGTATATTGTTGTGCGCCTGCTCGGCGCTCCGGCGGTGATCGCGTCGTTGGTCGCCTTTGGCGTGTTGCGCGGTTTGCAGGACATGCGCACGCCGCTGTGGGTGGCGGTGGCGGTCAATGCGCTCAACATTGCGCTGGACCGGCTGCTCATCTTCGGCGCAGGTCCGATCCCGGCGATGGGGGTGACGGGCGCCGCGGCAGCGAGCACGCTTGCCCAGTGGCTCGGCGCCATCTGGGCGAGCGCTGCGATCGTGCGGCGATTGGGCTGGCCGTCGCGCCTGCGTGTTCAAGAAACGCGCTCTCTGCTGCGCGTCGGCGGCGATCTTTTCCTGCGCACCGGCTTCCTGACCGCCTTTCTGCTGCTCGCCACGCGCGTCGCCACCAATTTGGGGCCGGAGAGCGGCGCCGCCCACCAGGCCGTGCGCCAGTTTTGGATCTTTGCGGCGCTGGGGCTGGACGCGCTGGCCATCACTGCGCAGAGTTTGGTCGGCTATTTTCTCGGCGCAGGTTGGGTGACGCAGGCTCGCCGCGTGGCGAGGATGGCCTGTCTGTGGAGCGCAGGGATGGGTGCGCTGCTCGGCGTGGGGATGTGGCTCCTTCGCAGCCCTCTCGCCGCCTTGCTGGCCCCTCCTGAAGCGCACAGCCTCTTCTTTTCGGCCTGGCTTCTTTCGGCCGTCGTGCAGCCGCTCAACGCGCTTGCCTTCGCCACCGACGGCGTTCACTGGGGGACGGGCGATTTTCGCTACCTGCGCAATGCGGCCTTCGCAGCGATGGCGATTGGCGCGACCGCCTTGCTCGGCCTGGAGGCGGCGGGCGCAGCCTCGCTCGCCTGGGTCTGGCTCGTCACCGACATCTGGATCGCCGTTCGCGCTGCGCTGGGCGTTGTGCGCATCTGGCCCGGCGTCGGCCATGCGCCGCTCTCTCGACCGGACCGCCCACCGAACACTGAATCTCCTTCTAGAAGCGGACGGCAACCGGCAAAGCCCGAGCCGACGCCGGCGAAGGGATAACGATCGTCTAACACCTAATTCACTCAATATCCAAGTTTGGGCAATCGAGCAAATCAAGGAAAAGTTATGCACTACGGAGCACATTGCTACATCTTCACCGATCGGTGGAGCGATGATGCACTTCCCATCCTTGACCGGATGAAAGCGCTCGGTCTGGACGTAGCCGAGCTTTCCGTCGGCGACGACGTGCGCTTTACGCCGGCGTTGACGCGACGCCGCGCCGAGGCGTTAGGGCTGACGCTGGTGATCGGCCCTGGCGGCGCCTGGCCGCTTAGCGCCGATCTCTCCTCGGACGAGCCGGAAGAGCGCCAAGAGGGGCTGACCTGGCATTGCCGTCAGGTCGATCTGGCGGCGGAGCTCGGCGCCGTCGCCTACGCCGGCGCTCTCTACGGCCATCCGGGCGTGGTCAAGCGGCGGCGTCCGCCGGCGGACGAATATCCTCGCACCGCAGAGGGGCTGCACAGGCTCGCCGAATACGCAGCCCAACGCAATGTCAAGATTGTGTTAGAGCCGATGAGCCACTTTCGCACCCATTTGGTCAACACGGCGGCGCAACTAATGCGGCTGATCGATCTGGCCGATCACCCGAACCTCTACGCCCTGTTCGACACCTACCATCTCATCACCGAGGAGCGGGACTACGGCGCCGCGCTGCGTGCGCTGGCCTCTCGGCTCTGGTGCGTGCATACGTGCGAAAACGATCGCGGCGCGCCCGGCGGCGGCCTGGTGCCGTGGGATGACGTCTTCGATGCGCTCTATGAGATCGGCTTCGACGGCCCGCTGACGATGGAGGCGTACAACTCCTCAATCGACGACTTCGCCTATCAACGCGGCATGTTCCATAACGTCTGCCCCAACGGCGATGAATTTGTGCGCAAAGGGCTGGCGTTTTTGCGCTCGCACGTCGAGCGCAGATGGAAATAAACGAGTCTAGAATGAAGCATGTTCGTCGCCTTTTTCAGGAAGCATTAACATTTCCTGGAAAAAGGACCCTTGCCTTAGGAGACGGTGGTCATCGACGTCGGCTGAAGGAGCATCGACGTCACCTCCACCAATTGCGCCAGTTCCTCCGGCGCGTTGTACGCCTGAACGGAGATGCGCATGTAGTGGCCGCCCTGCCAGGCATAGCAAGGGACTTCGATCCGATGTTCTGCATGAAGGCGCTCCCTGAACGCAGCGATATCGGGCTGAAGCGGAAGCGGGGCGACGCCCATCTGGTGAAAAAGGCGCGGCGTTTGCCGTGGATAATAGGAAGGGACGCCGGTGACTGCTTCGAGCTGCGCCAGCGTTTCCGCCAGCATGGCGTGACAACGCTCGCGCACGGTTCGCCAGTCATGAGCGCGTTGGAACTCGATGGCGGCGGGGACGCTCAGATAGGCGGAGATGTCGTCGGTGCCCTGCCATTGCAGCGCGCTGATGAAGTCATTGTCCTCAAACATCGTGCGCTCCGGGCCATAGCCCCAGCTCACCACCAGCGGCTCGATCTGCGGCTGAACTTCCGGTCGCACCCACAGGAAGCCTGCGCCTTTGGGGGTGCACAGCCATTTGTGCAGGTTGCCGGTGTAGATGTCGGCGTCGAGCGCGCCGAGGTCGATGTCGATCTGACCAGGCGCGTGCGCGCCGTCGACGACGGTGAGGATGCCCGTCGCACGGGCGCGGCGACAGAGCGCCTGCACAGGCAGCGTCAGCGCTGTCGGCGAGGTGATGTGACTCAGAAAGAGTACACGCGTCCTTGGAGTGACGCCTTGCCAAAGCTCCTCGATGATCTGCGCCTCCTCGACGATGGGCAGCGAAATCGGTTGACGGACTAGACGGGCGCCTCGTTTGGCGCAAACGAACTCCCAGGCGTTGAGGCAAGCGCCGTACTCGTGCGTTGTCGTCAACACTTCATCGCCGGGTTGCAGCGGCAACGAGCGCGCAACTACGTTGACGCCGAAGGTGGCGTTGTGCACGAAGACCAGGTCCTCTGCTCGAGCGCCGAGATACGCGGCCAGCGCCTCGCGTGCAGCGCGAAGAAGGGGACTCGATTCGCGTGCAAAAAAGTGGGTGGGCTGACGTTCGAGGCGTCGCTGCCACTCCTGATAGACCTCGAACACCGGCAGCGGCGTCGCGCCGAAGGCGCCGTGATTGAGATAGATCACGTTGGGATCAAGCTGAAACAGAGAACGAAGCGCGTTCACAGACTCTCCTGACCGATGCAAAGAGCGCGATAAAGATAGAAGTCATTATATCTTTTGCGAGAGGCGCGGTGAGAAATTGCGTGGAGCGAAGAAAAGGAATGCTAAACCTAGAATTGGGCACAAACAAGCAGAGGGCGTCAGCGTCTGGACTGACGCCCTCTGCTCACACAGAGAGAAGGAGAAAACCTACATGTGAACCCTGAACCCATTACCCATCCGCCTTCACTATAGCGTGGGCGAACGATGGCGACAACTGGCAAATGATGTATCCTTTCGTAAGGTTGGCTTTGCATGGAAAGGAAGCGAAGGCGAATGCTTGAAGATCTGCGTGACAAGACGATCATTGTCACAGGCAGTGCGCAAGGGATCGGCAAGGGTGTTGCGCTGCAACTGCTGCGTCTCGGCGCAGCGGTGCTGATCGCCGACCTGGATGAGGAGGCGGGCATGGAGACCTCGTCCGAATGCGCTGCGTGGGGAGAGGCGCGCTTTGTGCAGACGGACGTCGCCGACGAAGCTGCGGTGGCGCGCATGGCAGCCGAGGCGGTGGCGTGGCGCGGCGCCATCGACGGTTTGGTCAACAATGCGGGCATCGCCGATCCCGGCGCAACGCCGGTGGAACAATTGCGCCTGGACGCCTGGAATCGGGTGCTCGCCGTGAATCTCACAGGGGCTTTTTTGTGCGTCAAACATGCGGCGCCTCACTTGCGTCGGGCGCGCGGCGCCGTCGTCAACATCGCATCGACGCGCGCGTTGCAGTCCGAACCCAACACCGAGGCGTACTCCGCCAGCAAAGGCGGCCTCCTGGCGCTGACCCATGCGCTCGCCGTCAGCCTGGGGCCGGAGGTGCGCGTCAACGCCATCAGCCCGGGTTGGATCGAAGTAAGCGCCTGGAAGAAATCTGGTCAACGCCGCATACCTGCCCTGCGGCCGATCGACCACGCCCAGCATCCGGTCGGTCGCGTCGGCACGCCGGAGGACGTGGCGGCGATGGCGGCTTTCCTTCTTTCAGAGGCATCCGGCTTTATTACAGGGCAAAATTTTGTCGTCGACGGGGGAATGACGCGCAAGATGATTTACGTCGAATGAGAAAGCTGCGCCTCGCAGCCGCAGCTTCTCGGCATAC
Organism: uncultured Caldilinea sp.; assembly: GCA_937928035.1. Taxonomy (GTDB): domain Bacteria; phylum Chloroflexota; class Anaerolineae; order Caldilineales; family Caldilineaceae; genus Caldilinea. The sequence continues at coordinate 1,601 of CALFWA010000135.1, read as the reverse complement.
AGCAAGGCCACGCCGGAGGCGATGACCGGTTCGCCCCCGGCGTGTCGTCGGCTCATTGTCCGCGCGCCTGCAAAATGGCGGTTTCCGCTGCGGTCAGGCCCGAAACGGCTGCGCTGATGAGCGCGTCCGCCTCTTGCAGCTGGGTGATGCTGCGGTTTTGGACGGCGCCGGCAAGCGCGCTGGCCGCCTGCGTGTAGCTGAGCGCCGCCGCCTCCAGCTGACTGTGGATCGCCTGTGCGTCGGCGGGCACGGTGAGCTCGCCGACGCTGGCGCTGGTGCGGCGCAACAACGCCAGGGCGGCGTTCATGCGCGTCGTCCAGTTGGCGTCCCCAAGCAGCGCATTGTTGGCGTTCACTTCTCGCAACAGCCCGTCGAGGCTGGTCTGTACCAGGTCGAACTGCCGGATCAGCTCGAGCGCAGCTGTGAGATAAGCGTCGAGCTCCTCACTGCGGGGCTGCGGCGTCGGCGTGGGCGTGGGCAACAGGCCGCCCAAACCTGACGCCTGCTCCGGCTGCGGCACAGCGGCCGGTGTCGCTTCGACGGGCGTTCCATCGATGTTGACCACCGGCACGCTTTCCAGCGGAGGCGGATTAGCGACGAGCGCCGCGAAGACCCACCCGCCGTTGTCAAGGCGGAACCACGTCCCGTCTGCGTTGCGGCCGACGATGTTGATCGTCTGGCCGGTGACGGTGCCGCCGATCACATCGAATTCGGTGCCGGGGCCGGCGCGCAGATTGGCGTCCACCGTCACCGTGGGCGTCACGACCCCGGTGGGCGGCGCAGCCTGGCCTGTCACGGCCTGCAGAATTTCATCGTCGACGACAGGAACGGCGGCTTCTGGAGCGGCGACCAGGAAATTGGCGATCCAGGCGCCGTTGCCGAGCAAATACCAGCCGCCATCTTCACTGACGGCTGCAACCTGAACCTCTTGTCCGGCCGTCGCCTGCCCGACGATGGCGAAATTGGTGCCTGGTCCGGCGCGCAGATTGGCGTTTTCGATCACAGAAGTGGTGATCAGCGGGACGCCGCTGACGGCGGGCGCAGGTGAGGCCTCCACGGTCGGCGTTGCGGCTACGGTTGGCGTCACTGCCTCTGTGGCAGTCAACGCTTCGGTCGGCGTCAGTGTAGGCGTCATCAGCAGTTCCTCTGGAAGAACCAGCTCGATTTGCGCTATGCCCACCTCGAACGGCGCGACGATCACCGAGATGGGCACGGTTTGCGTAAGGAGGTCGGACAATTGCAGCGCAACCGATGCTGGAACGGTTGTGGTCAACGTCTGGGTGACGACGAAATCTAGATCGATTTCCAGCGTCACGGCGACGCTGCTGACGATCCAAGGCGGGGTAAGTTCCTCCGTTGCGGTCACTTCTACAGCGCTGAAGAGATCGCTTGCAAGCTCCGCAGTTGGGGTCAGCGCCAGCGCTGCGCCAAGCTCCAACGTTGCGGCCGGAACAACGCTCTCGGTGAGCGGGGCTGTCGCCTCAAGCCCGGTTTCGGTCGGCGTCAACAGCGCCGTTTCGGCGATGGTCTCCGTAAGCGTCTCCGTCGCTGTCATCTCGCTGACCGCAAGCAACGAGATCGTCAGCGGGATCGACTGGCGA
>CALFWA010000134.1 GCA_937928035.1 uncultured Caldilinea sp. | reverse complement strand
CACTGGGAGAGGGGGCCAGGGGGTGAGGGCTACAATTTTGCCGGAGGTTTTTGTTAAAAACCGTGCAGTTTCCTGGAAGAGATGAAAAAGCGAATAAAGGAACGAGCAATGTATCGACTCCATATCGGCATCACCATTTTTGCGCTGGTCGTCACGGTGGGCCTTGTCGCCAGCTATCCACCGCCGGCGCTCTATGGGCAAGAAGGGCCGGGAGAAACCATTCCTGGTTCTGTGTATCTACCCTTTATATCGGCCAACCTCCCGACGCCCACCAATACGGCGACGCGCATGCCGACGGCCACCCCCACTGCAACGCAAACCCCTTCATCGACGACATCACCAGCACCCTCGGCCACGCCGACGCAAGGGACGCCACTGCCTGTAGGGGCTTCGGAGTGGACGCAGCATGCGCATGATGCGCAGCGCACCGGCTATAATCCCGTCTCGGTGCCGACGCCCTGGCGCTGGAAGTGGGCGTGGAACGGGCCGAACGCCACCGGCGGCATCTCCTCGGGCAAGTTTGGCCTGCCGCGCAACAGCCAGCCGGTGACCGGCGGCGGTCGCGTCTACATCGCTGCAGGCAGCCGCGGCGTCTATGCGTTGAACAACGCCAATGGCGCCGTGCTCTGGAACCGCAACCCTGGCGGCGCCATCAACTCGACGCCCGCCTACGACGGCGACACCGCTGCACTCTTTGTCGTCTCCAACAACGGGACGCTCTACAAACTCAACGCCGCCAACGGCGACACCGTAGGCAGCTTCGCCGGAGGCGGCAACAGCAACCTGCCGCTGCCGCCCGCCATCGCCGGGGAGCGCGTCTTTTTCTCAATGGGTAATTTCGTCTACGCCATCGACAAGCGCACCATGCAGCAGATCTGGCACTATAACGCCGGCTCGCCGGTCGACACGCCGCCCGCCTACTCGGCCACGCGCGATCTGGTGGTGGTCGCTTCGCAGGACTTGTACGTGCACGCCATTCGCAACGGCGACGGCAGCCGCGCCTGGCGAAACAAGACGACCGTGTTAGAACCGGGCAACCCAGGGGTCTCGGGCAGCAATGACTTTGCAGAGGTGAGTCGAGGCTGGCCGGTGATCGCAGAACAGAGTGGAGTTGTGCTCATCAAACTACGTCTCGATTGGCAAACGATGTGGACATGGTCACCCTGGCCGAGTTCGAACGCCGCAATGAGAGCCAATCTTATGAATCGACCCGACGAACAGGCTCTCCTAGCTTTAAGCCTGGATAATGGTTCAACTGCGTTTATTCCAAACATAGGTCACGGCGGCTTTGGAGATGGCGATTATATGCCGATGGGGCCGATGCCTGTGGTGAAACGCTTTGGGGATGGCAGCGAAGTCGCCTACGTTGTCATGAGAGGAACCCCCTGTCTGATGGAAGGCGTATGTGATGGCCGCGCAGATTCCCGTCTGGGAGAATTAATGCTGAGCGATCAAACGGTCGCAGGTTTTTCGGCGGGAGATGTTCGTTTTATGGAAAGCACCTTTTTCCCCACCGATGAACAGGCGAATCTCTCTATGGCGGGCGACGATTTACTGGGCGGCCACTGGATGTTTGGCCTTGCCCATCGCGTCATTGATCGTTCTCCTTCTCGCGGGGCTTCGGGTTCCAATCCGATCACCACAGCAAATCTACCGCACATCATCACTTCCGCCAGCAACTGTGGATTCAGCACCAGCCACTATTGTCCTGATGGGTTAACCCAGGATGGCGATCCGCGCCGGATCCCTGCTGGCTTTTATATCTATTACAATCAAGGGCCGGTTTATGACCGTTACTGGAGCGAATACGCCTCCTGGGTGGTCAGCAACGACACCATCTACTTCGTGAGCACCGACGGCGCAGTCGTGGCGTTGGAGCACGGCGAGCCGACCGGCGTGGCCATGCAGCCTCCGCCGGAGCAGGCCGCAGCAGCGCAGTTGTCGTTCGTCCGCGAAGGCGTCATCGACTATACGGCGGCGCGCGACTACACAGGCCGCACCGTCACCGTTGAAGGCGTTCTCCACGATGTCTTCAACAACGGCAAGGCGGTGTACCTGACCTTCAAGACGCCTCATCAGGGCGCCTTCCTGGTCCGCATTCTCAAGCCGCACTGGGGCAATTTCTCCGAATCGCCGGAGCGCATCTACGCCCCTGGGCAGCGCGTTCAAGTCACCGGCTTGATCGAATGGTACCAGGGCGATCCGGTGATCTACGCGAGCCATCCGTCGCAGATCCGCGTGATGGAAGCGGCGGAAGGGTAAAAGTATTGCTGTCTTCATAACAATTCGGGAATCAATTCTTTTCGATCCCCGAATTGTTAACAGGGAGCGCAAAGCAAGTTTTTGACTCGTGCTGGATTTCTGAGGATTGAAGATGATGACAAAATTTTTTGTTCGATTTGTGATCGGATTGTTCGCCATCGCCTGCGTGTTTGCGGCTGTAGAGACCGGTTTTCCCTCTGCACCGGTTTTGGGGCAGGACGGCACCGGCGCTTCCACTACGATTTACCTGCCCGCCATCAGCCGCCAGGAGCCGCCGACGCCTACGCCCACCTTCACGGCGACCCCAACCGCCACCCCGACGGCCACCCCACCCGCCACGCCGACGCCTACAGCGACGGCGCCACCGCCGCCGGCCACGCCGCCCGCTGCGTCGATGCGACGGGTCAACGCGCCATTCTTCGACGGAAACATTGCCTTTGAGCAGATGGCGATCTTCTGGTTTGGCAAGCTTTCCGAAAGCAGCAACTACGCCGACGTGCGCGTTGGCTACAATCAAGAGAAGCTCACCGTCTATCTGGCCGTCTTCGACCGTCACCTGTGGTACGATGAAACGCCAACGGTCGACACGCTCGCCGCTTGGGACGCCGTCACCCTTCTGCTCGACTTGAACCCCGGCGCAGCTGCGCTCTCCGACAGCTCCTATCAGTTCGTTGCGCAGCTATCGCCCGACTCCAGCGATGCGCACAGAGCGGTCTACCAAGGGGGGGCGCAAGGCTGGTGGCAGCGCACGATCCACATCGCCACCAAACCAGGGTGGCGGGGCGAATCGCTCAATGACAACCGCGGAACCGACCGCGGTTGGGCGATGACCTTCGACGTTCCATTCGCCGCCTTGGGTCTGAACGCCCCGCCTGCGACCGGCAGCGAGTGGCGGCTCGGGCTGCTGCTTCACGATCGAGATGGGCGCAATGAAGCGCCGCAGCCTGTCCAGACCTGGCCGGAGACGCTGCACCGCGACCGACCCAGCAGTTGGGGATGGCTGCGCTTCGGGCTACCGGGCTACGCTGCGCCCAACGTTCCGGTGACAGGCGAGGTCCTCATCCGGCGAGAACGCCAAAATGACTCTACCGTGATCGACGCCGACGTCGGCGGCGCCATCACCAATCAGTGTCCCGGCGACGACTATCACATCTGGAATGAATGGGCGAATCGCAACTATGGCAAAGCGCCGGACTTCAATATTCAGAACCAATCCGATGTCGCCGATTGGCCCTGCTTCGCCAAATATTACGTCACTTTCCCCCTCCATGCTGTGCCGCCGGGAAAAATCATTCTCTCGGCGACGCTCACGCTCCACCAATTTGGCAATGCTGGCGGGTCAGATGCGCAGCCATCCTGGATTCAGGTGTTGACGGCCGCCGAAGACTGGCAGGAAACCGCCATCACTTGGAACAATGCGCCGCTGGCGTGGGAAAACGTGACCGGGCGCTGGGTCGATCCGGTGGGGAACAACTGGAACGGCTGGCCCGGCATTCCCTGGAGCTGGGATGTCAGCTACGCCGTCGCCAACGCCTACGCCAGCCATCAACCGCTGCGACTCATCCTTTACGAGGCGGATTCCGCCTATCACAGCGGCAAATATTTTGTTTCTTCGGACACCGGCGACTGGAACATCGAAGGTCGCCCTTCCCTTCGAATCAGATGGGGAGATCGCTAACTCTAACCATGAGCACGGCGACGCCGCAGCAGCGTGATTGTGGTGAACAGCAACAAAATTGCCACCACCGGCCCAATAGAGAGAAGCAGCAGCAGGACGTCATCATTTTCACTGCGTAAATTCGGAGTGAGCAGCGAAATGGGCGGCTGCGACGCGTCTTCCACGTACACCGGCGCAATTTGAGAGGTCGGCGTCGGAATGAACAGCGGCGTCAACGCAGCGGCGACCGGCGTTGGAGGCGGAATTGCAGGCACAGCAACCGGCGCCAACGCCGGGCTGTCGGTGGCGCCAGAAGCATACCAGACTTGATAATTCCCTGCATCGGAGTTGAAAAGGTTCTCGGCGTCACGCACAAACCACACGACATGCAGTTGATTGCCTAAGCCGACGGCGATACGCGGCCACTCTGGCATATCTCCCTCATAGCCGGCGATCACGGACGGCGACGACCAGTTTGCGCCGTCCCAAATGACGTGTAAAAGCTCGGCGCCTGGCTGCTCAACGATCCGTCTACCTACCAAAACGAGATGAACTCGACCTGCGCTGTCAACCGCCGTCGCATAACTGTCGAGCCGAGATTGATAGAGCGCCCAGACGCCGAGCACTCCCGGAACTGGGGCAGGGGAACTCCAATTTTGGCCTGCATCTCTGGAAAGTTGATAATAAACAGTGTCTTCCGGGATGGCCCACCAGACCGCAACCAGATGACCGTTGCCGTCTTCGGCAAGCGTGACATTGCGCGCCATAGATGCTGTAGAAGCGCCGCGCGTCGGATCCAATGGATGGGGACGAGACCAGGTGACGCCGCCGTCGTACGATGCCACATACATCACCGTCGTTGGATCCGAGAGTTGACCGTAAGAGCCGCCATATCCTGCTTCCCAGACGACGTGAATGTTATCCTGCCGATCCACAATCATCTGAGGTTTGGCGGCGCCGGTCAGTTGCACAGAAATGTCGATCGGGTCGCTCCAGGAGAGCCCCTCATCCACAGAGCGCACATAGAAAATGTGATAGCAGATGCGACAGCTTTCGGTCGAAACATTCTGTGTAAAAATCAGATGCAACACCCCTTGGCTATCCTGCGCCATCCGTGAAAAGTAACCTTCGTCGATCAGCAACGGAGTGCGCCAGTATCCCGGAACACCTGCCCCACCTGCAGGCGCTTGTGTGTAATAGATCGATGTGTAACGATACGTGAGGTGCAACGTATCGCTACTGTCGAGCAGCAGAGTTGGGCGAGTGGCCTCGCCGCCCCCGGCGATCTGTCGGATCGCAGCAATATCGACCGGTTGACTCCAGCCGCCTTCATCCTTCGCAGCATACATCACGGTGTCGAAACCTTCGGCGCCCGATGACCAGACGACGTGAGCTCGGCCAGAGCCATCCACTGCCACGTCAGGAAACCAATACGCTCCAAGTGGAATCGGCGTCGACCATCTACCGACTTGAGCGAAAGCCTGATCGGTCGACCACGCCGCCAGGAACATTGTGCAGAGGAAGAGCCCCACGCGCCATGTGGCGCCATGCAGCCATGTTTTTATCGTTATTGCAAATGCTGTTCTATTCTGATTGCTGCTATCCATGACGACCTTTGGTCTCACCGGGACGTCGCCGCCAGAACAAATATCGTGGCGTCTCCCTGGACAAAGATAGGTTGGAAGGCCGGATGATCGAACAGGGAATGCGCGCCAAGCGCGCGTTCAGCCGGCCCCCAAATGATATAATCCACGCTAAAATCCTCGATGATCTTTTTGCGCTCACTTGGAGTTGCGTCTTCGCTGAAGAACCGTATCACCGCCGCCTCTTTGCCGTAGTAATCCACCGTCTGCGCCCAGTGCGCCAGAAATGCATGAGCGCCTGTCTCGGCGGGCACATACTGCCCCAGTTGCAGCGAACTCAAGACGACGTCATCCGGCCGTGCGTTCTCCTCCAGCCAGCGCAGGGCTGCGACCTCGTCGCGATGCAGATAGTACGGGTAATCGTGGCGACTCAGGTCATAAAATCGCCACGCAAACAAATAGAGATTCGTCAAGGAAGAGAAACCGATCACAACCGCGGCGACGGCGATCGCCCACCGCTGTGCAGAGGCCTGCGTCAGCCGACGTCGCTGCGCCAGCGCAGGCGCCAGATAGCCGAAAATCCCCCGCGTGGCGAGAATCGCAATCGGAACCTGCCAGCCGTTGAGCATGTGAATCTGATAATCCACAGGCAGGTACACCAGTGCAAAGGAGATCCAGAACCAGCCGCGCACAAAGAGGTCGTTGTCGCTCACGCCCTGCAGCCGCAACGGATTCTGGCGGATAGCCGTATACAGCGCCAGCAAAAAGGGCAGCCCCAGCAGGACCGGCAAGCGATAGAGCGGCGGCGTGTAGACGCCGGCATTGGCGAACTGCTTGAGCACCTCTTTCCACAAGGGATCGAGCGAGGTGAGCAACACCGAATAGAGCGCCGGCCAGACGGAGAGGACGCCGACGACGATACAGCTCCAAATCAAATACATCGGTGGACGTCGATCGCGTAGCCAAACCAGAAGCGTATATGCGCCGAGCACGCCGTAAACGATCAACAGATCATAGGCGTGCTGCCAACCCATGAAGAGCGCAAAGAGGCCGGCGTAGACGGCGTAGCGCAGCTGACGCTTGGACTGGCCGCGTAACACCAGGACGAAGACGAACATGTAGAGCGCCGCTGCGATGAAATGGGGCGACCCCACGATGCTGAAGAAAGTGTTCGGCTCGGCGACGTAAACATCGAGCGGCCAGATCAGCTCGCCCCTGGTCACCGTGTATTTCATCACGACCAGCACCCAGCCAAAGCCGGCTCCGAAGAGCGCCAACAAAAAGGCCGTGATGCGATGAAGTCGGTCGGCAAAGAACCAACTCAACATCCGGTAGACCAGCAACAGAAAGAGGATCGTCGCCACCCAGCGCAGCATCTGGTACATGCCTGCGTATCCAATCCCCAAGATACCGCCAATGCGCGCCATCCCCCACCAGAGGAGGTTGAAGAAGATCGGTTTATTCGGCTCCGGCGTCAACTTGTTGGCCGCCAGGTTGGCGTGGCTGAACTCGCGGAACCAGGAGAAATACTGCATGTGATCGGGTACGTTGTAAATGACACCCATGAACTGTTTGTCCGCCGGCGCAGACCAGTAGCCGTAGAGGTAAGGCAATGTGGTGACGACAAGCACGACCAGCGTCGTTGCAATCACGCAGAACCACTCCTGTCGCGTCACGGCAGCGGTGACGGTGTGCTCCTCGGCTTGAGCGGACGTGTAACTCAACTCTGCCTGCATGGAATCCTCGATCATCCTCTATACCAACACAACTGCACCGTGAATCGGTATATCACGCCGGAGGCGATGGCCTGCGGAAGCAACCGCAGATTCGGCTTCCAGTCGGACGTCCTCGATTCGAGCATGGACAGCCGCTATGTTGCGCCGGAGGCGACAACTCCAAGAACCTAACGTCTCCATGAACCTAAAGTCGCTGCGCTTTCTTGATCTATCCAAAATCCTTGCGATTCACCGAGAACGTGCGGCTGAGAACTGCGCCTCCCATTTCTGCCAGCTATTTGCTTAATTTGTTCTATCGATTGCCCGTTCAACTGCGTAACTTCTATCATTTGTTCAACTCCATGAGCCGATTTTCGCTTTCAGCTTCGATTTCGAGCGAAGAGCGAGCGTCTCTGCTGAACAACGCCTTGCGAGGTTGCAACGTGACCAGCCATCGCCACGCAACCGCCGCCAGTACAAGCAGGAACATCAGCGGAGTTAGACTCCAGACGCCCTCCAGCCCCAGCACTGTGCCGAAGTTGCGCGCGATGTTGCCCACCGCCCAGTTGGGCAGCACATGCTCGGCCCACGGGTTGCGCAGCATATCCGACGGGAAGGCCTGTTCCGCCAATGTCATGCTCCACACAGCGACGAGTGACCAGAGGAAGCTCGACGTCAGAGCGAAACGTAGCCACAGCCGCTCGCCCCAAGCGACCCAAATGAACGCCACCGGCAGCGCCAAGAAGGGCAGCATCGGCAGCAGGTAGCGCGGCCCGACGGCGAAGCCGCCCCACCACATGCTCGACGAGGCGTTAAACAGGAACATGCCGACGACGATGGCAAGCGTCAGCCACCACTCGGCGCGCAGGACGCCGCTGCGTCGCCAGAGCGCAAAGCCCGGCAGCGCCCACAGCAGCCAGGGTGAAAGCAGAAACAGCCCACGAAACGGGCTGAAGGTGATCCCCCAGACCGCATCGAGCGTCGGTGCAGTCAGGCTCATGAAGCCGGTGTGATGCTGCTCCGTCCACAGCTCGGAGCGGCTGTAGCCCAGCTCCAGGGGGCCGCCGAAGATGACCGTGTTGTAGGCCATCCAGCCTGCAGCCACGATCGCTCCGCCAATAACAAGCCAGAAAAACGGCGCCAGTTGTCGTCGTCTCCAGAATTGATACAGCCCATACAGAGCGATCGGCGCCGCCATCAGCACCACCGGATACTCCGTGATAAATGCATAGCCGAGCAGCAGCCCAACGAGCCACGCGCGCAGCGCTCCGACCTGCGCCGGCGCGCGCGCCAGCAGGAAGAACGCCAGAAAGAGGAGGAACGCTGCCAGTTGATGGCCGTAGAAAGCGTTGGCGTAGGCGAAGACAGGCGTCGCCAGGCCGTAGCCGAGCGCTACGACGCTTCGCGGCCATGCCAGCGGCGCCACTGAGCGCAACCACAGGAAAAGCAGCATAGCCAGCGCAGCCGTCGGCAGAGCAGAAACAAAAAAGCTCAAGTAAACCTGGACAAGAGCGAAGCGAACCTTTTGCGTCGAGACGCCGGTACCCTCGGCGCGCAGGGTGCTGGCAAACGCCCGATGCGATTCCAGCCGCGTCGTCAGCGCGCTGAGCAGCGGCGTCTCCAGCAGCGGACGCAGGCCTGCATACAGCGGAATGCCCAAAAAAGCTGCGCCCGGCGCTTTGTCGCTGTAATAATGCTCACCTACTTTGGCGTAATCGACGGTGTTGGCGACATATTTGTCAATCTGAAACGTCCCATCCTCCACCACAGCAAAGACCATATCGAGCCGCGAGTTTTGATTCGGATCGGCCCAACGCGGAAAGAAATAGACGAAACAGAGCAATAGGATCGCTGCAATCACAAGCGCATGAAACCGTTCATCTGAAAACGCCGTGCGTGTCTGCATCGTTTTCACAATCGACCTTTGTTCATCGTCGAGGCGGCTCGCAACCACCCATCCCCGGCCTCAGACATTCCGCAGTGCAATCAAGAGCTCCCGCAACGCAACCGCGGAGCGACCGCGACGTTTTTTTGTCGCCCAACGCGTCAACGCATGACCAAACTGTTTCGTAACGGCAAAAAAGACAATCATCGCCTTGAGCAATTCTGCCTCCAAATTGCCATGATGGATGCGAAAGTAGCGCACACGGCTACGATAGAGATCGGCTTCTCGACTCGTCTTGCGGTTGGCGCTACTGGCGCCGCCAATGTGCACGACCTTCGCCGCCGGCGCATACCAGACCTCCCATCCGGCGGCCTGCATGCGTTTGCACCAGTCCACCTCTTCGGCGTACATAAAGTATCCTTCGTCTAACCCGCCGACTTCCTGCATTGCCTCCCGGCGCACGAGCAGGCATGCGCCCTCCACGTAATCCACACGCTGTGGCCCTCTCCCCTCCTCCGGGCCGTGGCTGGGATACCACGGCCTCACCAGCCGGCGCCCTAACGTCGAAAGGATCAGAAACTCCTGCCAGAGCGTCGGGAAGCGCGTGTGCGAGGCTTGGAACGTGCCGTCAGGATTCAATAAATGCGCGCCGACAACGCCGGCGCGCAGTGCAGCTTCGGCTACTTGCAACAGCATCTGAATCGAGCCGGGCTGCAAAAGAGCATCGGTGTTGAGCAACAGGAAATAACGACCTTCACTCTTCTGCATGGCCAGGTTGTTGGCGCGGGCAAAGCCAAGGTTGACAAGGCTCTCGATCACCTGAACGTGCGGAAAGTCGCGGCGCAGCATCGCAACGCTGCCATCGCTGGAGCCGTTGTCTACCACCCAGATGTCATGCGGAATCGATGCAGCTTCGCGCTCGACGGCGGCAAGGCATTCCGCCAGCAGCGCGCAGGTGTTCCAATTGACAACAATTACAGAGAGCAAGGGCTTCATATGCGCTCGATCCTGGGCTCCACCGGAGAGGAGGCTTCACCCTGGTTGGCTGACGGCGCGGCGAACGTCCCGAGCGCTGCCATCCCACCGAACATCACCCAACTTAACACGGCGTTGTCAAAACCGCCGATCGTCTCGTTGTAGGCGAAGGGCAACATCCAGTCGCCGAGCATCATACCGACCATGGCGCCGACGACGCCGCTCGACGTAACGGCGGCAAAGACTTCCTCAAAGTTTCCTTTGCCTGAATAACGGCGCAACGTCTGGCGTCCAACTTGGAACAACCTCCTCAAGAAAATGAGAAAGATTGTAAAACCGATCACACCGGTCTGGGCGAGAATATCGAAATAGTTGTTATGCGTAGAGCGGGCGTCTTCGCTGTGATAGGTCATGTTGTAAATCGCATAGCCGGCGGGCCCCATGCCAAAAAGGGGATGCTGCACCACATGGTTTAGGTTCCGCATCCAAAGCTCCACGCGTCCGGTGCCGCTGCCCCCTTCCTCTTCGGCAATGACAATATTCTGATAGTAGAAATCAAAGTTTAAAGCGAGGTACACAAGCCCAATTGCGAATAAACCAACGAATAGGCGTCGAGAGCGGAGCCATGTAAGCACTACACATGCTACGCCTAACGGCAACCAGCCGGAAACCCAGGACATGCCAATAAAAAAGTATCGATAGATCAGCAATGCAACAAACAACAGTAGCAATGTGCGTTGCCAGAGCTTCAAGTCTTTATGGAAAAGCGCCAACCCATAGGCAAAAGCAGCCACCCACATGCTAAACAGGCCGCGCGTTCCCCGGTAGAAAAACAGGTCTCCGATACGCGGATTCAGGAAGAAAAATGCAAGGCTGACGACGCCTGTGATCAGCACGACGCCCACCATATATTTGAGCCACTTGACGTCGTTCACCTGATTCCCGACGTATAACAACGTTAACGGGAGCAGCGAGTTGACGGTCAACGCTGCCAACTGGACAACAGGAAAGCTGCTCCAGATATACAGGATTGGATCTCGAAAAACCAGACTCCATAGATAAGCAATGAGTCCAACAATCACAAAAGCGACTAAAGGCTTATTGATCGGCGAAGGACGCAAGCGGGTCGGCGGCTTTCCCCACGCCATAGAAAGCAGCCACGGAATAACCAACATCATCGCCACAACCATGCTTAACGGGACTCGGCTTTCACGGCCGGTCGGCAATGAGACAAAACTGAGCGTTGCGCCGGCGATCAGAAGGAGCACAATTCCTTTGTTGCCCCGGTCTTTCACTTGAATGAGCCGCAGCGCAACAATTGCGCCGACAATTCCTGCGCCGATGAGAAGGGGGTCAAACCGACCTCTGACATACAGAAAAATGACCGGAGGAATGATGAGCAGCACACAGCTCACCACAACAAAATTCAACAGCGCATACCGATCGAACGGGAGGCGTATGCGATGTAGGTGGAACGTCATGAGTTTGCTCATCGCACCAAGTTGCCTGACTCTATAGCCGCCAATTTCGCAGAGGAAGGCTTCGCGCCTTCTGTCACTATTTGATTGAAACGTCCACCGATTCCATTCCAGTCATAACGACTCGCTGCGCGGCGCCCGGCGAGAGATAAGCAATTGCGCAGGGCTAGGTCCGTCAACAAGGATAACGTCGCCTCGGCGAATTGTTGAGGAGTATCCGCCACTAAAACTTCTTCGCCTTTTTCCAGGTCTAATCCTTCCACGCCCTTTGACGTCGCCACCACAGGCACGCCTAAGGCTAAAGCCTCAAGCACTTTCAGCCTGGTCCCACCTCCCAGACGCAACGGTGCAACCAGGGCCCAACTCGCCCCTACGACGGCATGAATATCCTCTACATAGCCTGTAAACACAACATTTTTCCGATTCGGCAACTGTTCAATCGGCGCGCCCTGAGTGTTTCCCGTAATCAGCAGGGTGGTTTTCGGTGCACGTTCTAAAATTCGGGGAAAGATTTCGCTTAAAAAGAAGTGCATGGCGTCAAAATTGGCGTAATAACTCAGCGCGCCGTTATAGATTAACCTATCAGGCTGAGGCTCTCTGGAAACAGACTGCAGCAACCTGACGTCGACTCCATTCGGAATGACTTCGATCGGCACAGTGGAGGGAATCACTCTTCTGGCCAGCTCCTGTTCTGGTGCAGAGACCACTGTGCAAAGCTGAAACGCAGAGAGCGTTCTGCGAAGATAGGCGCTCAATTTCCACCAGGTGAGGCCTTTCCGCAGCCTTGCCGGTAAATGAGGCGCCTTGATGTACGCTTCATATGGAATCGTAAGTTCAATTTCTTCCGCCACCCGGAATGCATCCCGCACCCACAGGGCGTATGGAATCATGTCCAGCTGAGAAGCGACCACAATGTCCGGTTTCCATTGATCAGACGCTTTCTTGACTTTCTCAGCCATCTCCGCACTGAAAGTGTCAATGAGCGAACGAGGCGTTGGAGAGAGAAAACCCAGGCGAGCGCGAACGCTGTTAGTTTGAAAACCTTTGTAAGAAACAAAATCAACCTGCGAGCAAATCGCTCGGAGAACTTGAACGGCGGCTGCCGTCGGCGGCTCGTTCGCAAAAGAAAGTAGCGCCACTTCGTGTTGATCGGCCAACGATTTCAACAGATGATAGACGCGGATCTTTGAGCCGTTGTCTGTTGGAAAAGGGAACCAACGCGACAGAAAAAGAACTCGCATCGATTAACCCTCGCGCTGCATCTGAACCACCTTCTGCAACACAGCATATTGGCATCGTGCAGTATGCTCAGAGGTGAAAAGTTCCTCATACCGTCGCCGCGCGGCCACGCCCATCGACCTGCATTCCTCAGGATGATTCAGCAAATAAAAACAAGCTTCTCGCATCGCTTCTGCGTTCTTAGGAGGAGTCAGGACACCGGTGACGCCGTCTTCGACATAATAGGATGTGCTGGGGGTGCGCGTCGCCACCACAGCTTTTCCGGCAGCCATCGCCTGCACTAAAGCGGACTCTCCCGCTGCGTGCCGAGTTTCTTGCAGCGAAATTGCGACGAATCTCGCAGATGTTAACAGACGTGCGTACTCACGTTCAGGCATCATTTCGTTGACAGTGACATGGGAGGGAATTGTTAAATCTTTGAGAGTAAATTTTCGGGTATTGATAATGACTTTGACGGGCAGATCCTCCACAGCTTTGATGAAGGTCTTATAATCTCTGTACGAACGACCAAATGAAAAAATAAAGTCACCATTCTCAGCCGGCTCAACATCTTTGCAAAGGTCGTGCCAGCCCAAAGGGCAGACTGTTATATGCGCTGACGGCACGCCCAAAACCTGTTCGTAATATGTAGCTTCAGCCGGGAACAATACAGTAACATGATCGATTCCTCGCATGAAATTTCGACTAATTAGAGGAAAAGATGCAGCAACCCCCTTGAATGAAAAAGCAAATATGACAAGCGGAGGAGTATATATCCCCATCAAACTACGAAGCGCACCGAAAGGGAAACCGGTTTTCGATTCCCAAGCAACGATGACATCGTATCGTTTCCTCCGGCGCGCCTGCATCGCTCGCCATCCAAGGGCGATATATTGGGGATAATATGATAGAAACTTACCCCATTTAGGGAAACGGTCGGCCGGCGAGGCCCACAGGAAATCTACTTCATCTTGTTGAGCCTCTTCCGGAAGATGATTCCACATCCATCGATCTGGCGGCTTCACCGGACCATCGACAAGGCATAAGACGCGCATATCAAATGCTCTCCACACCGGTTGTCATGGGCGCAACTCATAGCTGCACTTTCTCGATTCATCCAAAACCTTATGGTCCATCGAGAACGTGCGGCTGCGAGCCGCACCACCATCTTCGCCGACTGTTTGCTCAGTCCGCTCTATCGAGCACCAGTTCACCTGCGTAACTTCCATTTAAGAAAACACCAGAGTGCGACGTCCCCATCTTCCTAGCAAGCCGTCGACCAGCGCCAGTTGCGCTGCTGAGGAAGCATAAAAATTTCCCTCGAGTCGATTTCGAACGATTCCGTGAACAAGCCCTCGACTTGCGTTGTAAAGCGCTTGAACCTTCTTTACGCCTTGCGTATGCTGCGCAAAAAAGAAAAGCCGATTGCGCCCCATGTAATAGAGCGTCGCCGGGCTTTGCGCCCGCCACGTCAGCGGCGCTTTATGCTGCATCTTTGCAGCCGGCTGAAAACGCACATCTAACCCGGCTTTGCGCATACGGGTGCACCAATCCGTCTCTTCCCAATACATGAAGAAACGCTCGTCGATCAGCCCCGCGCACTCGATCGCCGCCTTCGAGACCAGGATCCCGCAGCCGTTGACGAAATCCACGCTACGCGGCGGATATTGTCCCTGGTCGACCTCGCCCGCGCCGACGTTGACGGCGTCCGCAGCCGCCCAGTTCACCCAGCCGCCCGCCGAGGAGATAATTTCCCAGTTGTCCCACGTGTAGACCATCGGCCCGACTGCGCCGCAGGCCGGCGGTTTCTGAATCTCCTCCACCAGCGCCGAAACGCAGTGCGGATCGAGCCGCGTGTCATTGTTGACGAGAAAAAGCAGCTCTGCGCCGTTCGCCAGAGCGTAGCGCATCCCCAGGTTGTTGCCGCCCGCATAGCCAAGATTCTCAGGGGCTTCTAAAAGCTCCACATCCGGCGCCTGTTGACGCAAAACCTCGGCGGTTCCGTCTGTGGAGGCGTTGTCCACCACCAGCAGATGCAGGCTCGAATAATCTTGGTTGCGCAGTGTGGCGAGGCACTCCAGCGTCAGCTCGATGCCGTTGTAGGCGAGCACGATGCACCAAACTGTCGGCGGGGCAGTGCAGTTTTCCATCGTCATGAATTTACAGTTGCGGGCGCCGGCCTGCCCTTGCGCGGCAGCGACAGCGCATAACGATACACGTCCAGCATGCGATCGGCCGGTTTGGGCCAGCTGAACTCCTCGGCGCGGGCAAAGCCGCGTCGCTGCAACTCCCGGTGAAACGAGCGATCTTGCAAGAGCCGCGTGATGTGCGCTGCCAGCGCCGCATCGTCCTCGGCGTCGATGAGCAGACCGGCGTCGCCCACCACCTCCGGGATCGAGCCGCGATCAGAGGCGATCACCGGCGCGCCGCAGCGCATCGCCTCCAACGGCGGAAGCCCCAATCCTTCGTAGAGCGACGGAAACAGAAACCCCTCCGCCAAGTTGTACAAGGCGACCAGATCGCTGCGGCTGGGACGAATCAGCACCTGCGCCTGGCCTGCGACGACCATTTCCTTGACCGCCGCAGGCGGCTCGCTCACGCGTGAGAAGAAAAGCATCTGATGCGTCGCGCGCAGCACTTCCGGCAGGCGTCGCCAGGCGCGGGCGATGACATCGGGATTTTTGATGGCGTCGGCGAGCAGGAAAGGACGTTGCACATTCAGCCGTGCGCGCACCGCTTCAAGTGCAGCGCGATCCTCGATGCGCCGGAAGATCGACGACGGCCCATAGCGAACGGCGATCACGCGATCTTCAGGCAGGCCGCTGCGCCGCAGAATCTCTCGCCTGGCGGATTCGGAGACCGTCGCCACCACGTCAGCGCGGCGCACCGAAAGCGTCGAAAGGAAGTGCAAATAGGTCATCATCGCCATGGTGTGCAGAGTCTTTGGGTGCCCGCTCAGGATTTCCCACAGCGGCAGGATGTTGATGGCGTCATGCAGGGTGAGGACGCTGGCCGCGCCCGCCGGCGCCAGCCCGACGTTGGCGGGAAAGTGCGCCACGTCGATGCGGTCGGCGGCCATGGCGTTGCGCAGGGTGAAATCAAGCCAGATCGCCGACAGCGCGTTGCGGTAGGGTAAAATGCGCACCGTTACGTGGGGTGGCAAGGCAGCAGCGTTTAACTCGAAAGGCGCCTTGGAATCGGCGTACAGAAAAATTTCGGCGCCGGCCGCCCGTTCGATGAGGGCGGGAACGAGCAGACTGATGTAGCTGTGAACGCCACCGACTAGGTTATGGGAAAGATAACGAACGTCAATACCGATTCTCATTAACATTAAAACAATGGTAGGGTGAACGTATGCAATGGTTGCAAATTATGAATAGGATGTCCGGCTTGGTGAACCGCCTGTCGCCCCTGCTCCGCCCAATGCATAATTTGTCGCACGCTGTCCACGATGGAATGACCGTATATCACCGCTTGATACGCGCGCTCCACGATCGGCTCTCGCTTTTCAGGATGCTCTAGATAGTCCAGAATGGTGGGCGTCAGTTGTGACGCCGGCGCCGCCACATAATGCTCCCCCGGCGAAAATTCCGGCGCATGCGGCAGCGAGTCTTCCGTCACCAGCAGGGCCCGGTTGGCGGCGGCCAGCGGCCAACGATAGGCCAGGGCCGAATCATACCATGTCGGCAACAGATTGAGCATAATCTTGGCGCGA
>CALFWA010000133.1 GCA_937928035.1 uncultured Caldilinea sp. | reverse complement strand
CCATGGGGGCTCTATAGGGGCGCAGTCATGCGCAGACGTCGCACCTCGCTTTCTGTGCATTGCTTTCGCACTTTGACGACCAGCACCGTGGCGTCGTCGCGCGGGCGCCCTCGCTCCAGGTCGAGCGCGGCCTGGAGAACGGCGTCGGCGGTGTGGGTGGCTTCTGTGCAGGGCTCCCGATCGACAGTCGCAACCAGCGCCGCCAGGTCAAGTACCGGCTCTCCGGTCACGCTGCCGGCGCGCCAGACGCCATCGGTGACCACGACCAGCGTGAGATGGGGCTGCAATGCAAGTTCCATGATTTGCGGCTTGGTGTTGCGGTGCACGCCGATGGCGTCGCTGGGAAGATCGATCCAGATCAACTCATCTTCCCGCCGCAGCAGGCTGGGATGTCGTGCGTTGCGGCTGAGCACCAGGGTGCGCGTCGCCAGATCGACGCTGACGATGGTCAGCTCGCAGCTGACCTGCCCTCCGCGTTGCGTGCGCAGGTAATCGTGCGCCGCACGGGCGACGGCGCCGTCGCGCACCCCCTCGGCGATCAGAGAGATCGCCTTGCGCGCCACCATGTTGCTGATTGCCTTGGCGCTCTTGCCGCTGCGCTGTCCATCGGCTACAACGATGCTGAAGCCGCCGTGCGGGCGCTCGATCACCTCCACCGTGTCGCCGCTTTCGCTTGAGGCGTATTTGCTCACCTTGGAAACAGCTACATCCACTTCCAGCCGCACCCGTCCGCCATCCTTTCCATGTGACCCCGAAGAACCGCAAACGACGTTTACCCTTCCAGATCGACGCCCAGGATATCGTCGGCGCTGACGCCGTAACATTCCGCCAGCAGCATCAGTTCGCGGAGCGTCAACCTACGACTTCCATATTCGACCTCGTAAAGAAGCTGTTGCGACAAACCGGTGCGCTCGCGCACTGCGTCATAGGAGAGGCTGCGCGCAGCGCGCAGTTGGCGCAACGTGGCGCTAATGCGGCTGCGCGCCATCTGGCTCACTGCGGCGCGCACTTTCGCTTCATCGAGGGGATCTCTGGGAGCCAGGTCTGTCCTTTGTTCTTGGCGCACGAGCGCGGCGCGCAGTCGGATCAACAACGTTTCATCGTTCATCTTGCGGCGCTCCTTCCTCTGGCGGCAGCTCCACCAACGCCGAGGCCACCGCCATGCCCTGCATCTGCTCGACGGTGAAGACGAGATTCGCATAGTGAACTGTAGCGCCCACCGACGGCACGGCGCCCAGCTCGGCCATGATCAGCCCGCCCACCGTCTCCGCTTCAGGATGGTCTATTTTCAATCCCAGATGTTGCGCCAGTTCGTCGACGAGCAGATCCCCGCGCACGCGCACATGGCGCGCATCCAGCGCTTCAAGCGGCGCCGGTTCAACGTCGAACTCATCTTGAATCTCGCCGACGATCTCTTCGACCAGGTCTTCAATCGTCACGAGGCCGGCGGTGCCGCCGAACTCATCGAGCACGATTGCGATCTGGACGTGTTCTCGGCGGAAGCGTTGCAACATTTCTTCCAGCGGCAGCGTCTCCGGCGCAAAGAGGGGTGGTCGCATGCAGGCGCGCAGGTCGAACGCGCCTGGAAAGTTGACGATGTAGCGGGCGACGTCCTTGGCGTGAAGGATGCCGACGATGTGATCGCGGTCGCCCTCATACACCGGATAGCGCGAATGGGGCTGAAAGGTCAGCGTCTCCAACACCTCGCGCTCATCGGCTGTCACCGGGATCGCCGCCATGCGATTGCGCGGCGTCATGATCTGCGCCACTGTCCGTTCATGAAACTCAAAGATGTTTTCGATGTAGGTCTGCTCGGTCTGGTCGAGCAGACCTCTTGCGGTGCTTTCCTCCACAATATACGCAAGCTCTGCGGAAGAGGCAAGGCGTTCGGCCGGACTCACCGGCGGCAAGCGGATCAGGCGCAGGATCGCATCGCCCGCCCAGTTGAGAAAGGCGGTGAGGGGCAGGAACAGGCGTTCACCGAGCGCCATAGCGCGCTCGATCCAGATCGTGGTCTCCACCGGATGTTGCAACGCCAACGATTTCGGCGCCATTTCGCCAAAGACGACATGTAAATAGGTGAGGAGGCCCACCGCCAGAATCGTGGCGACGGTGTGCGCCACTGCGCTGGACATCCCGCTCCGCTCTTCCAGCGCATGCAAAATCCAATCGGCGACGGTGTGCTCGCCATACATGCCCAACCCCAGGCTGGCGACCGTGATGCCGATCTGGGCCGTGGAGATGTAGCGATTAAGCTTGCGAGGGGTGCGCAGAATGTCGAGCGCCCGACGGGCCGCGGCCACGCCTTCTTCGGCAAGCTGCTGCAGACGCGTACGCGGCGCAGAGGCGATGCCAAACTCAGCGGCGACAAACAGGCCGTTGAGCAGAATTAACAGCGCAATCACCGCCAGCGGAAACAGGACCTCGCTCATCCGTAACGCTCCTGCCAGCGCAGCCGCTGCATCTCGTTCAATGTCAGGCTGACCCGCCCGATGTGCGTGCGCTCCATCTCCTCGACGCGCAGGCGCATCCCATCCACATCGATCTCCTCGCCCGCCTTGGGCAACCGCCCCAGCCGTTCAATGACAAGCCCGCTCACGGTGTCAGCCTCCTCGCTCTCGAACGAAACGTCGAGCAGATCGGCCAGGTCGTCGACCGGCACGTCCCCGCGCACCCAGAGACGGCCGTCAGCTTTCAGTTCCATCGCCGGCGCGCCGAGGTCGAATTCGTCCTCGAATTCACCCACGATCTCCTCGAACAGATCCTCGATGGTGATCATGCCGGCGGTGCCGCCGTACTCGTCGAGGACGATCACCAGATGGAGATGCTCGCGTTGCATCAAGGCAAGCACCTCTTCGGCGGGCAGCGATTCTGGCACGAAGCGCACCGGCCGCATGTGCGCACGCACGCGCAGCAACGACGCTTCCTGGTTCGACGGCGATGTCCGGCGCAGATAGTGCAACTTCAACAGGTCGCGAATGTGAACAAATCCGACGATGTGGTCGATGTCCTCTTCGTAGAGAGGCAGGCGCGAAAAGGGGGAATTGGCCAGCAGACGAAGAAGCTCCTCACAAGATTGGTCGACGGAGGCCGCCAGCATGCGGTTGCGCGGCAGCATCACGCGCCGCGCCGTTTCATGACGCAGCTCCAGCGTATTGACGAGCAGCCGGGTTTCCTGCTTTTCGAGGACGCCTCCTGCGCGGCTCTCCTCCACCAGCAGCACAATCTCGTCCGGAGAGTGAATATGGGCGTGCTCGGCGACCGGTCGGGCGCCAAGCAGGCGGAGCAATAACCTCGCCGAGCCGTTGAACAGCCAGATCAAGGGGCGATAGAGCGCCATCGACCAGCGCATCGCCGACGCCGTCAACAGCGCCGTTCGCTCCGGATATTGCAGGCCGACATTCTTAGGAAGCAGCTCCCCGAAGAGCACCTGCAGACCGGTCAGGGTCAGAAGAATGGCGATCGAGAGCGCAGACTGCAACGCAATGCGGCCCGCCGGATCGACGCCGTCGAGCCAGGGTGAGAGCAGGCGCAGGATGTTCGCCTGTCCGTAATAGCCGAGCACCAGGCTGGAAAGCGTGATTCCCAACTGACAGGCGGCCACCAATCGGTCCAGCTGCGCCGGCTGCTGCATGACGGAAAGCAGCCAGCCGGCCGTGCGATTGCCCGCCTCCGCCATGGCGGCGAGCCGCGAACGCTGCGAGCTGACTACGGAAAATTCACCGGCGACGTAAAGAGCGTTGACAGCGATCAGGAGTATGGTGACGCCGGCGACGATCAACCAACTCATAGGCGATTCTTATGTCTAAAACGAGTTGTCTGATTTGTCATACGATGATAAAGACTTGCACAGAAGGACTTCAGGGCACGATCACCACAATCGACGTCTGTTGCGAAACAACATTGCGCCCAGATCCTCCACTCGATGCCACCAGCCCATAGGTCGTCGATTGCGGCGATGCGTCCGCCGGCGCCTCCACGCGCAACATCACATACGCAGTGTTGCCAGGCCCGACGCCAGCGACGCTCAGGTCATTGGCGGCGCACACGCCGTCGGGACGGCAGAGCTGGGCTGCAAAGGCGCCTGGCTGCACGATTGACAGGTAGAGCGTGTCGCTGGCTTCCCCGCTATTTGTCATCAACAACCCCACTTCACAGCGCTGGCCTTGGTTGCAGGTCAGCTCGTTGCCGTTGGCGGGCGCAAGCACGACGCCGTAGCGAATGTTGGGCGTCGGCGTCGGCGTCGGCGGCTGCGGCGTCCACGTCGGCGTGAAGATCGGCTCCGGCGTAAAACTGGGCGTCGGCGTGATCGTCGGCGTCGGCGGCAGGTAGGCGACCGTCGTCGTGTACACCTGCGCGGAGCCGTCGGGGAGGACGACGAGCAAGCGATAGACCTCGTCTTTGTCTCGGATGCACTCTTCTCGTTCGCCCTGGCCGTTCATCGGCAAATTTTCATAATAGACTTCGCGCACGTTCTGGACATTCCAGCGAATGAAGGTGCACCCTCCTTTGGGCAAAGCCGGCTCGTCCGGCCCAAAAACGATGATCGGGGTGCCCATCGGCGTGGGCGTGGCGGTGTCGGTGGGCGTGGGCAGCGCCCCATTGGCCGGCGTGGAGGTGGGCAGGTCGAAGATCGGCGTCGGTCGACGCGTGGGAATGGCCAGATCAAGGTTGAAGGGCGGCGCATCGCCTGAATTTGAGGCTGCGCCCTCGCCGGAAACAGCCGGGGGGAGCTGCACGCCTGTATCGGGCAGGGCAAGCACGATCGGCGTCGGCGTCACCGCTTCGGGAAAAGAGAGCGGTGCGTTGACGGCGGGCGGCGCGATCGGCGGGGCGCTTCCCGCCGCAGGCTCCGGAGTCGCAGTCTGGACAATAAAGACCACAGGCGTCGGCGCTGCATTGGCGGCGCTGACCGTGTCCACGTTGCCGGCTGCGCGCGCAGGCAGGTTGCGCGCGATCCACTGCCAGCCGGCGTAGGTGGCGACCATGCCGCTGCACAGAAAAACCGAGGCGAAGACCAACGCTGCGCCGATCCATGCCCAACGCTTTCGACTGACCTTCTCCTGCTCTTCTTCGCCGAGCAGCGGTTCAAAGGGGGCGCCTTCTGGAACATCAAGCGGCTGCATCCCCGCCCAGGCGTCTTCTGCGATGGCGTGCAGCGGGACGAATGCGGGGTCAGCGTTTGCGATGCGGCGGAAGCGCGGACATTGGCGATATTGGCCGGAGAGACAATAGCTCGCCTGATCGCCGAGCAAGATCATCTCCGCCGAGCCAAAGGCCAGGCATTGATTCTCGAAACTGGGAAACTCAATCGGTGATTCACGACGTCGTGCAGCCGAGATCTGCGCCAGGTGTGGGCAGAATTCTTGCGGCTGATCAAATCCATGGGATAAGCGTTGAGACATCTATCGACTTCCGGCCAGCAGTTCCGCAGCCAGCGCCAGCCCTTCTTCCGGCGTCTTGATTTCGCCAGCGGCCTGCGCCTCGCGCAGCTGCTCCAACAACTCACCCACCTGACGCCCGGGCTCCAACTTGAAATAGTGCATCAGCATTCGTCCATCCACGAGCGGCTTGCGCACGTCCTCCAGGCCGTCTGGCTCCAGGCCGAACCGGAGCAGCTCGACGGCGTGGCGCACGTACGTCGCCCAATCCGGCGGCAATTCGGCGAAAATGGCCTGATAGTCCGCCAGCGCCAACAGCACGGTGGCGACGCCGACGTCGGCGTGCGCAGCGCTGCCATAGACGCTTCGGCTGGCGTCGCGAAAAAAGCGATAGCAGGCGCGACGGCTGAGCGGCTGATCGCCAAAGGCGGCGTGCAGATGGTGAGGACGCATGTGCATGCGAATCACCGCCTGCAGCAGTGCAATCTCATGGCGGCTGAATTTGAGCGCCTCCATGCGCTGCCCCGCCAGCCTGGCGCCGACTTCCTCGTGACCCAGGAAGCGATAGCGCAGCGCCCCCTCCGCCGTCCGATCGACGGTGCGGGCGGCGGGCTTGCCTGCATCATGCCACAGCGCAAACCAGACCAGCCAATCGACGAGGCGCCGTTCCGCAGCGACGATTTTGAGCAGCGTCTGACGAAGCCTGCCCCGATAGGGCGCCAAGGCTGCGGCGAGCGTTGCGCCGGCCGGCGTGTGTTCAATAGCGCGCTCGCCGAGGAGCCAATCGCGCAGCGCAACGGCGTAGCGTACAGCGCGCAGCGTGTGCCGATAGACGTCGACGTCGTGCGGCGCGCTTTGGGCGACGTCCTCCATCTGCGCCACTTCCGGCAGAACGATATGCAAAAAATGAAATTCTCGTAACATTTCCAGCGCCCTGTCCGGCTCTGAAAGCGCCAGCATCTTCCACAACTCATCGCGTACGCGCTCGGCGCCGACAAGGCGCAGCGCATCGCCCAGACGCAACATCTGCGTCAACGTGGCTTCTTCGATGGCGAAGTCGAGTTGAACGGCCAACCGCACCGCGCGCAGCAGCCGCGCGGGGTCCTCCGCCAGGCTCCAGGGCGTCACGCGGCGCAACTGTCGCTTCTCCAGATCGCTGCGGCCGCCGACGACGTCGATCAATTCCTCAGCGCAGTTGCGACGCCAGCGCAGGGCCATGGCGTTCACCGTAAAATCGCGCGCCTGCAGGTCTGTTTCCAGGTCGCCCCCGCGCATGGCTGCGACGTCGCACACGAGCGGCGCGCGGCTTGCCGTGAAGATCAACCGCGCCACGTCGCGCTCTGCATCCAGAGGGTAATAGGCCCACCCAAGGCGAGCCGCCGCACGCCGCGCAACGGCATTGGCGTCCGCTTTGACAACGACATCGAGGTCATTGAGCTTGTCGGTCCGCCCCAACAGGAAGTCGCGCACGACGCCGCCAACAATATAGACGGGATCGGTGCACTCGATGAACGCATTCAGCAGCGCCACAAAGGCAGGTTGCGCAGGCGTCCACTGCATTGAAAGCGTCTCCACAGTTAGGGATGATACCACAGGCGGCTATGATGCACAGAACGCTGGAATTTTATTCCCCGTAAACCAGGACATCAATTGTTGTGAGCGCGGTTCACAATCCACACGCCCATCAGCACCATGGCGCCGCCGACCAGCTCCTGGACTCCGGGAAATTCTCCAAAGAGCGCCAGTGATGCCGCAATCGCCGCCACCGGGCTAAGCATCAGGATAATAGTGTGGATGCTCATCGGAAAGAGGCGCAATGTTTTATAGTAGAGAGCGCGGCTGATCACGACATCGACCGTCCCCGTCAGGAGCAGCAGGAGCCAGGTTGTCGCATCGGGCCAGCGCCAATGACCGCCACCCACTGCAAAAAAGAAGAGAAAGACCGAGGTGAAGAGCAGACGAAAGGCGAAAAAGTCCAGGAAATGCATGGCGTCGCCCCAGCGTTTGACGATGGCGGTGTGCAAGGCATAGAAAAATGTGGAGAGCAGGATGAGCAGCGCTCCCCATTGCATGATTGAGCGGGGATGATAGCTGAGGGTGAAGGCGCCGATCACGGCTAGGGCGGCGCCTATCGCTTGCATTCGATTCAGCCGCTCGCGCAGCCAGAAGAGGCCAAGCAACAGGCTGAATACTATGCCGGCCTTGCCCAGCATGGAGGCCGTGCCCGGGTCGATGTAGGCGATGGAAAGATAGCTCAGCACCGTAGAGGCCGCGATCAGAAAGCCGACCGACGCAAAAAACCAGAAGTGACGTTGCGCCACCCGCCAGTGCAGCTCTCCACGCACAGCGGCGTAACCCACTACCTGCACGGTTGCAATGGCCAGCACGAAGAAGGCCGAAGCCGTCGGATGCATGTGCGGCAGCAGCAGCCGCGCAAAGATGTAGTGAAAGCTGTCCACGGCCAGCAGCGCAGCAAAGAGGGCGTAGGCCTGCCCGCTGAACGCAGGCGTAGAAACTTTGATCGTCGTCTGTTGCATATTCAATGCAGATAGCAGAAAATGATGGATAAAGTGTGCAACGCCTACACAAACGAAGTCTACCGGAAGCGCAGCGTTTGCGAAAAAGCGCAGGCGGCTTGCAACAACAGAGACGCAGTCGAGACGCAGCGATGAACTATCGAACGGTGGGCCGCTCTGGCCTGAAAGTTGCGCCGCTAGGGCTGGGCGCAGACAATTTCGCCAATCCACTCGGCGAAGCGGAGGCGCACGCCATCCTCGACGTTGCAGTCGAGGGCGGGATCAACCTGATCGACACCGCCAACAGCTACAGCGCCGGCGAAAGCGAACGCATCATTGGGCGCTGGCTGCAGCGCCGGCGCAACCGTCACGCTGTCGTGCTCGCCACCAAGGTGCACTATCCGGTTGGCCCGGGGCCGAACGATCGGGGCAATTCGCGGCGACACATTCTGGCCGCGTGCGAGGAGTCGTTGCGCCGTCTGCAGACCGACTACATCGATCTTTACCAGCTGCATCGGCCCTCGCCGGAGATTCCCGTGGAAGAGACGTTCTATGCGCTCGACATGCTGGTGCGCGCAGGCAAGGTGCGTTACATCGGAACCACCACCCACGCCGCCTGGCAGGTGATGGAGGCGCTGATGGTGAGCGAGCGTCGCGGCCTGGTTCGCTGCGTTTCCGAGCAGCCGCCCTACAACCTGCTCGACCGCCGCATCGAGAATGAGCTGGTTCCTATGGCGATCAAGTATGGGGTGGGGCTGTTGCCCTGGGGATCGTTGGCGGCCGGCATCCTGGCGGGCCGCTATCAGGACGCAGCTCACCCACCGCCGGATTCGCGCGCGGCGCTGCGCGGCGGCATCTACGCCGAACGCGTCACCCCGCGGGCGGTGGCGGCCGGCAATCACTTCGTCGCCCTGGCGCAAGAGGCGGCCGTCTCGCCTGCGCAGCTCGCCCTGCTGTGGGTGAAGGAGCAGCCCGGCGTCGTCGCGCCGCTCTACGGCCCGCGCACCGTCGAGCAGTTGCGCCATGCGCTGCCTGTGTTGGAGATGCATCTCAGCGACGAACTGCGCTGCCTGTGCGACGCCGTCAACCCGCCCGGCAGCGCAATCGCCAACTTCCACAATACGGCGCCGTGGATGAAAATGCGCGTCCCACGCGACTAAGCGGCCTGCTTTTAAGGTGAAGATAGAGCCAACGCAAAGGCGCAATAGGAGAGAGGAGATGACGAAGCAACTCTGGACGACGCAAGGCCCACTCCACGAGGAGGCGCTCGGCCTGATCCTGCCGCATGAGCACATTTTTGTCGATCTGGGGCCGATCGAGGCGGAGAGTTATCGCCATGCATGCGCGGAAGAGGTGATCCCCGTCATGGCGCCCTATCTGCAGGCAGCGCGTGCGGCGGGCATAAGCGCGCTGGTCGAATGCACACCGGTGGGCGTGGGGCGCCGCGTGGATATCGTCAAAGCGGTGGCGGACGCCGCCGCTTTCCCCGTGGTCGTGGCGACCGGCGTCTATCGCGAGCCGTGGGTTCCGGCGTGGGTGCGCAGCGCTTCGGAGGAGGAGCTGACGGCGTGGATGGTGCGCGAGTTGTGCGAAGGCGTCGAGGAGACCGGCGTGCGCGCAGGGTGGATCAAGCTCAGCGCCGGCGATGACGGCATTACGCCGGTGGAGGCGAAGATTCTACGCGCAGCGGCGCGCGCCGGCCAGGCTACGGGCGCGCTGATCGGCAGCCACACCATCCGTGGGCGCGTGGTGCGCGACCAGCTCGACATCCTCGATGCGGCCGGCTATCGCACCGATCGCTTCCTCTGGATTCACACGCAGGCGGAGCCGGACTTTGACCTTCATCTCGAGATGGCGCGGCGCGGCTGCTGGCTGGAATACGACGCCATCGGCAGCGACGGCTTCAGCGACGAGTGGTTCATCGAACGCATCCACCGTTTGCTCGATGCAGGGTTCGGCGCCCAGCTGCTGCTGAGCCACGACCGCGGCTGGTACGATCCGTCCAAACCCAACGGTGGGACACAACTTCCCTACACCTACCTGAGCGAAGTCTTCCTGCCCAAAGTGCGTGCGTCCGGCGTCGATGAAGCCACCGTTCGACAACTGACGGAGAAGAACCCGTGGCGAGCCTTTGCGCGATGAGCGCTTCGGCGAAAAGAATCTGAGTCGGACGCAGCGAGAAGGTGGAGCGCAGAGGGGGAGATGAACAAGTTCAAG
>CALFWA010000132.1 GCA_937928035.1 uncultured Caldilinea sp. | reverse complement strand
CCATGGCGATCTCGCTGCTCAGCTTTGCGCTTTATGGCGTCACCGCCAATCTCGCCGCATGGCCGATCATGCAGCGCATCTTCTTCCCGAACGCCATGTGGCTGGTGTTGGTCTTCTGGGTGACGCCGGCCGCCGCCGCCGTAGGCATGGGCGCCGCGGTGTTGATCTCCTTGCGCGTCAACACGTTTCAAGAGGCGTATCAGATCTCCGGCTTGGTGGTGGTGCCTATTGTGGCGCTCGTGATCGCCCAGGCGCTGGGCGTCCTCTATCTCAGCGTCGCCCTGACCGCGTTCCTGGGATTGGTCCTCTGGATGGCAGCGGCTGCGCTGCTGGGGTGGAGTGTGCGCGCCTTCCGGCGCAGCGAAATCATTGCGCGGTGGTGAGAGATTTTTGACTCAACCTGCGCAACGCTTTGCAGATGTTCGTCTCTGCCGGTCGCCGCTATGGACCGATCTACAATATTCTGGAAGATCAAAAATTGATCGGCAGGGTGCTCGGAGAGGAAAAAACAAAGAATTCGATGCAACAAAGGAAGAGGCGCCTCAATCGTCCTCTCTCCAAACTGCGGCGTAAATTGCATGAGCTGAAAAACTACGCGCCCACCGCGCTCTTGGCGCTGCAACGAGGTCGCTTTCAATAGGCAGCCAATGCACGCGCCGCCGCATAGATTTTCTCTGCGTTGGGGCGATACGCGTCTTCAAGCGGCGGGCTGAAGGGGATCGGCGTGTCCAGCCCACCCATGCGCTGCACGGGCGCATCGAGCCACTCGAAGGCCTCCTCGGCGATCAGCGCCGCCACTTCGGCGCCGACGCCGGCCAGCTTGTTGGCCGCGTGCACCACGAGCACCTTGCCGGTCTTGCGCGCCGTCGCCAGGATCGCCTCTTTGTCCAGCGGTTTGAGCGAACGCAAGTCGAGCACCTCGACGTCGACGCCTTCCTGCGCCAGCCGCTCCGCAGCCGCCAGCGCCTGATGCAACATTGCACCGTAGGTGATGATCGACAGATCTGCCCCCACGCGCGCCAGGTTGGCCTTGCCCAGCGGCACAATGTACTCGCCGGGCGGCACATGACCCTTAAGCGAACGATAGAGCGGTTTGCTCTCGAAATAGATCACCGGGTTGTCGTCGCGGATCGCAGCGATCAGCAGTCCCTTGGCGTCGGCGGGCGTGGCCGGCGCCACGACCTTTAGACCCGGCGTATGGACGAACCACGCTTCGGGATTCTGGCTGTGAAACGGCCCGGCGCGCAGGCCGCCGTCCGCCGGCGCGCGGATGACCCAGGGCACGGCCCCGCCCCAGCGGTAATGGGTGGTGGCGGCAAATTGCACGATGCTGTCGAAGGCCGAGCTGATGAAATCGGCGAACTGCATTTCCACCACGGGACGCAGTCCCATCAACGCCATGCCGGTGGCTGCGGCGACGAAGCCTAGCTCGGCGATCGGGGTGTTGATGACGCGCCGCGCGCCAAACTCCGCCTCGAAGCCTTTGGTGACCTTGAATGCGCCGCCGAATTCGCCCGCGATGTCCTCGCCCATCAACAGCACATTGGGGTCGCGGCGCATCTCTTCGCGCAACGCCTCGCTGATGGCGGCGATGTAGGTCAGCTCGCGAGCGACGTCGGCTGGACTCTGGAGCATGTTTTGGTCGTCGGTGAATGGAAGTGCGCTGGCGGTCTTCATCTCCTTCACACTCCTGCATAGACGCCTTGCTCCACCGTCGCCGGGTCGGGCAGCGGGCCGGCTTCGGCCCGCGCCAGCGCGTCGGCGATCTCCACTTCGACGCGTTGGGCGATTTCCGTCAGCTCCGTTTCATCGGCGACGCCTTCGTCAAGCAGCTTTTGTCGATAGCGCTTGACAGGATCGCGGCCCTCCCAGTACTCCAGCAACTCCTTTGGCACATATTCGGCGCCGTCGTGGATGGCGTGTCCGAGCATGCGCATCGTTTTGGCTTCGATCAAGGTGGGGCCGCCGCCGCCACGCGCGCGCGTCGCCGCCTCATGCACGGTTGCGTAAACCGCCTCCACATCGTTGCCGTCGACCGTGACCCCCGTCATGCCGTAGATTTCCGCGCGACGGGCGATGTCGGGAACTTTCATCTGTTGATGCAGCGGCGTCGAATAGGCGTACTGATTGTTCTCGACAATGACAATGAGCGGCGCATTCCAGAGCGAGGCCATGTTCAGCGTCTCGTGGAAGAGGCCGGCGCTGCTGGCGCCGTCGCCGGTGAAGGTGAGCGCCACGCGCGGCTCGTTGCGGTAGATGAAGCTCATGGCGGCGCCGAGCGCGACCGGCAACGAATGGGGCAAATGGCTGATGAAACCGATGATGTTGTAGCGAAGGTCGCCCATGCCGTGCAGGTTAGCGTCGCGGCCGCGAGAGACCCCGTCGGCGCGGCCCAGCAGGTTGCCAAAGACGCGAGCCGGCGTCAGGCCGCGCAGCAGGTAGGCGCCGAGGTCGCGATGCATGGGGGCAATCACATCCTCCGGCCCCAAGGCGTAGGCTGCACCCACGCTGATCGCCTCGTGTCCGCGTTGGCTGAACGTGCCGCCCACGCCTCTTCCTTGTTTCCAGAGATTGACCATTGTCTCGTCGAAGATACGCGTTAGCAGCATCCAGTAAAAGAGCTCAAGCCGCTGCTGATTGGTGAGCAAGCGCAAGGTTGTCATACAGCCTCCCGTCGATCAGCCGAACTTCGCACGCAAGATGGCGAGCGCCTGCGCCAGCGTCTCGGCGGCACCCTGCCCGGTGTTGTCAATGCGCACCGCGTCTTCCGCTGCACGTAGGGGCGACAGATCACGCTCGCTGTCGATGCGGTCGCGGCGCAGGATGTCGGCGAGCACCTGTTCATAGGGTACGTGCTTGCCCTGTTTTTTCAGCTCATAATAACGCCGGCGGGCGCGCTCCTCCGGCGCAGCGTCTATGTAAAATTTGATCGGCGCTTCCGGGATCACCACCGTGCCGATGTCGCGGCCCACCAACACAACGCCGCGGCGGTCGCCCTCGCCGCGTCCGTAGCGATGGGCGATGTGGCGCTGGCGCTCGGTCATGGCCTGACGCACGGCAGGGTAGGCCGAGACCACCGAAACGTTGCGATCCACCTCCGGCGCTCGAATCCGCCAGGTGACGTCTTGCCCATCCACCAACACGGTGGCGTGGCGTCCATCCTGCTCGTCGGGACCGGGCGAGCGAACGTCGATGTCGATCTGCTGCGCCAGCGCGGCGACGGCGGCTTCATCCTCCACCGGGACGCCTCGCGCCAGCGCCGCCCAGGTGACGGCGCGATACATCACGCCGGTGTCAAAGAAAAGATAGTCGAGCGCCTGCGCCAGCCGGTAGCCCAGCGTGCTCTTGCCGGAAGCGGCCGGCCCGTCGATTGCGATCATGGCGGGCGCCAGTTGGAGATGGATGAGCGGCTTGTTCACCTGTTCGTCGGCCAAGCTCATTTTCGCCTTCTCGGATGGCTTTGCAGGTTCAGGCTTGTTTTTCTTGCGACCGTCTCCTTGCGCCTTTCTTTGGGGCGAGGCGATGCAATAAACGTTCGTCGATTCGGCGCGCGGGTCGTC
>CALFWA010000131.1 GCA_937928035.1 uncultured Caldilinea sp. | reverse complement strand
AGCCCCCAGTGCTCGAAGTCGTCGCCTGTGTTGACGATCACCGAGAGCGCGCCGGGAGGCAACACAGCCTGTAAGCCTGCAGACAGCCTGGCGCCGCCGACGCCGCCTGCCAGCGCCACAACGCGCAGGGGAAGCAGGGCGTCTGACCGCAACGATTCAAATTGAACGGAAATATGCCTCTGGTCGTTGTTCACCATCATCTCCACACGAGAGAGTCGGCAAGCGGGCGACGCGCCTTTTGCTTGCTTTCCGCCGGATAGCCAAGCGTCAGAATCGCCTGTGGCTCCCATGATTCAGGCAGGTCGAGCGCATTGCGCACCGGCGCCGGCGCAAAGAGCGGTGCGCACATCCAGCAGGCGCCCAACCCGGCGGCGTGCGCCGCCAACAACAGGTTTTGACAGGCAAGCGCCACGCTCTGCACGGCCATGACCCATTCTGCGCAATTGCGGACGGCATCTGGATAGACGTCCATCTCTTCCATCGTCACGCAGGGGACGATCAACACCGGCGCACCGGTGAGACGGGCATGGCTGATGGCGATGCGACGCTCAACGGTCGTGAGGTCGACGCCATCGTTTGTCAGGTCTCGCCGCCAGGCCTCCGCCATCGAGGCGCTCAAGCGTTCTTTGACGGCCTCAGAACGCACGATGCAGAAGCGCCAAGGTTGGCGATTGTGCGCCGAAGGCGCCCAGATCGCAGCGGTCAACAATTTCTCCAGCAGCTCGTCGGCGATTGGCTCATCGGTGTAGCGACGAATGGAGCGTCGCATCTGCGCAAGATGAATAAAAGTGGTGAGCGAATCGTTGCCGTCAGGCTGGGAATCCGCACAGCCAGGAGGCCATCCTGCTTTTGCGCCGGTCGCCGACGCCTCGACTATGGAAGCTTCACGGATTGACGTTTGCATTGATGAAGATTATAGCATGGGGACGCCCGGCGAGAAACCAAAATCTGGCTTACGAGTAGAGGTTACTCTGTTGAACCTGACAATCGATAGAGTGGATTTTGCCAATAGGCGATGGCGAAGGCGGATTCGGCTCGCAGCCGCACGTTCTCGCCTATTCTCGGTGACCCCGCATGATCGATAGCCGTAAAATTTGTTGTATAATCCGCTGCAAGGAGCAATCCGCTGTTCAATCCGTTCAACATCGGACAAGGCGCAGGAGCAAATCCTGTGCATGGTAGGCTGCCTCGGAGAGAAAGCACACCCAACGAAGAACCAAGGAGAGTCCACGATGCCAGAAACACGCTATACACGGGTCGCCCTCTATCTGCAAGACAAACACCCGATTCGAGAAGGCATGGAATATGCGCGTTACGCCGAAGCCAAAGGCTTTGAAGCGGTCTGGCAGGCGGAGAGTCGGCTGGTGCGCGACGCCATCGTGCCGATGGCCGCCTACGCAGCGGTGACGGAGCGCATCAAAATTGGCTCCGGCGTGATCAACAACTGGACGCGCAACATCGGCCTGCTTGCCGCCACCTTCCTGACGCTCGACGACCTGGCGCCGGACCGCATCATCTGCGGCATCGGCGCATGGTGGGACCCGT
Organism: uncultured Caldilinea sp.; assembly: GCA_937928035.1. Taxonomy (GTDB): domain Bacteria; phylum Chloroflexota; class Anaerolineae; order Caldilineales; family Caldilineaceae; genus Caldilinea. The sequence continues at coordinate 26,919 of CALFWA010000131.1, read as the reverse complement.
TGGCGAAAAATGTAGGCATCGAGCGACGCAAGCCGTTGACGGCGATGCGCGAGACGGTCGAGCTGTTGCGCCGTCTGCTGGCGATGGAGCGCGTCACCTTTCACGGCGAGTTTCACCACCTGGAGGGGGTGGAGCTGGACGTCGTTCATGGCCGTCGCGAGCCGCGCAACGTCCAGATCGTGATCGGCGCCACCGGACCGCAGATGATGGAGCTGACTGGCGAGATCGCAGACGGCGTTTTGCTCAACTACTGCGTGCCGCCGGAATACAACCTCGAAGCGCTCGAGCATCTGGAGCGTGGGGCCGCCAAAGCAGGCCGTCGCCTTGAGGACATCGATCGTCCACAGCTCGTCGTCTGTTCGGTTCACGAGGATCGTCAGGTTGCGCTCGACGGCGCGCGCGAGCTGCTCACGCAGTATCTGGCGCAGCAACCGCACATCGCCAAGGCCAGCGGCGTCAAGCCTGAAGTCGTGCAGCAGATTCAGTCGATCCTGGGATGGCCGGCCACCAAAGAGCAGGTACGCGCAGCGATGAAATACGTCCCCGATGAGCTGGTGCAGCGCATCACGGCTAGCGGGACGCCCGCCGAGGTCAAAGCCAAGGTGCGCGAGTACATCCGATACGGCGCCACCTGTCCGGTGTTGTACCCTCTCGGCGACGTCAAGTTGATGATCGACACCTTTGCGGATGGATATTGAAGGGAGCATGATTTTGTTGAGTGAGGTTGTATGGCGCTGACGATCGGCGTCCTTGCGCTGCAAGGCGCATTCATCGAGCACGAGGCGATGCTGCATCGGCTGGGCGTGCGAACGGTGGAGGTGCGCAAACCAGAGCATCTGGCCGGGTTGGATGGGCTGATCCTGCCCGGCGGCGAGAGCACCACGATGGGGCTGGTGGCGGAGTGCTGGGGACTGGTGGCTCCTCTGAAGGCATGGGTGCAGGCAGGGAAACCGATTTGGGGCACCTGCGCCGGCATGATCCTGCTTGCGAATCGCGCGATCGGCCAGAAAGCGGGTGGACAGCCGCTCATCGGAGGCCTCGACGTGACCGTCAGCCGCAACTATTTCGGTCGTCAGAACGAGAGTTTCGAGACGTTTCTACGCGTGCCAAGGTTAGGCGAAGAGCCTGTGCGCGCCGTCTTCATTCGTGCGCCGGCCATCGTCGAGGTGGGGAGCGATGTGGAGGCGCTGGCGCGCGTTGCCGGCCGCGGTGAAGAGGTCGTCGTCGCCGTGCAGCAGGCCAACATTCTGGCGACGGCTTTTCACCCGGAGTTGACGGACGACCTGCGCTGGCATCAGCTTTTTATCGAAATGGTTGAGGTGCAAAAGGGGCGAGGCGACTTGAACTTGGAGAGAGTGGAACGAACCTGCTGACGCCCGGGTTGGCTGTGAATCTTCCAGCAAGGCTTGACGCCTCGGCGGCGCCGACGCTAATGAAAAACGCCCGTCGATCTTTGCGAACGCTTTGAGCTTCCGTGAAGGTCGACGGGCGTTTTCGTGAAGAGGCGCTCTTACTTCCCCAGGCGTTTCTTGAACTCGGCTGTCAGCGCCGGCAGCACCTGGAAGAGGTCGCCGACGATGCCGTAGTTCGCCTTCTCGAAGATAGGCGCTTCCGGGTCTTTGTTGATAGCCACGATCACTTTGCTGCCGCCCATGCCGGCCAGGTGCTGAATGGCGCCGCTGATGCCCGCAGCGATGTAGAGGTCCGGCTTGACCGTCTTCCCCGTCTGCCCCACCTGATGTTTGTAGGGGATGTAGCCGGCGTCGACGGCGGCGCGGCTGGCGCCTACGGCGGCGCCGAGCACGCTGGCCAGCTCCGCCACCAGCGCAAAGCCCTTGGCCGGGTCCTGCGCAACGCCTCGTCCTCCGGAGACGATGATCGAAGCGTCGGTCAGGCTGATCTCGCCGGTGTCCGTCGATTTCACTTCGAGCACTTTCTCTTTGACGTCGCTTTCGCTGAGGCCAGGGTCGAGCGTCTGAACCTCGCCGCTCGGAGCGCCTGACTCCGGCATGGGGAAGGAGCGCGGACGCACGCTGATCACCTGGACAGGGCTGTTGAACGTGACGTCGGCAAGGATGTTGTTCGAATACACGGAGCGCACGGCCACCAAGCGGCCATTTTCGACGCGCAGATCAATAACGTCCGGCGCATAGCCAGCGTCAAGCTGGCTGGCGAGCATGGCGGCAACTTCGCGACCGCGCACGGTGGCCGCCGTGAGCACGACGGTGGCGCCGACCGCCTCCACCGCCTTGCGCAGCGCCGCCGTGTAGGCGCTCAGTCGATAATCGGCCAGCACAGGACTGGTGACCGCCAGCACGACATCCGGGCCATATCGTTGCACAACCTCGGCGCTGGAGGCGCTATCACCGAGGAGGGCGGCCACCGTCTGCGTGCCAAGGGCGGCGGCAATCTCCCGGGCTTTGCCCAACACTTCAAACGAATTGGGAACCACCCCATTCTGGTTTTGTTCGATCCAGACCAGTACAGACATGAGTTCGTCTCCTATATCACCTTTTCGGCCAACAGCGCGTCGACCAGTTTGGCGGCTTTCTCTTCCACAGTGGCGCCCTCAATGATGACGCACTTTGTCTTGCGCTCTTCCGGTTTGCGGATGTTCGTCCACTGCGTCTTGCCCGAGCCGGAGGCGACGCCCAACTCTGCAGCTGGCGTGGACGGAATTACAGCTTTGCTCGCTTTGCGAATGCCCATAAAGCTGGGGTAGCGCGGCTCGTTGATCTCCTTGCCGACGCTGATCACAGCGGGCAGCGGCACGCTGATAGTCTCCTGCGCGCCCTCCACCATGCGTTCGACGGTGATCTGTCCGTTGGAAATATCCACGATTTTCGTGACGGCGCTCACCATCGGCCAGCCCAACTGCGCGGCCACGCCGGCGTAAACGGCGCCACTGTTGTCGTCGACGCTCTGTTTGCCGGTCAGGACCAGGTCTGCGCCCTGCGCCTTCACGGCAGCCGCCAATGCCGCCGCCGTGGTCCACAGATCGCCGCCGCTCAGCGCGCTGCTGTCGATGAGAGCTGCGCCGCCGACGCCCATCGCCAGCGCATGCTTCAGCGCATCGACGGCGTCCGGAGAACCCATGCTAATAGCCACGGATTCAACATCGTATCGATCGCCGAGCAGGATCGCTTCTTCGACGGCGAACTCATCCCATGGGTTGATCACCATCGTAGCCTTGATCTTGCCGCTGCGGACATCTTCCGCCGACACTTTGGGAAGCTCGGCGGTGTCCGGCGTCTGTTTGACAAGCACAACTACTTTCACGTTTGGACCTCCTGTTCGGGTCTTTCAAAGAAATTCGGATTGAAAGGCTGTTTTGCTGAAATGCATCAAATCATATCTGCACTTTAATGACCAGAGGCGCACATGCCATCTTGCACGCAATTGAGATCAATCTGTAGGGACAGATGTCATTGCGCTGCGTTCACTTCGTCCTGTGCATCTTGTGGAGAGCCGACGACTTGCATTGACTTTTTCAAGTATAGCGCATTGGGTTGCAGGGATGTTGAAGTGTTGTTGTGTTTTGTTGTAAGAGACCTTGGACAAAGTGGACGGCGCACCAAATATCAAATAAAAAGGAGGGAAAACGCCGTTGTTTTCGCCTCCTTTGCAAGAGAAGAATATCGCTCTTCTCACCTATTATGGCACTATACCATCATTTAGAACGAATTGGCAAAGCAGGTGACGCATGGAACCCCAGGGCAGGTATGAGTTTTTTCTCGTCGGTCTGTCCATTTTGACGATTTTCATCAGCTACTCGACGCTGGCCACGGCGCGTCTCCTAAAACGTTGGCAGCCGCCCGAAAACCCGCTGCTCGATCGCGTGGACACGATCTTGCGCTTTTTTCTAATCGCAATGTGCATCGTTTTGGGGCTTTTCAGCGGGCTCGACGCTGCCACGCTCGGCTGGACGTTTCAGCAGCCGCTGCGTCAGATGTTGATCGGGGCGGGGATCGGGATGACGCTGGCACTGGTCTTGCTTGGATTGTCCCGCCAGGCCGGCAAAAAAGGAGGCGAACGCTTTGTGTCTCAGCGTTTTATCGAAATGATTCTTCCCCGCTCCAAAGCCGAAGCCTACCGGATCGCCCTGGCATTGGGACCGGTCGTGTTATTGGAGGAGTTGCTTTTTCGCAGTTTATTGGTCGGAGGTCTGTCGCCGCTTTTCCCTGCGCCGCTCCTGATGGTGCTCGTCAGTATTCTCTTCGGCGTTTTGCATGCGCCCCAGGGGCTGTGGGGCATGGTGGGAGCAGGGGCGGCAGGTATGATCTTTGGGACGCTTTTTCTTACTGAACAGAGCCTCATTGCACCTATCGTAGCGCATTACGTCGCCAACGTGGTGCAAATTGTGCTGGCGATGCGACTGCGTGCAAAAAGGAAAGCAGATCAGCTCGCCGGAATCTCGTCTACTGTGGATTGAGGAGCGGCCAGGTCATAGAGGCCGGCGCGACCGTTGCGACGAATTTTGATCAGTTCGCGCACCATATTGATGGTGTCATGCAGGGGGCGAACCCGGCTGTCCTCCTGATAGTACCAGTTGATCGGCACTTCGATCAGGCGCAAGCCGTGCTGGCGAGCAATGTAGAGCACTTCGACGTCAAAGCTCCATCCTTCAATCTGTTGCAGCGGAAAGAGGTGCAACGCCGCCTGACGGGTGAACATCTTGAAGCCGCACTGCGTGTCCTGAATGCCCGGCACTGCCATCATGCGCACCAGAAAGTTGAAGACGCGGCCCATGATGTGACGATAGAGAGGCTCGTTGTAGCGCACGGCGCCCGGCGCCTCCCGGCTTGCAATTGCGATGTCAAACATTCCCAGGGGTTGAACTGGGGGCAGGAATTTGACGATTTCCTCGATCGGCATGGCAAGGTCGGCGTCGCAAATGAAGCGGTAGTCCCCCTGCGCCGCCAACATGCCGACCTTGACCGCAGCGCCTTTGCCGGGGCTGCTGTGCAGAAGCGCAAGGCGCACCTTGTCTTCGGCATCCTGATGGGCGTCGATGAAGGCCTGCACCACTTCCGTTGTTCGATCGGTAGAGCCATTCTCAACGACGAGCACTTCGCTCTTATACGCCTGCTGTTGAAGGAAGGCGACGACTTTTTCTAGGGAAGGAGGCAACCGCCGCTCTTCATTGTAGGCCGGAATGATGATGCTCAAAAAGATCGTCTGGCTTGCATTGCTCACAAAAAGGCTTCCCCTTAAGCGATCAGGCTAATCAACGCCAATAGCAAAAACACCTGTACAACAATTGCGCCTCCCCACAGCATGTGCGCTGCAGTCTGATGCCGCTGACCCGCCAGCCAGACGCCGCCGATCGCATTGACAGCCCACGCCAACAACCCGATGAATACCAGCCGAAACAGCACAATTTTCTCGCGGATTTCGACCGGCGCCCCCTGGCTATTGTAGCGAACCGCCAGAACGTCGGGCAAATCGGGGAAGCGGATTGTCAACACGGCGAAGAGCAAAAGCACGCCGACCATGCCGATCCCCAACAGCCATAGGCCCTGACGATCGGCGCCCAGCGTCGTGGCGAGCCAGGTGCGTCGCACTCGCTCTGGCCGGACATGTTGCGTGGCGCCCAGCCGATACCGCTCCTGCAACGCTTCAATGAAGCCTGCTTCATCGGAGGGGGACAACACATATGCGCCGACGTCTGTCTTCAATGTGATGCATTCCGAGGGCGGACGCGTGGCGCAGAGGTGAATCGACTGCGCCGACGGCTGCGCCTCGACATCGAGAAACGGCATGGGCCAACGCAGCAGACTGGCTTTTGGCGCCTCCAACCCCGGCGCCCCTTGCACGATCTCGCGCACACTTTGCATCGGGATGACCTGTTGAAAATGCGCCCAACGCAAGGTCACGGCGTTGCGGTCGATCCAATATTCGACCGAGAAAGCGGCCCAGGTGCGATAGATAAGGTGAATGAGCGCAGGAATGCTGAGCACCACCGCCAGAAAGAGCACAAATTGGAGCAGATCGATCGGGCGACGCAGCGCCCAGACCACCATCAGTAGATCGATCAGAATAATCCAGACGATGACCGCAACGCCCTCCCAACGCGCAGGCGCAGGCTTTGCCGCGAAAACCATCCTATTTCACCCCGAGCCCATCCAACGAGAACGCCGGCTGTTCGACGCGCAACGCTTCTAAAAATGCATAGTGCGTCATATCCAGAGAAATCGGCGTCACGCTGACATATCCTTGTTGGATCGCCCCAACGTCGGTGTCCGGATCGTCTTCGTCCATCGGGCGAGAGCCGCCCAACCAGTAGTACGGGCGTCCGTAGGGGTCGCAACGCTGTTCGACCTCGCCGGCGTCGTAATGACGTCGACCCATGCGCGTGAGGCGGACGCCGGCGAAGTCAGATGCTGGCACGTTGACGTTAAGCAGCGTATATTCGGGAAGAGGGTGGTGCAGCACATATTGCGCAAGGGCGCAGGCCACTTCGCCCGCCCTACGGCGCACAGCAGCGGCGTCGGCGTCTTCGTCCTCGAAGAAGGAGGCGCTCACCGCAATGCCGGGCGCCCCTTTGATGACCGCCTCCATCGCACACGCCACCGTGCCGCTGTAGGTCACGTCAACGCCGAGGTTATAGCCGGCGTTGACGCCGGCAACGACCATGTCTGGAATGACCTCCAGAGCTCCACCCATCGCCAACGCCACGCAGTCGGTCGGGCTGCCGCTGCTGCTGTAGGCGGGGCTGCCGTCGGCCAGCTTTGTCTTGTGAATGCGTAGAGGCTTGTGCATTGTTTTGAGATGGCTGGAAGCACTCCAGTTGCGCTCCGGCGCAAGCACAATCACGTCGGCGATCGACGTCAACGCCTGTTTCAACGCCAATAGTCCAGGCGAAAAGACGCCATCGTCATTTGTCACCAAAATGGTCGTCATACCCCAATCCTTGTTCACCGTTTGCGGTGGCGCACATAGACCCGCACTTCTGCACTTTCCGCTTGATTGCCGGCCGCATCGTAGGCGATCGCCTTGAAAAGATGCCCTTCAAAGTAGACGCCGCCGTTTGTGACAATAGCCTGGAAGCCGCCGGGATAGGTGACGACCAGCCCCGGCTGCACCTCTGGGTCGTCGGACTCGAACCCCGGCCATGGCTGCCCACCCGCCGCCGAGTTGAGATCGCGCATGGTGATCTTCCAGCGTTCGTTGTAGGGCGCCACGGTGCTGGTGACGAAGACGCTGCCGTTGATCATAAACTCGACGCGATCGATGGCCAGGTTGTCGTTGACCAGCGCGTTGACGTTGATCTGTTCGTCCGTCTCCATGACGAAGAGCTGATCCGGTCGCGGCTCCGTCAGCACGATGGTCGGCGGCGTATTGTCGATGGTCACAGGAATGGCCACCTGACGCACGCCGTCCCCACGGTTGACGGTCAGCCGCACCGTGTACAGCCCTTCGGCCAGGGTGCGGGTGTCCAGCCGCTCCAGCACGCCGTTTTGAACCTCTTCGCCGTGCTCCGGGCCGATTTGAATCCATTCCGTCGGTTCAAGGCCGGCGCCGATCTCCAGTCGATAGGGGCCGCCGCGCGCGTTGCCGATGAATTCCACCTCGCCGGAGATGTAGCTGCCCAACGCCGGCTGAATGATAGCGATGTCCGGGTCGAAATCCTCAGGGCGCAGCGACGCCATCGTGGTAGGCGGCTGTGGGATGCCGTTTTCCGCCACCCAGTCGGCGGCCTCGCGCGGTAGGATCATATAGACGCGGCGCTCGATGCGCTCGGGCGGCGTCGCCGGCCCGGCCAACAGCCCGGTCTCTCGGTCGATCTCAAATTCCTGCCAGACGTTGTCGAGCATGGTGGGTTCTGTGCCGGCCACGAAGATTTCGGTGCGCTGTTCCTGACATTGCGGCGTCGGCAGCAGCCCGCTCGGCATGCAGACGACGCGCTGGATTACGCCGGGCGGCATCGGATACCAGCGCGGGGGCTCGTTCTCATGATATTTGCGCATCACTGCATTCCAGATCGGCGCAGCGCCGGAGAGGCCGGTGACGTTGCGCATCGACTCGTTGTCGGTGTTGCCGACCCAAACGCCCACGGTCAGTTGCGGCGTGAAGCCGACCGTCCAGTTGTCTTTGAAGCCGTTGGTGGTGCCGGTCTTGACGGCCACCTTGCGGTCGGGCAGGGTGAGCGCCGTGTTGGCGCCGAAGGCAGGCGCGCGCGCCACGTCGTCGCTCAAAATGTCCTGCATCAAATACGCCACCTCGGCGCTGAAGATGCGCTCGGCCTGGGGCTGCTCGTATTTTTTAAGAATGTTTCCTTCGCTGTCGCGAATCTGCAGGATCGACACCGGGTTGAGCGTGCGATAGCCGCTGCGCAATTGGCTCGGCGGCACCGGCTCGCCCACCATGACGCCGCTATTGGCGAAGACCGAATATGCGTAGGTGTGGTCGAGCAGGGAGACTTCGCCGCCGCCCAACACCAGGCTGAGGCCATAGAAGCTCAACCCGCGGTTCAGTCCGTTGATGCCCATGCGGTGCGCCGTGCGCAGCGCCTCGGCCACGCCCACCTGCTGCATCACGCGAATGGCCGGGATGTTGTACGAACGCGCCAGCGCGTTGCGCAGCGACACCGGCCCATGATACTGCCGGTCGTAGTTCTCCGGTCGATAGAAAGTGCCGTCCGCCTGGGGAAAGGCCGTCGGAACGTCTAGGATCATGGTCGCCGGCGTCATACCCTTTTGCAGCGCCGTCAGATACACATAGGGTTTGAAGCTGGAGCCGGGCTGGCGTTCGGCCAACGCCACGTTGACCTGGCCGTCGATCTCGCGGTTGTTGTAGTCGAGCGAGCCGACCATGGCCAGAATTTCGCCGGTGTCGTTCTTGATGGCGACGACGGCGGCGTTGCTGGCGTTCTTGTCCTGCTCCTGCAGGATGCGCACCTGTTCGCGCGCCACCTGTTCGGCGTACTTCTGTAGCTCCACATCAAGCGTGGTGTAGACGGTCAACCCTTCGCGCCAGATGAAGAACGGATCGTCCGTCGTGTTGTATTGCTGCTTCAACTGATCGAGCACGTAGAGCGCAAAGTGGGGCGCCGTCAGGATGTCAAAACGCTCGGCCACGGACCTGCGCACCGTGAGCTCCTCCTGGAAGGCGGCGTCCGCCTGCGCCTGCGTGATGAAGCCGGCTTCCACCATCGCCTGCAAGGTGACGCCCTGACGCCGTTTGGCGTCCTCCGGGTTGTCGATGGGGTTGAGCGCCGGAAATTGCGGGATCGCCGCCAGCATGGCTGCTTCGGCGAGCGTCAGATCGCGCGCGCTTTTGCCAAAATAAACCTGGCTGGCCGCCTCGACGCCGTAGGCCAGGTTGCCGTAGAAGTTGTAGTTCAAATACCATTCAAGCAATTTTTCTTTCGGGTAGCGCCGCGTCAGCTCGAGGGCGAGCACCACCTCTTTGATCTTGCGCGCGTAGCTCTGCTGCGCACGCTCCTCCGGCGGAATGAAGATGTTCTTCACAAGCTGCTGGGTGATCGAAGAGCCGCCCTGCACTGCGCCGCCTTGAAGGTTAGAGACAAAGGCGCGCAACAGGCCGCGCACGTTGATCCCCGGATTCTCAAAAAAGTTGCGGTCTTCCAGCGCAACCGCCGCCTGCCAGATATAGGGGCTCATGCGGTTGAGCGTTATGAAGCGGCGGTCGCCGCCGAAGGGGCGCGGGTCGACGCTCTCGTACAGGAGATGCTGGCCGGTGCGATCGTAGATGCGCACCGTTTGAAATTGATCCTGCTGTTGCTCGATCACGCTGAGGTCGGGCAACTGGGCGGCGTATTCCTGATAGACGCCGAACACCGCAGCGGCGACGACACCGGTGAACGCAGCAATTGAGGCGCCGATGACGAACAGGAAAACCAGGAGAAGTTGGGTGAGTCGCAGCCAGATTCTTGGTTTTGTTTGCTCGGCTCGCTGTCTGCGTCGCCGGGCCATGAGAATGGTGTCGTGTCGATCTAATCGTTTTGTCATAACTCAGCCGTGTAGCGTAACATGTTTTGACCAATCCTGCCAAACAGCCCGCGCATCAAGTTCAAATCATTTTGGATAAAGACTTCTGCATGGAAGTCACAGGCTTTCCTGCATGAGAACTTTTTCCTACATGACAACTTTTTCTACGACGAGCAGATGACTCAGTCCCAGGATGCAGAGCGGAGAACGCTCCATCGCATAGGTGAGACGACGCAACCACCTGCCCAAGGCCGGGCGGCGTTGCACGATGTTGTCGTATCCGGGAAAAACCTGGCTGTGATGCACGATGCGCACCGGTTGACCGATAAAAAGGCGGCGCAGACCGGCGGCCGTGTATGCACGCACATGCGGCGCCAGCCGATTGCGCAAGGCGTCCGGCAGGTAGTTAACCAGCGGAACGTTGCCGAAATGATAGATGTCGCGCCAGTAAACGCCGTGCGTCTCGAAGGGATAAAGGCGATTGGGGACGAAGATCACAGCGCGGCCGCCGGGACGCAGCACCCGCACCATCTCCGCCACCGCCCCCCGATCGTCGGCCACATGCTCGAGCACCTCATGGCTCAGCGCCAGATCAACGCTCTCGTCGGCGAAGGGCAACGCCTCTGCTGCAGCCAGGCAGAGCAGGGCGTCGGGAGCGTTGCGTTGTGCGACGCTCAGATAGTCGGCTTCGATGTCGACGCCGCTCACGCGCTCTGCATACGGCGCCAACGCGCGCACGTACATGCCGACACCGCAGCCATCCACCAGGATATGCTCGACGCGCTCGCGGCCTGCCAGCCCCCAGGTCACGATCATCTTCAGGCGACGATTTTGCCCTTCTCGCCAGACAAAGCTTGGGTTGCCACGGAGCGCCGCCCGTTCTCCATGCAGGTTGAATGTTTCCATGATTCTGCTGTTCTCAACGCTGAAAGCAATGTAAAAGTTCGCAGACTGCTATCAAGCCGGCGAAGGCAGCTTCGTGCCGACGTGAATGGCCACGGAGCGCATCATGCGCTCCACAAAGAAGACGTGGTGGAGACCGGCCCTCTCCATCAGGCGCGCCAGTTCGGCGGGCGGTGGAAACTCCACCGTGCTGTGGGGCAGATACGCATACGCCTGGCGATCTCGCGCCACGAGGGAGCCGATCAGCGGCACCATCTGGAAGAAGTACAGGCGGAAAAGCGGGCCGAGCGGACTGTTGGAAGGAGGCGTCGTCTCCAGACAGACGACGCGGCCGCCCGGCTTGGTGACGCGCGCCATCTCGCGGAAGGCCGCCACGCGATCCACGACGTTACGGATGAGAAATCCACTCACCACGGCGTCGAACGTGTTGTCCGGGAAGGGCAGTGCGCAGGCGTCCGCTTGAATGAAGGGCAGCCGTAATCCTGGGACTTTATCGACGCCTGCCGCCATCATCTCGTAGGTGAAATCAGAGCCTACTGCTCGCACCGTCGGATAGCGCCGCATGGCCATGTAGGCGATGTCGCCGGTGCCTGTTCCGACATCCAGCAAAAGGCCATGCGGCGGCAAGTTGCAATAGTCCAGCATCTCGCGGCGCCATCGCTGATCCTGCCCGAAGGTCATGAGCCGGTTCATCAGGTCATAGGTCGGCGCAATCCGCGCAAACATGCGATTCACATAGAGGGCTTTTTCTTCAGGAGGCGGCAACACGCTGCTTTTTGTGGCCTTTGAATCCATCACTTCGGCGCTCATCTCCAGGCGTAGCTCACCTTTATCGCAGAATGCCTGCAATCTGTTCGGCCAGGATGATGCTGTTCATTTCGCCCATCCAGATCGAACGAATCACGCCGGTTTCATCAATAAAGTAGGTGGTGGGCAAGCCGCGCACGCCGTAGCGCTCTCCGACGAGCTGCTCGCCGTCCAGCGGCACGATGACGGTCAGGCCGACCTCCTCTACAAAGCGCTGCACGCGCTCGATCGGCTCCGCCTGGTCGATGGCAACGAAAACCACGAGGCCATCATAGTGTTCGGCGGCGCGCTGGATGGCGGGCAGCTCGCGCTGGCAGGGGCCGCACCAGGTGGCCCAAAAATTGAGCACGACAGGCTTGCCTCGATAATCGCTCAGGCGGAATTCGCCGCCGTCCAGGGTTGGCAACGTAAAGTCGGGCGCAGGCCGCCCGACGGCAGGCTGCGGCGCAAGCGAAGCCAGGTCGTCTTGCGCAGGGGCGTCCGGCTGGGTCCACCAGACCCAGCCGCTCCCCAGAAACAGCAACAAAACGAAGATGATCGTCCAGCGATTCATTATGCATTGGCCCAGTCGGAATGAAAGACGCCCTCCATGTCGATGCGCTCGTAGGTGTGCGCGCCGAAGAAGTCTCGCTGCGCCTGAATCAGGTTGGCCGGCAGCCGCTCGCTGCGATAGCTGTCGTAGTAGGCGAGGCTGGCACTGAACGCCGGCGTCGGCACGCCGAGCGCCACCGCCGTCTGCACGACATGGCGCCAGGCCGGCAGTCGTTCTCGCACCGCGGCCGCAAACTCCTCATCGAGCATCAGATTGGTCAGAGAAGGGTTGCGGTTGAACGCTTCGGTGATTCGATTGAGGAAGCGCGCGCGGATGATGCAACCGTTGCGCCAGATTGCTGCGATTTCGCCGAGGTTCAGCCCATAGTCGCGGGCTTTGCTGGCGGTGCGCAACATCGCCATGCCCTGGGCGTAGGCGCTGATCTTGCTGGCGTAGAGCGCCTGGCGCACGGCGTCGATCAGCGCCTGGCGCTCGCCGGTGTAGCGAGCCTCCGGGCCGGGCAACACCCTGGAGGCGGCCACGCGTTCCGCCTTTAGGCTGGAAAGGATGCGTTCGGTCACGGCGCTGTTGATGGTCGGCGTCGGCGCGCCGATGTCGAAGGAGTCCTGGCTCATCCATTTGCCGGTGCCTTTCTGACCGGCGGCGTCGAGCACAAGGTCCACCAACGGTTTTCCGGTGATTTCGTCGATCTTGCGAAAGATTTGGGCGGTGATGTCGATCAGATAGCTGTCCAGCTCGCCTTTGTTCCATTCCTCGAAAATTTCGGCCAGCTCGTGCGCTTCCAGCCCCAGTCCGCGCCGCAGGAGGTTATAGGCTTCGGCGATCAACTGCATGTCGCCGTATTCGATGCCGTTGTGCACCATTTTGACGTAGTGGCCGGCGCTGCGCGGCCCCATGTAGGCCACGCAGGGTTTGCCGTCTTCCGGCGCCTTGGCGGCGATGGCGGAAAGGATGTCGGACACCAGTTTCCAGCCCTCGAGCGAACCGCCCGGCATGATGCTGGGCCCCCACAGCGCGCCTTCTTCGCCGCCGCTGACGCCGACCCCCATGAAGAGCAGACCGGCCTCCTCCAGCGTTTTGGCGCGGCGCTCAGTGTCCATAAAATGGCTGTTGCCGCCATCCATCACCAGATCGCCCGGCTCCAGCAGCGGAACCAGACCGTCGAGCACGGCGTCGACGGGAGCGCCCGCCTTCACCATGATCAGGATTTTGCGCGGTCGCTCCAGGGCGGCCACAAACTCCTCCAGCGTATGTGCAGGCGCCAGCTTCTTGCCCGGATGGGCGGCGACGAATTCATCTGTCACGCGCGTGGTGCGATTATAAATGGCGACGGTGTAGCCGTTGCGCTCCATGTTGAGCACCAGATTCTGCCCCATCACCGCCAGTCCGATCAGGCCGATGTCCGCCTTGCTCATGTTTGCCTCGTTCCTTTCCCTCAATGCTCCACGAAGATATAGTTTATTGTAGCGTAATCGAGACGTTCCGTAAGGTCGCCCATCTTATCGTTTTGTCAACACGGAACGCATGTGCAGGCGCAGTTTGGGAGTCGGCGCAGGCGGCGCATAGCGCTCGAACAGGCGACCGTCCGGGATGCGGCTGACCAGATGCGACAATCCCCAACCCGCGCCGGATTCCTCTAATTGAATTGCGCGGCGCGCTTCGGCCATGGCGACGTCGACCGGGTGAAACGCCGCCAACATGCGATAGAATTCGTGAAAAAAGGCCAGGGAAGGGCGGGCGCGCAGCTTGGACGGCCGATAGATGGCGGCGGGAACGCCGCGGCGCACCACCTGTTCGCCCACCTCGGCGCCTGGGTCAAGCCCCCCTGCGCGTGCTGCGTTGCGCACTTCGATCATCGCCAGGCGCAGGGAAAAGTGGTCGCTCAGCAGCTTGCCCAGGTGTTCGCCGCTGACGGCGCGGCCGCGTCCCATTTCGTCCTCAAACACCACAACGCCGCTCTGAGTTTGCGGATCGTGCACGGCAAAGCCGATAAAATGCAAGATATGATAGTTGCGCTGACGCAGGCGGCGCTGCAGATCGAGCAGCGTCGGCTTGGGCAAGCGTTCGAAGATCATGCGCCCGTCAGCGGCGAGGTAATCGACGGCGTCAAGCAGCGCGCGCCAGTCGCGTCCGACGGCGAGCGGCGGGTATCCTTCCGGACCGGCCATCACCACCAGCACGCGCAAGGGCGGCTCCACCGCCAGCGGGCGCAGGGCGTGTGCGGCCGGTTGACGGCGCGTGAGCGGCGTATGCACGGAGAGCGCCAGGAATTCATCGCGCGTCTCGTCGTATAGATATTCCCAAGGCAGGGTGCGCAGGAAGGGCGCGTCGCCGAAGCTCACCTGCACGCGCAGGCTGGCGCGGCTCATGTAGGCGAGTCGCCAGCTCTCCTGCCACAGCTCCAGGATAGGTCCGGCAAAGACTGTGTGGAAAAGCTTGCCGCCAACCTCACGTGCCAGTGCAAACTGAGCATTTCGCTGCGCGTCATCTTCCCCGGGGTCTGCAAGCAGCCGCTGAACAACGGCGTATTGATCGCGGCGCTGAAAAGGCGGCTCGAACGCAATCGTCGCCGCGCCTGCGGGCGAGCTGCGCACCGTCGCCCGATAACCGTCCTCGGTCAAATCAAGAAAAAGGTCGAAAATCCACTCGCTCGTCATAACCTCAACATTGTAGCCCGCACCAAAAGCAAGCGTCAAAGAGCGATTGGCGGATCGCTCAAGATCGTAGGATAATAGGCCGCATCGACCTTGTGCGCGTCATCGTAGCTGCGGCTCGTAGCCACAAATTCTGGCATATCACCGTGTCACGCCGGAGGCGATGACCTCTATGAGTGCATTTTACGATGCCAGATGCAGTGCCCGGTTGCACGTTCTCGGCGGGCCGCAAGGTCTTGAGAAATTCGAGGAAACGCAGCTATGGGCTGCGCTTCCTCGAAGGCGGAAATGGTTGCGCATTCTATCTTGGTGTTTCGACTGGACGCGTTGTATGCAAGTATTGATCACGGGCGGCGCCGGTTTCATCGGCTCACACTTGGTGCGGGCGTTACTGGAACGCGGGGATCGGGTGTCGGTGCTCGATAACCTCAGCACGGGCAGCTTCGAGAATATCCGCGCTTTTGCGCACCATCCCCTCTATTCCTTCGCCATCGACGATCTGCGCAATGCGCTTGTACTCGATCGACTGGCCAGCGAGGCGGACGCCATCGTGCACCTGGCGGCGGCGGTCGGCGTGCAGCTGGTGGTGGAGCGACCGACCGAGACGATCGAGACCAACGTGCTCGGCACGCACGCCGTGCTGGCGGCGGCGCGACGCTATCGCTGTCGCACGCTGCTGGCCAGCACCAGCGAAGTCTACGGCAAAGGCGTCAAGGCGCCCTTTTCTGAAGAGGACGACTTGCTGCTCGGCGCTTCGAGCCGCAGCCGCTGGAGCTATGCGGCCAGCAAGCTGCTCGACGAGTTTCTAGGGCTGGCGGCCTATCGGGAGTTCGGCCTGCCGGTCACGATTGCGCGTTTCTTCAACACGGTGGGGCCAGGTCAGACCGGTCGCTACGGCATGGTGGTGCCGCGCTTCGTGCAGGCGGCGCTGCGCAATGAACCGTTGACGGTCTACGGCGACGGAACGCAATCTCGCTGCTTTTGCCATGTGCGCGACACGGTGCGCGCCATCATCGACCTGCTCGACCGACCAGACATTACGGCGGGGGAAATTTACAACATCGGCAGCAGCCACGAGGTGACGATCACCGAGCTTGCCCAAACCGTGATTGAACGCACAGACAGCCGTTCGCCGATTCAGTACATTCCCTACAGTGAGGCGTACGCTCCTGGCTTTGAAGATATGCAACGCCGCGTTCCCGACACAACCAAAATTCGCAACGCCATCGGCTGGACGCCTAAATACACACTCACACAAATCCTCGACGACGTCATCGATTATGAACGCTCACGGCTAAGTTCTGGGAATCATTCTCATTCCACACCAGGAGGGAGGCAGGTATGAATCGCACCCGCTCGTTGCTGACGGCGCTGTTGCTGCTGGCGTTCGTGTTGACGCCGGTCTTCCTGTTGCATGCGCAGGAAGAGGAGCCGCCGTTGGCCGAAATTGTCAACGATGAAGGCGGCCCCGTCATCGTGCGCGGGACCATGGACTACAGCAATCCGCTGGTCGCCCTGGGCGTCGCCCAGCCGCTGATCGTGCTCGAAGATCAGGCGGGTTTCATCGATCGCAATAAAGGTTTTATCTTCCCCAAGGAATCACAGGTTTTGGGTCAAATTCTGGGCGACTTTTTCGACCCGCCCTTTGAATGGACCCTCTCGCTGCCGATTGAACCGCAGGGCACGTTGCGCGACGTCGACAACAACGGCCGCAAGAACACAGGCGTCATGGTCTTCGCCATCGCCTACTGGACCAACATCTTCGGCGATCCTTTCCTGGAGCAGCGCGATCAGAGCGGCGGCGGCTGGTCGACGGCGTTCGCCACCACGCGCGCAGCCACCGACCCCAGCGGCAAAGGCGAAATCATCGGCGGCAAGTTGATCGTGTGGGCGCCGGATGACCAACAGGGCTTCCCCAGCGGTTTCGGCGAGGACGGCAAGCTCTTCACCGCAGACGACCCCATCGTGCGCCTGCCCGCCGGCTACACGGTCGTCGATCTGGACACCGACCCCTTCACCTTCGACCGCTCGCGCTATCCGGAGATGGTGTTGATCGAGCCGGAGAGCCTGACGCTCGACGACTTCTCCGACCTGAGCTACACCGAAGCCTTCGACGCCATGATCGATCTCTTCCGCCGCAAGTACGCCTTCACCGAACTGAAGGGCATCGACTGGGACGCCAAAGCCGCCGAGTTTCGCCCTCGCTTCGAGGAAGCTGAGGCCAACAACGACGCATTGGCCTACCGTCGTGCGCTGCGCGATTTCATCTGGTCGATCCCGGACGGTCACCTGAGCGGCCCGTTTATCCAGCAAGACTTCATCGAGGCAACGCGCGGCGGCGTCGGCATCGCCATTCGAGACCTCGACGACGGCCGCACGATCGTCAACTTCGTCACGCCCAACAGCCCCGCCGATCGCGCCGGTATTCAGCTCGGCGCCGAAATTCTCACCTGGAACGGGCAGCCGATCGACGACTACGTGAATTCGATCGTGCCCTTCTCTTCGCCCTTCTCAACTGACCATGTGCGCCGTCTCCAGCAGCTACGCTACGCCACGCGCGCACCCATCGGCGAAGAGGTCGAAATCACCTTTAAGAATCCCGGCGACGAAGAAGTGCAGACCGTCATGCTCACCGGCGAGGCTGAGAGCGAGAGCTTCCGCATCTCATCGTTCAACGTGGGGCGCACCGGCGCCGAGCTGCCCGTCGAGTTCCGTCTGCTCGACAACGGGCTGGGCTACGTCAAAATCTACAGCTTCTCCGACAACGAGCTGCTCACCGTGCAACTGTGGGAGCGCATGATGCAGACGCTCAACCGCTTCCAGACGCCCGGCCTGATCATCGACATGCGTCAAAATGGCGGGGGCAGCGGCTTTTTGGCCGACCAGATGGCGGCCTACTTCTTCGACGAGCCGCTGGAGCTGGGCCAGACCGGCTATTACGACGAAAGCCTGGGCGACTTCTACTTCGACCCAGATCAAATCGACCGCTTCTACCTGCCCGATGAAAGTCTACGCTATCGAGGTCCGGTGGCGGTGATCACCGGGCCGAACTGCGGCAGCGCCTGTGAATTTTTCACCTACGCCATGACGCAACAAGATCGCGCCGACGTCGTGGCCCACTATCCCACCGCCGGGCTGGGCGGCTCGCAGAATCTCTTCCTGATGCCGGAGTTCGAGTACCTGCAAATCTCGATCGGTCGGCCGGTCGACATGGAAGGCAATCTCATCATCGAAGGCGTAGGCGTGCCGCCCACGGTGCGCGTGCCCGTAACAGCAGAGACGCTCTTCGCCGAGGGCGACCCGCTCCTCGAGACGGCAATCGCCGTAGTCACCGGCGCCGAAGCGTTGCCCTACGGCGCGGCGCCCTTCGAGGGCTCGCCGATCGCCCAGCCTGCGCGCCCAGCTGAAGAGGAGGCACCGACCGAAGAGGCTGCGCCCACCCCCACCGAAGAAGCGGTGGAGGAGCCAGTGCCCGCAGCCACGCCGGAACCCGCAGAAGAGGCGACGCCCGTCCCCACCGAAGAGGCTGCGGAGGAGCCAATGCCTGCCGTCACGCCGGCGCCCACTAAAGAGGCGTCCGTCAGCGCAACGGTGACCATCGTCAGCGGAGGCTCGCGCGTCATCGTGCGCTCTCAACCGGGCGCCATGGGCAGCATCATCGGCCTGGTCAACGACGGGGAAACCTACACACTGCTCGAACGCTCCGCCGATGGCGCCTGGGTGAAGATCGACTTCGGCGAAAGAGGCGGCTGGATCAACGCCGACTTTGTCCGGATCAACGAGTAGGGGAGATTCGCCTGCTCAAAAGCTCAATACGCTTTCACGAAATCATCCGCAATTCCTGTTGGGGGCGCGGCTCCCGGCCGCACCCCCACAGATCGCCGGGTTGTAGACATCCCAAGGGAACGCTGCTCGCTGCGGCGCCTGCGCATTACATGAAAGCTCTGTTAAAAGCTCGCAACTTCTGGAAAGACGTCGGCGACGTCTCAGTTCCTCTGAACTTTCATCCCATCGGCACCACCAGGTCATAGGGAAAGTGCGTCAGGTTGCGCACACTGCCGTCGGGTTGCAGGGCGATGGTGTCCTCGATGCGCACCCCGAAGCCGCGCTCCGGATAGTACAGTCCCGGCTCGACGCTCACCACATGCCCCGCCGCCAACAGCGTGTTGTTTCCCGGGGCGATGCTGAGCCGCGGCTCTTCGTGGATGTCCAGACCGACGCCATGGCCCAGGCTGTGCACATAGCCGTTATGGCCGCCGGGATGGGTGCGCGCCGTCGGATGCCCCTTCGCCTCGAAATAGTCGAGCGTCATCGCCTGCAACTCTCGGCAGGGGAGGCCGATCTTCACCGCCGCCATCGCTCGGTCAAAAATTTCTTTGACCTGTTTATGGGCAGCATACACCTCATCGGTGGCGTAGCCGAGACACCAGGTGCGCGTCATGTCGTGATAATAACCGCTGCCCGTGCGAGGAAAGATGTCGAAGATGATCGACTGACCTAGCCGCAGCGCCGTGGACTCTGTCCCGCGGTTGTGCGGCACGCCCGCCTCTCTTCCTTGAGCGAAGATCGTGTCGCCCTGTTCAAAAAGACCATAATGAAGGGCGCGCACGCGCAGAAAGGCCTTCACGTCGCCGACGGTGAGCGGCTCGCCGTCGGTCTTGACCACGACCTCTCCGCGCACGGCGTGGCTGCGAATAAACTCCTGAACATCGCCGACGATCAAGCTGGTGAGTCGTCCCGCCTCCGCCATCTCTGCAATTTCGTCGGCGTCTTTCGTCTCGCGCGCCAGGCTGAAGAGGGAGCGGCCGAATTCGCCCACCAGTTCGACGTCGCGCACCTGGGCCTGTAGAGCGTTCAACAGCGTCATGGCGGCGCCGGCGTCGAACATGCCGTAGACGCCTAAGCGTCCCTGCAGCCCTTCATCGCGAATCACGTCCACAAAATAGGCGACCTGCGCCGCCAGTTCATCGCCGCCGTGCTCCTGCAAATAGCGCATCGGATTATAGACGGCGTCGCGATCGATCAGCCGCAGCCCTGTCTGCGCCGCCGTGTCGCGCTCCATGCCGCCGTGAATCAGCGTGAGCGGCCCGTTGCGCCGTTTGACGATCAGCGCGCGCTCCAGGTGCGCGCCGCGCGTCAGATAGTTCATGACCGGATTTCCGGCGGAGTCGCCGAGCACCAGAAAAGCGTCGAGATTGCGTTCTTGCATCAGGCGATCGAGGTCTTGTTTCATGGTTGTTCTTTCTTCTCTGTGAGTTATTGGATGTGCTGCGTGTTGCGTGTTCCGTGACAAAACACGTACCGCAAAACACGCAACACGGCCAGCTCTTGCTCGGTTCATTCATGATTCTATGGATTCCGGGCGCTGCGCCAGAATGGCTTCCGTGGTTTGGGCGATCTCGCCGTCCGCCGCAGCGAGCAGCCTCCAGCCCCAGCAGCTGACAAGTCGGGCCAGCTCACCTTCTTCCAGCAAATAGTCGGGGTTGGCATTAGGACGAATTTTGAGCGCGCCCCGATGAAAGGTCTGCATGGCCAGCAGCCCTCCTGGACGGACAGCGACGCGCAGCCATGGCCACAGCCGACGATCCAGAAAATAAAAACAGGTGACGCAGTCGAAAGAATTCGCCGGTGGGCGCCACACATCCAGATCGGCGTGGATGAACGCCGTGCGCTCAACGACGCCCAGGCGTTCGGCGGCCTCCTGCGCCAACGCCAGCGCAGCGTCGCTCACATCGACGCCGACAGCACGCCAGCCGCGCTGCGCAAACCAGAGGACGGTTCCGCCGGCGCCGCAGGCCAGGTCGAGCGCAACAGGCGTTCCTCCGATGCGACGACGCGCCGTCGCCACATCGTCGATGATCTGTGCATGCGCTGCCAAAAACCGGTTGGGCCTGGCCTCGACAGGCGCATCGCCGCTCTCATAACGTTCGTTCCAGCGAGTGCGATCCTCATGCGTCATGGGGCCAGCGTATCACTGCTGTGCCGGGAAAGCAAACAGCGCACTCTGGCTTTTGGGCCTGGCGCTTCGAGCGATTCGCCGTTTGCGCAACGCAGGTAGGTCGGTGGCGTTCGGTCTTGTCGGTTTGTTATCAGGTTGTCGAATCGCATTGTTTCTTCTACAATGGATAGCGTAGACTTCCAGATGCACACTTCAACAGGAAGGAAGGCCATGAGAACAATCGCTATGATTCTGGCCGGGGGCGAGGGCACGCGGCTTACGGTGCTTTCCGAGGAGCGCGCCAAACCGGCCGTGCCTTTCGCCGGTAAGTTCCGCATCATCGATTTCACGCTCAGCAACTGCGTCAACAGCGGCATCTACACGGTGGGCGTGTTGACACAGTATCGCCCGCACAGCCTTCATGATCATATTGGCATCGGCAAACCGTGGGACCTGGATCGCAGTCGCGGCGGCGTGCGCCTGTTGCAGCCCTATCAGGCACGACAGGGGCAGTATTGGTACGCAGGCACGGCGGACGCCATTTATCAGAATCTCAACTTTATCCATGAAAATCGCGCCGACAACGTGTTGATTCTGTCGGGCGATCACATCTACAAAATGGACTATCGTCCGTTGATCGACTATCACCTGGAAAAAGGCGCCGACCTGACCATCGCCGTGATGCCTGTGCCGCTCGAGGAGACGCACCGCTTCGGCATCATGGTGGTCAACGAGGAGCAGCGCATCGTCGAATTTTATGAAAAGCCCAAGGATCGAGACAAGGGCAACCTGGCTTCGATGGGCATTTACGTCTTCAACGCCAACACGCTCGAACGTCGGCTCAGCGAAGGGCGGCCGGAGAAGCCGCGCAACGACTTCGGCAAGGACGTCATTCCGGCCATGATCGCAGCGGGCGATCGCGTCTACGCCTACCGTTTCGAGGGATATTGGGTGGACGTCGGCACGATCGACGCCTACTGGTCGACCAGCATGGCGCTGTTGGGGCCTTCGCCTGCGCTCGATCTCTACACCGACAACTGGCCGATCCTCACCAAATCTGAAGAGCGTCCGCCGGTGAAAATCGGCCCGCAGGCCAAAATCGTCAACAGCATGATTTCCAACGGTTGCATCATTCGCGGGCTGGTGGTCAACAGCGTGCTCAGCCCCGGCGTCTATGTCAGCCCCGGTGCAGTGGTGCAGGACAGTGTCGTCATGAACGACACCTGGGTGGGCCCCGGCGCCCGGCTGGATTGCGTCGTAATCGACAAAAAAGTGGTGGTGGGCGCGGGCGCCATCGTCGGCGTGGGCAACAAAGAGACGCCCAACGAACAGATGCCCGATCGACTTTTTGCAGGGATCACCGTCGTCGGCAAAGGCGCTTATATTCCGGACGGCGCTCAGATCGGTCGCAACGTATTAATCAACAGCAGGCGCGACGAATCGGATTTTCCACCGGATAGAATTGTACCGGACGGCAAGACAATCTAATTTTTCAAGGCTCATTTCTGTGCAAGGGGCGCACCGGCAGCGCCGTTCTCCCCTCACAGTTAGTCAAGCGAGGTGAACATATGGCAAACGCCTTTGCAATGATTATGGCTGGCGGCTCCAGCGAAGAGCTCAGCGTCCTGACCGAGGTGCGCGCCGAAGCCGCCGTGCCTTTCGGCGGTAAGTTCCGCATCATCGATTTTCCGCTCAGCAACTGCGTCAACAGCGGCATCTTCAACGTGGCGATCCTCACGCAATACAAGCCGCGCAGCCTCAACGATCACATCGGCATCGGCAAACCGTGGGACCTAGACCGCGCACAAGGCGGCGTGCGCCTGTTGCAACCCTATCGCGGCGGGCGCTACGGCGATTGGCAGCAGGGCACGGCGGACGCCGTGCGTCGCAACCTCGACTTTGTCGTCCAGCAGGATGAAGAGCACGTTTTGATCCTGGCCGGCGACCACATATATCTGATGGACTATCGCCCGATGTTGCGCCAGCACATTCAGAGCAACGCCGACCTGACGGTGGCCGTGCGCCGGGTCAATCCGCATGAGACGCACCGCTTCGGCATCGTCACGCTCGGCCCCGACGATCGCATTGTCGACTTTCGCGAAAAACCCAAACGCTCGCGCGAGACGCTTGCCTCCATGGGCATCTACGTCTTCCGCAAGAATTTGCTGATGGAAACGCTCCAGGCGCACGAGGAGTATCTCGATTTCGGCAGAGACGTGCTGCCCGCCATGATCGCTCAGGGATGGTGCGTGCGCGCCTATGCATTCCCGGGCTACTGGGCCGACGTCGGCAACGTCCAGGCGTACTGGGAGGCCAATATGAGCCTGCTGGCCGAAGACCCGGCGCTCAACCTCTATGACCCGGACTGGGTGGTGCACACGCGCAGCGAGGAGCGGGCGCCGGTCAAAATCGGAGGCAACGCGCAGGTCGGCGGCAGCTTGATCTCCAACGGCTGCTGGGTGGACGGCGTCGTCGAGCGCAGCATCCTCTCGCCGGGGGTGCGCGTGGCCGAAGGCGCGGTGGTCCGCGACAGCGTAGTGTTGGCCGACACGGTTATCGAGGCGGGCGCTATCCTCGATCGTTGCGTCATCGACAAGCGCGTGCGCATCGGCGCAGGTGCGCGTGTCGGCGACGGCGATGACAACACCGCCAACAAAGCCATGCCATCCGTGCTCAACACCGGCCTTACGTTGGTGGGCGAGCATTCGGTCATTCCAGAGGGAATGGTGATCGGCCGCAACGTTGTGATTCACCCCGAAAGCACGGAGAAAGATTTCGGCAAACGCAAAAAGATTCCCAGCGGCGCCGACATCGGGGTGAGTCTACGATGACGATTTGAATCAATGTCTTTGATCGGCGTTGGTTTTAGCTGTACGGCGGGAAGCCTTTATTAGAAAAAATAAAGAGAGGCGACGGCCGGATTTGAACCGGCGATCGGGGTTTTGCAGACCCCTGCCTTACCACTTGGCTACGTCGCCTTGTCATATCAAGGGTAACAAGCGAACGAGGAAATGTCAAATTTGAAGGGCAAAAGGCAAGATGGCGAAGCTGGAATGGCGGGATGAAGAGCTGTACTGCGCTCGCTGCGGGATCTCTTTCCTGTGGACGCAGGAGGAACAAAGACAACCCGATGCCGTTGCGCCTCGCTACTGTCCGGGCTGCCGCCAGATCATGCCTGCGCCGGGGCGTGAGCGCGGGTTGGTGAAATGGTTTCACCGACGCAAACAATACGGATTTATCGTTCGCACTGGGCAACCGGAAATCTATGTGCATCGCAGCGCAGTGCGGGGAGAGCGCCTCCCCCGTCCGGGCGATCTGGTGGAGTTCAGCGTTCAGGAGAGTGAGCGCGGCGTCCAGGCTACAGACGTCCGGCTGCTCGTCGTGAACGCGCCATCCTCTTGAAACATTTCATTTCACTGCAACCGCAGTGCAACTCCTCTTCTGCAAGATAGATGCAATCGGGCGTTGTTCCCCTGCAACGTCCCCTCGCACAGGGTTCGTCCGGTGTACAAGTTTGTTCAGTTTCAGAGCCGGCGCCGAGAGTTTGCATCATGTTTAAAGCAGGAGGAGAAAAAGCCATGCACGAGCAGAATCTTGCCGCACAGATGACCCGAGAATGGACCACGTTGCAGCGATGGGCCGGCATCGAACGTCCTTACACTGCAGATCAGGTCCTGCGGCTGCGGGGCAGCTTCATGATCGAATATACGCTCGCACGCATGGGCGCCGAGCGACTCTGGAGCCTGCTGCACAGCGAGCCGTTCATCCGCGCCCTGGGCGCTCTGACAGGCAACCAGGCCGTGCAAATGGTGCAGGGCGGTCTGAAGGCGATTTATGTCAGCGGTTGGCAGGTGGCGGGGGACAACAACACGGCGGGCGAAACATACCCAGACCAGAGCCTCTATCCGGTCGACAGCGTGCCCACGTTGGTGCGGCGCATCAACAAGGCGCTGCAGCGCGCCGATCAGATTGACCATATGAATGGTCAGCATGGCCGCTACTGGATGGCGCCGATCGTCGCCGACGCCGAATCCGGTTTTGGCGGCGCGCTCAATTCCTACGAGCTGATGCGCGCCATGATCGAGGCGGGGGCGGCCGGCGTCCATTTCGAGGATCAACTCTCTTCGGCCAAAAAATGCGGCCACATGGGCGGCAAGGTGCTGGTGCCAATGCGCGAGTTTATCCACAAGCTGGTGGCCGCGCGCCTGGCGGCCGATGTGATGGGGACGCCGACGCTCTTGATTGCCCGCACCGACGCCGATTCGGCGCAGCTGATCACCAGCGACAATGACCCGCGCGATCAGCCGTTCATCGTCAGTCGAGACCGCACCATTGAAGGCTTCTACTACATCAAAGGCGGCATCGAGTACGCTATCGAGCGCGGGCGGGCGTATGCGCCCTACGCCGATCTGATCTGGTGTGAAACCTCCAGACCGGACATCGGTGAAGCGCGCGAGTTCGCCCAGGGCATCCACGAAAAATTCCCAGGCAAAATGCTGGCCTACAACTGCTCGCCTTCCTTCAACTGGCGCCGCAACCTCGACGAAAAGACCATTGCGACTTTCCAGGAGCAGTTGGGGGAGATGGGCTACAAATTCCAGTTCGTCACGCTGGCGGGCTTTCACTCGCTCAACAGCGCTATGTTCGAGTTGGCGCGCGCCTATCGAGACGAAGGCATGGCCGCCTACACGCGCCTCCAGGAGAAAGAATTTGCCATGGAGCGCGAGTTCGGCTTCACCGCCGTCAAACACCAGACTTTTGTCGGCGCCGGTTATTTCGATGAAGTGCAATTGACGGTCACCGGCGGCGCCGCCTCCACCACCGCGCTCAGCGGCTCTACGGAAGAGGAGCAGTTCGTCTCCGTCCACTGAAATGCGCAATAGAGCCTCCAGCCGAAGCACCTTTGATGTTTTGCGAGCCGACCGCAAGCCCACCTACTGTGGGCTTGCGGCAATTGGGAGCGATGTCACGCAGGAAGGGGGACAGGCGTACAGGGCGATCGAGAATAAATCATGTTATCCTTAAATGAGGAGTGAATATGCGTGCCTCAAGGACGAGGCGGATCGATGTGCACCTCAAGCAGGCGCTTGCGATGGCTGATCGAAGGAGATTGCGCCATGACCAAATTTCGCATCCTGGTTCCGAACGACGGCTCCACCTTTTGCCGCCACATCTATCCGCACCTGATCAAATTTTTCCCGCCTGAACGAGCTGAACTGATTTTGCTGCGCGTGGGCGCCCCGCCTGAAGGGCACACACCGCTTCCTCCTCGGCCCACAGGCTACGACGTCGCCATCACGGCGTTCGCCTCGGAGCGCGATGTGACGCTGGCGCGCCACCCGATCTATGCCAGCCAGGAATGGGAAAGCGCAGTGGCGGAAGTGCGCAGCGAACTGGCGGGCGACGTTCATCTGCTGCGAGAGGCGGGATATGAAGTCGACGTCGAAGTGCGCTTTGGCGATCGAGGGGAGGAAATCGTCAAGTTTGTGGAGCACCATCCGATCGACCTGATTGCAATGACCACACACTGGCGCACCGGTCTTCAGAAGCTCATCTTCGGCAGCGTCGCCCAGTATGTGGTCGCTCGCGTCAATAAGCCGGTTCTGATGGTGCGTCCTCATGGCGAGGAGCCAGCAGAGGAGTGACGCACACGTCGAAGGGGCGATCCGAAGACCGCCCCTCTCTCATTGCCCTATTGAGTCTGGCCCTCCTTGAAAAGTAAAAGGAATCGCTCCCCTCCGCACATACTCCATTCCCCATAAAAATCATCCGGCTGCGGCCACGCCGACCCTCCGTCGAGCGTGCAATTTTATACGAAGAGCGTCGACATGCGCTCTTCTTGCACGAGCGCCTTCATCTCCTCGTCAGTTGGGCGACGCTCGAAGCGAGCGGCGGCGTCCAACACCTTGGGCAAGAGGCGGACGTCTCCCACCGTGTTGAGGAAGATGCCCGGCCGACCGAGCACCCAGTGCACGGCCAGGTCGATGGAGCGCTGATCTTCAAGGGGTTGATACCAGACGGGGCTTGTGCGCTCCGCCGTCGCCCACGGGCCGCGCGTGATCGCCTTGATCGTCTGCACGGCGACGTTGCGTTCCTGGCAAAGTTTCAACA
>CALFWA010000130.1 GCA_937928035.1 uncultured Caldilinea sp. | reverse complement strand
AGGAGTTCAGGTGAATGTGCGAGCGGAGGAAGGAATGGAAATCGTCTTCTCGCCGCACATCACCTGATTTTTGTTTTGTACAATTGATATACGGCTGAAGTTATTGTGTCGAGTCGAAGACACCCGGTTGTAGATGGTGGCGCACCGCAGAGATGCGGGTGCTGGCGGCTATCTGCGCTGGTGTCTTATTGTCATTTTTAGGCCAATCAAGGAGCTGGAATCCATGAGCCAATCCGCAAACGGGACCGATGTGACCATGCAGGCAAACCGCGTGCGCCGTAAGAGCTATGCGCGAATCCCCACCATCCTCGATTTGCCGCGTTTGACCGAAGTGCAAATCCGCAGTTTTGAGTGGTTTAAGAAGGAGGGGCTGCGAGAGCTGTTTGACGAGATTTCACCCATCGTCAGCTTCAACAAGAACCTCGAGCTGCATTTTGGCGATTATTATTTCGCCGAGCCCAAATATCCGGTGGAGGAGTGTCGCGAGCGCGACATCACCTACTCTGCGCCGCTGTGGGTCAAAGTGCGCCTGGTCAACAGAGAGACCGGCGAAGTGAGCGAACAGGAAGTCTTCATGGGAGATTTCCCGATGATGACCGACGCCGCCACCTTCATCATCAATGGGAGCGAGCGCGTCGTTGTCAGCCAGCTGATTCGCTCGCCGGGCGTCTATTTTACCGTGGAGACCGATCGCACCACCGGACGCGATCTGGCTGGCGCCAAGTTGATCCCCAGCCGCGGGGCATGGCTAGAGTTCGAGACAAGTCGGCGCGACATCATCAGCGTCAAGGTCGATCGCAAGCGCAAGTTGCCGGTCACGCTGTTGCTGCGCGCCATTGGCTTTGGCACCGACGATGAAATCCGCGCGCTCTTCGCCGACGTCGATACGAACCTGGAGCACCCTTACATTCAATCGACCATCGAACGCGACGTCACCAGCAATCCCACGGGCGACTCAGCTCTCGGCGTTGAGAATGCGCTGTTGGAATTCTATAAAAAGCTACGGCCGGGCGATCCGCCTACGCTGGACAACGCGCGCAATTTTGTGCAGAACCTCTTCTTCTCGGATCGACGGTATGACCTGGGCAAGGTGGGGCGCTACAAGCTGAATCGCCGGCTTGGCCTGGACATTCAGTCCAAAGGTGGCGCTGCACGCGTGCTGACCCCCGATGACATTGTTGCAGTCATCAAACGCATCATTCAAATCAACAACGGTCAGGGACGCCCCGACGACATCGATCATCTCGGCAATCGCCGCGTGAAGACGGTGGGTGAGCTGATCCAGAATCAGCTGCGCATCGGTCTGCTGCGCATGGAGCGGGTGGTGCGCGAGCGCATGTCAATCCGCGACCCGGACCAGGTCACACCGTTGAGTCTGCTCAACAT
Source organism: uncultured Caldilinea sp. (assembly GCA_937928035.1). Lineage (GTDB taxonomy): Bacteria > Chloroflexota > Anaerolineae > Caldilineales > Caldilineaceae > Caldilinea. Next base: position 11,543 of record CALFWA010000130.1, on the reverse strand, counting down.
TCGGCCCGTAGTGGCGGCCACGCGTGAGTTTTTCGGCGGCAGTCAGCTCAGTCAGTTCATGGATCAGACCAATCCTCTGGCGGAGCTGACGCACAAACGGCGTCTCAGCGCGCTTGGCCCCGGCGGCCTGCGCCGCGAGCGCGCCGGTTTCGACGTGCGCGACGTCCACTTTTCGCACTACGGTCGCATCTGTCCCATCGAGACGCCCGAAGGCCCCAACATCGGTCTGATGGGTTCGCTGGCCACCTATGCGCGCGTCAATGAATACGGCTTCATCGAGACGCCCTATCGCAAGGTCTTAAAAGAAATTTCCCCTGGTGAGGCCTCTGCGCTGGTGGGACACACGCTCGACGCAGACGTGATTGACCCGGCGACGAATGAGACGGTGGCTGCGCGCGGTCAGGTTGTCGATGAGGCGCTTGCCCAGCGCATCGCCGGACTTGGGTTGGAGAGCGTGCGCGTCAAACCCTTCGTGAGCCGAGAGGTAGTCTATCTCACGGCGGACGAAGAGGAGACGGCGCCCATTGCGCAGGCCTCATCTGCGTTGAACGCAGTGGGCGAGTTTCTCAACAACCGGCCTTCGACCCGACAGGCTGAAGATTTCAAATTCGAGCATCCGAACAATATTCGCTATATGGATGTCTCACCTAAACAGATCGTCGGCGTTTCTGCGGCGTTGATTCCTTTCCTGGAGCACGACGACGCCAATCGCGCCTTGATGGGCTCCAATATGCAACGCCAAGCCGTGCCTCTGATTCGCCCAGACGCGCCTCTGGTCGGCACCGGCATGGAATATCAGGCGGCGGTCGACTCCGGTCAGGTCGTGGTGGCGAGGAATGACGGGGAGGTGATCAGCGTCACCAGCGATCAAATTACGGTGCAGGAGCGCGACGGCACGCGGCGCGTGTATCATTTGCGCAAGTACAACCGCTCCAACCAGAGCACCTGCATCGATCAGCGTCCGGTCGTTTACAAGGGCGACATTGTAAAAGCCGGCGACGTGTTGGCGGACTCTTCGAGCACAGACGGCGGCGAGCTGGCGCTGGGCCAGAACGTCATCGTCGCCTATCTAAGCTGGGAAGGCGGCAACTTTGAAGATGCGATCCTCGTCAGCGAGCGGCTGGTGCAGGAAGACAAATACACCTCGATTCACATCGAAAAGCACGAGGTGGACGCACGCGAGACCAAATTGGGGCCGGAGGAGATCACGCGCGACATCCCGAACGTCGGCGAAGACGCGCTGAAAGACCTCGACGAGGACGGCATCATTCGCATCGGCGCCGAAGTGACGCCGGGCGATATTCTGGTCGGTAAAATCACGCCCAAAGGCGAAACCGAGCTGACGCCGGAAGAGAAACTGTTGCGCGCCATCTTCGGCGAAAAGGCGCGCGAAGTGAAGGATTCCTCGTTGCGCCTCCCGCACGGCGAGCGCGGCAAGGTCGTCGACGTCAAGATTTTTGGCCGAGACGAGCATCGCGACTTGCCCGCCGGCGTGGAAAAGATCGTGCGCGTCAGCGTGGCGCAGCGCCGTCGCCTCACGGAGGGCGACAAGATGGCCGGTCGCCACGGCAACAAAGGCGTCATCTCCAAGGTGGTGCCGGTGGAGGATATGCCCTTCCTGGAGGACGGCACCCCCGTCGACATCATCCTCAATCCGCTCGGCGTGCCTGGCCGCATGAACATTGGGCAGATTTTAGAGGCGCATCTGGGGTGGGCGGCCTATCAGCTAGGGTTCAAGGCGGAGACGCCTGTCTTCGACGGCGCCCGCGAGGAAGAGATCGAGGCCGAACTGGCCCGCGCCTGGCTGATCGAACGCGCCTGGCGCGACGTCACCGACCGGGCGTGGCGACATGTGCGCGAACAACACATTGCACCCGAAGAGCTGCGCGATGACAACGACGCCCGCCTCATCTATCTGATCGAGTGGTTGGAGCCGCTTGGTTACGATGCCGAGCAGATCTTCCAGAATCAGACCTATGCGCGACACGCTGCGTTGCGCGAGTGGCTGAGAGAGCGAGGCTACGCGCCCGAGGAAATTCTGCCCGAATCCTACGCTCAACGTCGCACCAGCGCAGAGTCCAACGCCGTTGCGCAGCGCGTGGCGATTTGGGAATGGCTGCTCTACCACGGCGAAGAAATGCTTCGGGAAGCCGGCCTGACGCCGGAGCCGGCGACGCTGGCCGAGCTGGACGACGAGACGCTCCACAAACATGCCGAGGCAGTCAGCCGCAAGACCGGCTGGCCGTTGCCGACGACGGGTAAACAGCGCCTTTACGACGGCAAGACAGGGGAGCCGTATGATTCGCCCGTGACGGTCGGCGTCGTGCAGATGCTGAAACTGCACCACCTGGTCGAGGATAAGGTGCATGCGCGCAGCACCGGCCCCTACAGCCTGGTCACGCAACAGCCGTTGGGCGGCAAGGCGCAATTCGGTGGTCAGCGCTTCGGCGAGATGGAGGTGTGGGCGCTCGAGGCGTACGGCGCCGCCTACACCTTGCAGGAGATGCTGACGATCAAGTCCGATGACATCACCGGTCGCGTCAAGACCTACGAGGCGATCGTCAAAGGCGAACCGATTCAAAGCCCCGGCGTGCCGGAGAGCTTCCGCGTGCTTGTCAAGGAGCTGCAAAGCCTAGCCCTCGACGTCGAAGTCATCAACGAAAAGGGCGAGACGATCCATTTCGGCAAAGAGGAGACCGCCGACAGCATGCCGCGCCTTGGCTTCAGCCTGAACCTGCCCGGTTCGGTGACTAAGACGGCCAGCGAGTAGCAATTGCGGCCAACGAGCAATGAAATGATTCGGCGGGGCGATCGCCCCACCGTTCAGATCAAGGAGACACCATGGAAGTCAAAGATTTCGACGCCATTAAGATTTCCCTTGCCTCACCGGAGCGCATCCGCGAGTGGAGCTACGGCGAGGTCACCAAACCCGAGACGATCAACTATCGCACCCTGCGTCCAGAGCGCGATGGCCTGTTCTGCGAGCGCATCTTTGGCCCGACGCGCGACTGGGAATGCGCCTGTGGCAAATACAAACGTGTGCGCTACAAAGGCATCGTCTGCGACAAATGCGGCGTAGAGGTTGCGCCCAGCCGCGTGCGTCGCGAGCGCATGGGGCACATCGAGCTAGCTTCCCCCGTCAGCCATATCTGGTACGTCAAAGGAGTGCCGAGCCGTCTGGGGCTTCTCCTCAACATCAGCCCGCGCCACCTGGAGCGCGTGCTCTATTTTGCGCAGTACATCGTCACCAACGTCAACGAAGACGCCCGCTCGCGCGCCATTCAGCGCCATGAGCGAGAGCTTCAGACGCGCTTGCAGCGCATCGAAAGCGAGGTGCAGGAAGAGTTGACGCGGCTGGAAAGCGAACTCGAGCAGGCGCTCGCCGAGCTCGAGGCGGAGGAGGAGCGCGCCATACAGACGCTCAACGACCGCATCAACGAAGCGTCTTCCCAGATCATCGCCGAAGCGCAACGCCTACAGACGTGGGTGCACACCAACGAGGGCAAGAAGGCGCAGGAGGACAAATTCCTCTCCTGGTCCGACCAGGCTGTGCTGCGCAAAGGCGAGATCGTTTCGAAAGATTATGATCTGATCATCAACGATCTCGTGCAAAAGAAGCTCGACGCGCTTCAGCAGGAGTCGGACGCGGAAAAGGCCGACATTCGCATGCGCATCGGCGCCCAGCGCGACTATGTGCGCCAGGAGCTTGGCGCCCAGATCGACGCGCTGCGCCACAAAGTCGAGGTGCGGCAGGAAGAGGTGCGGCGTCAGATGGAAGCTGCGCTGGCGGATCTGAAGTCGATCGAGGAAAAGCAGCTCCTCACCGAAAACCGCTATCGCGAGCTTTCCGAGCGTTGGGGCAACGTTTTCACCGCCGGCATGGGCGCCGAGGCGGTGCGCGACATCGTGGCCAAGCTCGATCTGGAAAAGATGCAAAAAGAGCTGCGCCGTGAGATGCGCACCACTAAGAGCAAGCAACGGCGCAAAAAGGCCGCCAAGCGCCTGCGCGTCGTCGAGAACTTCCGCAAGAGCGGCAACCGACCGGAGTGGATGATCCTGACCGTGCTGCCGGTGATCCCGCCGGAGCTGCGCCCGATGGTGCAGCTGGACGGCGGCCGCTTCGCCACCAGCGACCTGAACGACCTCTATCGGCGCGTCATCAACCGCAACAACCGCCTGAAGCGCCTCATGGAACTGGGCGCGCCGGACGTGATTGTGCGCAATGAAAAGCGCATGCTGCAGGAGGCGGTCGACAGCCTGATCGACAACGGTCGCCGCGGGCGCGCGGTCAGCCGCAGCGGCAAGCGCAAACTCAAGAGCTTGAGCGACCTGCTCAAAGGCAAACAGGGGCGCTTCCGCCGCAACCTGCTCGGCAAACGCGTCGACTACTCCGGTCGCTCCGTCATCGTGATCGGCCCGGATTTGAAGCTGCACCAGTGCGGCCTGCCCAAGAGAATGGCTCTGGAGCTTTTCAAGCCCTTCGTCATGCGCCGCCTGGTCGAAAACAACTTCGCCCACAACATCAAGAGCGCCAAGCGCATGGTCGATCGCATGAGCCCAGAGGTGTGGGATGTGCTCGATGAGATCACCAAAGAGCGGCCCGTGTTGCTCAACCGCGCGCCGACCCTGCACCGCCTGGGCATTCAAGCGTTTGAGGTGGTGCTGATCGAGGGCAGCGCCATCCAGTTGCATCCGCTGACCTGCGCTGCGTTTAACGCCGACTTCGACGGCGACCAGATGGCGGTTCACGTGCCGCTCAGCGACGAGGCGGTGCGCGAGGCGCGCGAGCTCATGCTGGCGACGCAGAACCTGCTGAAGCCATCCAGCGGCGAACCCATCGTTGGCCCATCCAAAGACATGGTGATGGGCGTCTACTATCTGACGGTCGACGAGGACGAAAATGCGGACACGGCGACGCTGCCCACGTTCTCCAGCATGGAGGAGGCGGAGTACGCGTACGCCATGGGCGTCATCAAATTGCGCCAGCCTATCCGTGTCTACTTCACGAGCAAATATGACAACGTCTCCATCGAAACGCTGGAGCTGAGTGAACGCGTGCTCACCGCGCTGAAGGGACACGGCATTCAGACGGTGGGTCAGCTGATGGATCATCTGGCCCGGGGCGAGCGCAAGATGATCGAGGAGATCACCGGCTTTGGCGCAGCGGCGATGGAAGAGACGCGCAGAGCGTTGCGCAAGGTTGGTTTGCTCGGCGCTTCCTGGCCGAGCGAGCGCCTCATGCGCACGACCGTGGGGCGCATCATCTTCAACCGCGCCCTGCCCGAAGAGCTCTGGTTCGTCAACGAGCTGCTCGACCGCAAGGGAATGGACGCCGTCGTTGCGCGCTGCTACAAGCACCTGGGCCGCCAGGTCACCGCTGAAACGGTGGACAATATCAAAGACGTCGGCTTTCGCTATGCGACCCGCTCCGGCATTACGATCGCCATTTCGGACATCAAAGTGCCGGCGCGCAAGGCGGAAATTCTGGAGCGCACCACCGTCGAAGTGGAAAAGGCGGAGCAGCAATATCGCCGCGGTTTGATCACGGAAGAAGAGCTATACAACAAGACGGTCGAGCTCTGGTCACGCGCCACAGACGAAGTCACCGAGGCGGTCAAAGAGTTGCTCAGCCCGATCGAAGGATTGGGCGCTATGGCTCGCTCCGGCGCCACCAAAGGCGGCATCAACCCGGTGCGTCAGCTTGCCGGCATGCGCGGCCTGATGGCGGACCCGAACGGACGCATCATTCCGCTGCCGATTCGCTCCAACTTCCGCGAAGGGTTGACGGCGCTCGAATATTTCCTGAGCACCCACGGCGCGCGCAAAGGTCTGGCCGACACCGCCTTGCGCACCGCCGACGCCGGTTATTTGACCCGTCGTCTGGTCGATGTGGCGCAGGATGTCATCATCACCGAGGAAGATTGCGGCACCACCGCCGGCATCTGGATCACGGCCGAAGAATCCGCAGCCATGCAGGAGACCTTCAGCGAGCGCGTCTCGGGACGTTTCCTGGCGGCGGACGTCACCGACCCCGAGACCGGCGAGGTGTTGCTGCGACGCAACGAGCTGATCAATGAGGCGGCGCTGGAGCTGCTCAAGCGCCACAAGGTGGAAAAAGCCTATGTGCGCACGCCGTTGACCTGTGAAGCTCGTTTTGGCCTCTGCGCCTATTGTTACGGCGAAGACCTGGCGCGCGGGGGCGTCATCAAACTGGGCGAGGCGGTCGGCATCGTAGCGGCGCAGTCGATCGGCGAGCCAGGCACGCAGCTCACGCTGCGCACCTTCCACACCGGCGGCGTGGCCGGCGCCGAGGACATCACACAGGGTCTGCCGCGCGTCGAAGAATTGTTCGAGGCACGCACGCCCAAAGGCGAGGCCGTCATCGCCGAGATCGATGGCGTCGTGTCGATCGTGCGCGAAGGCGACGTGCGCATCCTGCGCATCAGCCGAACCGACCTGAAGCGCCGTGAAGTGGCGATCCCCGACGGCTTTGAAATCATTGTGGCCGACGGCGATCGCGTGCAGGAGGACACCATCCTCGCCCGCAAAGGCGAGGAGACGGTGGCGGCAGGCATGGAAGGCGAAATCTACATCGAAGGCCGCATCGCCACGATCCGCCGCGAAGACACCGAGGTGTGGGAAGTGGAGCTGCCGGCCAACGCCCGACTGCGCGTGGATGAAGGCGCAGTGGTCAAGGCGGGCGATCAGCTTACGGACGGCGCCAAGAATCCGAAAGAGATTCTGCGCATCTCTGGTCGCGAGGCGACGCAGCTCTACATGCTTTCTGAAGTGCAGAAGGTCTACCGCGGTCAGGGCGTGAGCATCCACGACAAGCATATCGAGGTGATCCTGCGCCAACTCCTGCGTCGCGTGATGGTGCGCACCGCAGGCGACACCGACCTGCTGCCCGGCGAACTCTTGGATCGCTTTAAGTTCGAGGACATCAACAACTATGTCATTTCCAAGGGCGGCCGGCCGGCGAAAGCGGAGCCGGTGGTGCTGGGTCTGACCAAGGCGGCGCTCAACACGGAGAGCTTCCTGGCCATGGCCTCCTTCCAGGAGACGACGCGCGTGCTGACGGAGGCGGCGATCCGTGGCCAACGCGATGACCTGCGCGGGCTGAAAGAGAACGTCATCATCGGCAAATTGATCCCGGTCGGCACCGGCTTCAGCAAGCGACGCATCGTGCCGACTCGCATCGAGGACGAGGTCGAGATCCTGATCGACGAAGAAGTCGAACATGACGAGGACCTGGGCGATCTGGAGGATGTCGACCTGGGCCTGGATGACTACGAGTTCGAGGACCTGGAGAGCGTCGCCGAACTCGGCGTTCCGCCGCTGGGTGTCGGCCTTGGCGATGAAGACGAAGAAGGACTGGAGCTCGACTTCGACGCGCTGGAAGAGGAGGACGAGGAAGAGGACGAAGGCCTCGACGACCTGGACGTGGAGATCGAATAGGCGCCTCAGCGCAGCGAGCGTCGCTCTTCGCTATCAATGATAAAAGCGCCGGAAGCACTTCCGGCGCTTTTATTTATCTTCAGACGGTGGGGCGTCGGCGGCGCCTCTGCGACTGGGAGCCTCCAGTTCAACGGCAAGCAAGACGATGGTGCGCGGCTGGACGCAATAGACGTTGGTCTCCAACAAGGGCGCCTGAGGAAGAGCGCAAAAATCTTCAGGCGACGGCAGGCTCGTGTCCAGCACCCGGCGCCAGTGGGTGACGCTGCGTCGCGGGGGCGGCGGCAACGTAAACGTGAGCGGCTCCCAGTAAAAGTTCGCAGCCACGTAAAGCGCTTCGGTCGGGCCGCGGATCGTCAGCGCCAGACTGCGGGAGTCGTAGCTCTTGTCGGGTTGATAGGGCTGCACGCCGTGCCACTCGATGCGGGCGTAGTGTAAAAGCTCGATCAGGCTCAGGCCGTGTCCTTCGTGAAAAATGTTCAACTCTTTACGAAAACGGATCAACTTGCGCACAAATTCAAGCAGATCGGCATAACGCTGACATAAGCTCCAATCGAACCAACTGATCTCGTTATCCTGGCAATAGGCGTTGTTGTTTCCGAGCTGCGTGCGGCGCACCTCGTCGCCCATCAACAGCATCGGCACGCCGAGCGAAAGCAGCGTAATGGCAAAAAAGTTCTTAATCTGACGCTGACGCAACTGTTCCACCGCCGGGTCGTCGGTCGGCCCCTCGACCCCACAATTCCAGGAGCGATTGTCGTTCATGCCATCCCGGTTGTTTTCACCGTTCGCCTCGTTGTGTTTTTCGTTGTAAGAGACCAGGTCGTTCAGGGTGAAACCGTCGTGGCAAGTGACGAAGTTGATGCTCTGATCGGGTCCTAAATTATCGGAGCCGTACAGGTCCGGACTGGCGAAAAAGCGCGCAGCCACGACCTCCACCATGCCCGAATCGCTCTTGACGAAAGAGCGCACGTCGTCTCGAAACTTGCCGTTCCATTCCTTCCAGTGGTCGCCTAAAAAGCTGCCCACCTGATAAAGCCCTGCTGCGTCCCACGCCTCTGCGATCAACTTTACGCCGGCCAGCACGGGGTCGGTCTCGATGTCCCACAAAATCGGCGGCGACGCCAGCGGAACGCCGTTTTCATCCCGCGAGAGGATCGAGGCGAGGTCGAACCGAAAGCCATCGACGTGCATTTTTTCGACCCAGTAGTGCAGGCTGTCAAGAATCAGACGGCGCACCATGGCGTTGTTGGCGTTGAGGGTGTTGCCGACGCCGCTATAGTTGGCGTAGCGAGCGCGGTCTTTTTCAAGGATATAGTAGGTCTCATTTTCCAGCCCGCGGAAGCAAAAGGTAGGCCCGGCTTCGTCGTTTTCTGAAGTGTGGTTGTAGACGACGTCTAAGATGACCTCGATGCCGGCGCGATGCAACGCCTTGACCATGTCTCGAAACTCGTTCATGGCTCCGAGCGGGTCGCCGCTGACGCTGTAGTGCACGTGCGGAGCAAAGAAGGAAACCGGCGAATAGCCCCAGTAGTTGACCAGGCCGGCGGGCGCATCCTGAGGGTCGAACTGAAAGATGGGCAACAGCTCCACTGCGGTGACGCCGAGGCGCTGAAGATAGGGAATCTTTTCGATCAGACCGGCGTATGTCCCGCGCCTGGCCAGCGTCACGCCGGAGCTGGGATGGCGGGTGAAACCGCGCACGTGCATCTCGTAGATAATGGTCTGGTTGAAAGGACGATGGAGCGGCTCATCGCCTTCCCAGTCATAGTCGTCGGCGTCGATCACCACGCTCTTCATCGCCTGCGCCGCGTTGTCGCCGGGAAGAGAGGCCGCTTTGCGGCTGTACGCCTTAGGGACGGCGACGCCGCGGCCGTATGGATCGAGCAGCACCTTCTCCGGATCGAACCGCAAGCCCTGCTGCGGTTCATAGGGCCCATAGGCGCGATAGCCGTAAATCTGGCCGGCGCGCACGCCGGGCACAAAGACGTGCCAGTAGGAGAAGGTGCGGTTGCGCTGCGGGTGAAGCCGAATCGTGCGCGCCGGGACGGCGTCATCGACGCTGTCAAAGAAGAGCAGCTCGATGCCGGTGGCGCTGCGCGAGTAGACCGAAAAATTCACGCCGCCGGGTAGAATTGTTGCGCCGATTGGAAAACTTTTGCCGGGCGGCAGTGCATCTTCCCATGCGTCGCTCATCGTCCCTTCCTTTCCTATCCTCGCTCAGCCTCTATCGGCGCACCTTTCTGGCTCCAGGGCTTTCCCCAAGATCAGGTACGCCCGATAGCGCTCGAAACCGAATTTGCCGTAAAAATCGATCAGCGTCGTCCAATCGATGACGCAGCCGTTGACGCCGTTGTCATGGAGGCGGCGCAGGCCGGCGTCGAGCAGGGCGCTTCCCAGCCCCTGTCCCCTGCGGTCGGCGCTGACGCCGATCGAACCGATCTGCCCCCACGGCTTGGGCAGACGATAGGGGTAGAAACGCTCGATCGGTCGCACAGAGTCGGGAAAAGTCAGCAGACAGCATCCGTCGAGCCCGCGCTCCGTCCACAGCAGCATATAGTCGGAGATGCGTCCGCCGTCGGCCAAAAACATCTCGGCCTCGTAGCGCCAACGCCCTGGGAATTCGCGGCGCAAAAAGTCGAGCAACATCTGCTCCTGCCCGGGGACGGCGGGCCGCGCAGCGCACGGCGTCTGGCTCAGGCCGTCCGGCGGATGATACGTCGCCAGATTGGCGGCCATATCCCAGACGGTGTCGATGACCGCATACCCATGGCGTTGAAAGAAAGACGCCACGCCGGTGTCCGGTGCGCCAGGGGCGAAGGGACGCAGACCGCCCCCGATCTGTGCGGCGCGACAACCGGCTGCAACCAGCCACTGCTCTGCAAGGCTCAGCAGGCGACGCCCGACGCCGTTGCGTTGAAAAACCGGCGCCACCGCCAGAAGCTCGATCCAGCCTTCGCCGTGTGGATTGACGGCGGGCTCTCCGTGCAGCGCCGAGGCCAGAGCGACGCCGATGATCGCATCGTCGGCGCAAGCCAGGAAAATGCGACGCCGGACGCCCGCCGATGGTCGCAGATTATAGCGCACAAATGCGTTCGAAATTGCCATGTCAGGCGCCAGCGCCTCATTCCAGAGGTCGACAATGGCGGCCTCAACCACAGCCAGGGGCGCGCCTTCGCAGGGGTCGATTTCACGGAATTCAACGAGAACGCTCATTGGCTCTTTCCTTCTCACTTTCTAAAAAACACAGGATGGCGTCGCTCACGCCTTTGGCTGCCAGCGCAGCATGCTCGGTAAGCAGGGTGCGGTCGCCGCCCAGAAAGCCCATCTCCAGGATCGCCGCCGGCGTAGTGGGCGCGATGCGTCGGAAAGCATGATATTCGGTCATATTGTGGGTGACCGTGTTCGGGTGGGGGGGCAGGCCGGTGGCGGCGGGATAGGCTGTGTTGATGCAATCCAGCAGCCGCTGATTGGTCTCTGGGATGACCGAATAGCGATGCACCGCCGCTTTGAAGCCGCTGGCGTCGATGCAACTGTCTGCATGCAGGCTGAACAACACGGCGGCGCGCAGTCCCTGCAGCCGTGCATCGTATTCGTCGAGAATCGCAACGGAGGCGCCGGCGCGTCGCAGCCGCTCCGCCGCCAGCCCGGCGATTTTGGCGTTGACCTCCGCCTCGGTGAGGGTGACGACGCCGGCGGCGTCTTCGCAGACTGCGCCGGAGTCATGGCCGGCGTGCCCGCTGATCAGCGCCACCTCGCGATTCCAGGCCACAGCCACGATCCCCGGCGGGTGCAGGCCGGCTGCGTCCGGCCAACCCAATCCCAGCGCCTGCGCCAGGATCAGCGCCATGCCTGCGATGCAGATCAGCAAAACGATCAGAAAAAGCTGGGACGCCCGCTTGAGCGCGTCTTGTCGCATGGATCGAAATTCCCGGCGCCGCGTTGACGGCGCATGTCAAAGCAACCGAACGCCTCCAATGCCATGAACGCCGACAAGTCTCACGGCGCGCGCACGATCGTCTGCTCGGCGAACGTTTTCAAGTCGATGTTGGCGCCGCAGACGATGACGCCGACGCGCTTGCCTCGCA
>CALFWA010000129.1 GCA_937928035.1 uncultured Caldilinea sp. | reverse complement strand
GCAGCGCTAACCTGGGACAGTCGCCTCCAGCCAACGCTCCAGGGCGTGCGCGGATTTGAGCAAAACAGCTATCGTCAAGTCTATTGGGCCGGAGACATCGAGATTGAACTGATGGTGGAGCGCACGGGCCGGTTGCGCCGCATAGAAGGCGAAATGCTCAGCGAGCCGCTGGAATCCATCCCGGCGCTGCTCGAACTGATCGACGCCAGAGGAGCCGTCCTCCATGCGGTGGAATTCGAAGAGCGTTTCCATTTGGAGAAGGTCACGCCCGGCGCCTATCGGGCGGTCATCACGCGCCTCGATGGCGCCATCGTCGAGATCGATCCGCTGGAGATTGCATAGATGGCGCTGTCGCTTGACGAGGTCCTTGCGCTGGCCGGGCTCCCGCTTGCCGAAGCGCTGGCGCAACTACAGCATGCTGGTCGCCTCCAGGCGGAGGCAGCCGGCCAACTTGCACGTCACTGTCTGGAAATCGCAGCGGACGATCCTTCAAACGCCTTACGTCTCCTGGGGCTGGCGCAGGCGGTGCATCGAGAGACGGGCGCTGTTGACGCTGCGACGCCGTGGCTTCACTATGCGCAGGCGAGACTCAACGTCCTGGACGGCGATCTCAACGCCGCCGAGGCGAACCTGCTTGCGGCGCAGAAAGCGTGGAAGTCGCAGGGAGAGCTTTTCCTGCAGGCGCGCAGCAGCCTGGGCCTGACCCAGGTGCTGACCATGCAGGGGCGCTTCAACGAAGCGGAAAGCACAATCTTGGCGGCGACTCAGACGCTGGACGCCCTGGCGACGGACGAAACCGATCGGCTGCTGGTGCGCTTCGCCGCCCGTCAAAATCTGGCCACGGTGCTTTCCTATCAGGAGCGCCACCGCGAAGCGCTGGAGGTGCTGAACACCCTCCGATCTGAAGTGGCGTCTGCGCTAGCCGGAAGCCTCGACGCCGATCTTCGACTCCATCTGACGGCGCTGCTCGGGGAGACCGGCGTCGACCTCGCGCTCTGTTACGGCTATCTCGACCGCCCCCAGGAGGCAATCGCCGTGCTGCAGAGCGCCATCGAACAGTTGACGGAGGCGGGCGCCTCCATCGAGCGCGGGCGCGCATATACGAATCTGGGACACCTCTACGCTCGCACCGGTCAGTGGGCCAGCGCCCTGGCTACATTTGAGGCCGCCAAGAAGGACCTGATCGGAGATGCAGAGCCCGATCAAGCGTCAGAACGCTGGCGGCTCGCCGACGCCCTCTTTTTAGAGCAGGGGCTTGCCCATCTTTCGCTCAACCTGCTGCCTGAAGCCGCCGCCGACTTGGCGCGCGCCGCTGCGCTGTTTGAGCAAACCGGCAAACGTTATGAGATGGCGCAGGCGCACTATTACCGGGGATTGCTTGCGCTGCGCGAGGAGGCGCTCGATGCGGCGCAAGCAGCGCTCTCTGCAGCAGCGGAGATTTTCGATAGCCTCGCCAATCGCTACTGGCTCAACCGCGTGCGCATTGCGCAGGCGCATGCCGCGTTGCTGGAAGGCGCGGAAGCAGACGCAGCGGCGACGCTCGACGCGCTGGTGCGAGAGGCAAGCCTTCCTAACCAGGGACGGGCGCTCACCTGGGATGTGCTTGCGCGCTGTGAAGCGGCGTTGTTGTCCTGTCGCCTCGCCCTACGTCGCAACGAGATCGATGCGGCAAACGAGCAACTGTCTCTGGCAGAGCGGTGGTTGGCGGACGTCGCAGCGCTCGCCGAGCCGGCGCTCCTCTATCCGCACCTTGCGCTGCAAATTTTGCACGCACGCGGCCTGCTGGCGCGCCGCGCAGGCGATCTCGCCGCGGCGCGACGCTTCTTTCAGCAGGCGGTGGAAACGGTGGAGCGTCAGCGCGCCCTGCTGCCTCTCGAAGAATTTCGCACTGCCTTTCTCGACGACAAGGCGAGCCTCTACGCCGATTTGACGCTCGCCTTGCTCGATGAGCCGGCGCCAACGGAGCAAATGTTGGCGGATGCGTTCGCCGTCATTGAACGCGCCCGTGCGCGCACACTTCTGGAGCGCCTCCTGAGCATCGTTGAAGTGCACGCTGCAGGCCAGCAAGAATCAGCCGTTGCCGAACGCAGCGCCTTCCTGCGTCAACAGCTCACTTGGCTCTACAATCAGCTCCTGAGCGACAACCCCGATCGCCGCGGCGTCGACCAACGTCTTTCCGAAACCATTCGTCAACACGAGGCGGCGCTAGCGCAAATCGAACGGCGTCTTGCCTTCCCGTTGGTCCAGGTTGAGCCGGAGCCGTTGACTGCGTTGCAGGCGATACTTGAACCATTTGAGCAGGCGCTCGTCTACTATAAAGCCGACGATGAGTGGATGGCCTTCGTCGTCGACCGCACATCGGCGCGGCTTGTGCGTCGCCTGTGCAGACACGCCTCCCTTGATGCAGCCCTGGCAGACCTGCGCTTCCAACTAGGCCGCGTTGAGATCGGCGCCGACTACGTGGCGCGCCATCACGAACGCTTGCTGCGCGGAGCTTGGACGGCCCTTCAGCGCGTCTATGCCTTAACCATTGCACCGCTCGCCCCACTGCTGGAAGCCAAACGCCTGCTGATTATTCCCTACGGAGAACTACACCTGACGCCTTTCCATGCGCTTTGGGACGGCGAGCGCCATCTGCTGGAGCGCTTTGAAGTGTGCTATGCGCCTAGCGCCAGCGTCGAAGTGCAGCGTCGTCGGCGCAACCCAAGCAATAGCTTCCACTCGCTTGCCGGCTTTGCACTGCGCGAGCCGTCGATCCCGCAGACCGAAAACGAAGTGCAATCCGCCGCCCGTTATTTCGAGGACGCCCGCGTGTTCATCGATGCTGAGGCCACGTTGAGCCAACTTCAGAACGCCGCCGCCTGCGATGTGTTGCATTTTGCCACGCATGGGCTGTTTCGCTCCGACAATCCTTTCTTTTCGGCGCTGAAACTGGCGGACGGCTGGCTGGATGTCCGCACGATTTACCGGTTGCCGCTGCGGGCGAGACTGGTGGTCTTGAGCGCCTGCCAGAGCGGCGCCGTGCGCGTGCAAGGGGCGGATGAGGCAATCGGCCTCGTGCGCGGCTTTCTCGGCGCAGGCGTCTCCAACTTGATTGTGAGCCTGTGGAATGTGCACGACGCCAGCGCAACGGAGCTGATGACAGACTTCTATCGCTGCCTGACCGTGCATCGCATGAGGCCTTCCGCCGCCCTGCACTCGGCGCAACAAAAAGCTATCGCAGCGCATCGTCATCCGTATTACTGGGCGCCTTACGCAGCCATCGGCTGAACCAGAGCCTGGCTGCGCTCGCTACGTTGAAAGGAGCTTTCCGATGCAGACGACGCTTGATGAGAAGCCTAAAGTCGCTCAAAGTGCTTGGTTTGCAAAGACATCCCTTCTCTTTCGAGCAACGATGGCAGCCGGAGCAGCGCTGACCATGATGCTCCTGCTGCTCGCCGGCGTGCAAGGGGCGGCGCAGCAGAGTGTCCAAGGTGTAATGCAGCCATCGCCCTCTCCCATAGAGGTGGCGCCGCTGAGAGCCGCCTACGGCGAAGAAGAACAGGAAATTTACGGCCAACTGGCGCAGACGGTCACTTCATTTGTCGGCGAATGGCTTATCACCCTGGACGACCAAACCCAGCTTACGATTGTGCTGACGACCAAAACCGACGTCAGAAAATTTAAGAGACGCCTTCCAGAGCCGGGAACCTGGCTCAAAGCAAAGGGCGTCATGTTGCCGAACGGTCGCCTGGACGCAAAAAGCGTCCGCCCCGATGACTCAGAGCCCAATCAAGTTGTTGTGCGCCTGAAACCCTCTGCCAACTCCTTAGCCACAGCGCAGGCGTTGGCGGCCAAGCACGAAATGTCCGTCCGCGCCATCTTGCCGTCGGCGGATATTTACCTGTTCATCACTCGGGAAGATGAAGAAGATGCGAAAGAGCGCTTGCTCAGCGATGATCGCGTTCTATGGGCGGAGCTCAACCACGTCAGTCGCGTGCCGACAGGTTTCCCCTATCGCACCTGGAAATGGGGTTCGCAGGAGGACAGCAACTATGTGAATCAGCGGGCGTTTGAGCAGGTCAATCTGACACCGATCGCCGGCGTCGTCAACGGCGCCGACGTCACGGTGGCCATCCTGGACACCGGCGTGGACCTCGAGCATCCGGCCCTTGTCGACGCCTTGCACGTTATCGCCAGCAGCGACATGATCTCCGACACAGACAGGCCAGATGACATCGGGCCAGGAGCGGCATGGGGGCACGGCACCCATGTCGCCGGGGTCATTCACGCCATTGCGCCTGCAGCCCGCATCATGCCGCTACGCGTGCTCGATGCGCAGGGACGTGGCAACACCTTTGTCCTCGCCTACGCCATCGAATACGCCATCCAGCAAGGCGCCGATGTGATCAACCTTAGCCTGGGCGCCGACTGCGACTCCCGCACCCTCACCGAAACCGTCGCCGCCGCAGTGGCGCAGGGCGTCGTCATCGTGGCCGCAGCCGGCAACGACGCAAGCGTCGTCCCGTCCTGTCCTGCATCCTTGCCTGGAGTGATCGCAGTGGCCGCCGTGGATGAACAAAGGGTGCGGACATCCTGGTCAAATTACGGCCCGTGGATTGCGCTGGCGGCGCCCGGGGAGGGCATCACTTCGACCTTTCCGCTCGGTTACGCTGCAGAAATCGATGCATCGCCGGGATACGCCTCCTGGAGCGGCACCTCAATGGCCGCACCCTTCGTCGCCGGCGCCGCCGCGCTGGTGATCGAGCAACGCAACGCCGGCAAGATTCAAGCTTCCATCGCAGAGCAGCTGATCGGGCACGGCGTCGACATCAGCGCACTGAATCCGCTGCCGTACATTGTAGGACGCCATCTCGACATCGCCGCTGCATTGGCGCTCGACGAACCACAGGGACCGCCGACCGCAAACTACGCTCTTTTCTTTCCCTCCGTGCAGCGCTAAGGCGCTCCCATCGCCGTGGTCGAGGGAGTCGGCGTGAACGACGGTGCATCCATAAGCGCTGGCTCCGGTGCAGGAGAACCGACCGGCTCCGGCGCGTCGGCGTGCGCACCTTCGGGCGGGATACGGTTCGTCTCGACAGGCGTTGGCGTATTAACCGGCGTTGGCGTCGCCGTCGGCGAGGGCGTTTGCACGTCCGCCGTCGCCGATGCAAGCGGCGTCGGCGTGCCTCTTGGCGATGACGACGCTTCTGACGTTGCGGAGCCGGCATTGGGAGGCGTCGGCGTAGCC
>CALFWA010000128.1 GCA_937928035.1 uncultured Caldilinea sp. | reverse complement strand
CGCGGGCTAAAGGGGAAGAGATGGGCGTGGGCAAAGCGCATCTCCTCGACGAAGGCCAGCCCTTCCTCGAAATCTTGCTCGCTTTCTCCTGGAAAACCGACGATCAGGTCGGTGGTAAGGATGAGAGCAGGAATGGCGGCGCGCGCCTCCTGCACGAGGCGGCGAAAGCTGGCGGTCGTGCACCGCCGCGCCATTGCGCGCAGTTGACGGTCGGTTCCCGCCTGCAAGGGCAGATGCAGGTGCGGACACAGTCGCCCCGGCCACTGCGCCCACAGGTTAAAAAAGCCCTCGGCCAGCTCCCACGGCTCCAGGCTGCTGAGGCGCAGGCGAGGAATGGCCGTGTCAGTGAGCAGGGCGGCGACCAGCTCCTTGAGATCGCTGCGCTGCGCGCCCGGCAGGTCGCGACCGTAGCTGCCGAGATGCACGCCCGTCAGCACCACCTCCATCACGCCCGCGTCGGCAAGGCGCTGCACTTCCGTGACAACTTCGCGCAGCGGTCGACTGCGGCTCTCCCCGCGCAACGTCGTCACGATGCAGAAGGTGCAGCGGTTGTTGCAACCATCCTGCACCTTGATGAATGCGCGCGTCCGTCGTGCAGAGGCGTTGTTTCTCGACGGCCCAACGAAGGGGACGCCGTCGGGCTGCATGCGCACCAGCGTATCCGGGTCGTCCAGCTCTGCGCTCCAGGGTTCGAGCAGCGTCGCCAGCATCTCCTTGCGGCTATTGTCGGCGACCAGCGCCACGCCAGGGAGCTGCGCCGCCTGCTGGGGGCGCAGCGTCGCCCAGCACCCGGTAACGGCGATGCGCGCCGCCGGGCTGGCGCGATGCAGCGCCGCCACGCGCTTGCGCGAGTCGCGTTCCGCACCGACGGTGACGGCGCAGGAGTTGAAGACGATGACCTGCGCAGCCTCCGGCTCGGCGACGATCGTATGGCCGGCCGCTGCCAGCCGACCGGCCAGCGTCTCCATTTCGCTGTAGTTGAGCCGACAGCCGATCTGGTCCACAAAAATGCGCATGGCTCCTCACCAGCCGAAGCGTTCTTCCCTCCAGGGATCGCCTTCCATGTGATAGCCGGCGCGCTCCCAGAAGCCGGGGCGGTCGCGATCCATGAATTCAAAGCCGCGCACCCACTTGGCGCTCTTCCAGAAATACTTCTTCGGCACAAGCAAGCGCAGCGGATAGCCATGCTCCGGCTCCAACGGCTTGCCCTCGTACTCGAAGGCCAGCATGGTGTCGTCGTCGTCGAGCACATCCAGCGCAACGTTGGTGGTGTAGCCGTACTCGCAGTGCACCATGACGTGGGTGGCCTCCGGCTTGATGCGGAAGTATTTGATGAACTCGCGCCAGGGGATGCCGGTCCACGTCGTGTCGAGCTTGCTCCAGCGCGTCACGCAATGGATGTCCACCGTCTCCGTGTTGCGCGGCATGCGCATTAGGTCCTCCCAGGTGAAGACCTTCTCTTCCTCCACCAGGCCGAAGACGCGCAGCGTCCAGTTCGTCAGGTCTTCGTAGTGAGGCGTCGGGCCATAGGTCAGCACCGGAAAGCGCTCGGTCAGGAACTGTCCTGGCGGCACGCGCTCGCCGACCGGTTCGGTGGGGACGTTTTTCACCCGCTTCAAACGCTCCACGCGTGAGAATGGATTTTCGATTCGCATGATCTGGTTCCTCTGTGCTTGACTCCGTTCAATCACCGACGGCTACGCGTCGTTAACCATCTCTTGGCGTCAACCATCCTTGCTTTTTCACCAGAATTGTAACGCCCCCTAGAGCGGCGCACTGTAATGAACACCGTCTTTGCCGGCGGAGTTGCAGCCGCAACCGGCGAAGAACGAAGCAGCGTAGGATGCGCTACTCCACCCGCTCGATGTGCGCGCCGAGCGCGCGCAGCTTGACGTCGATCTCCTGGTAGCCGCGGTCGATCTGCTGGACGTTGCCGATCGTTGTGACGCCCTCTGCGGCGAGCGCCGCCAGCACCAGCGCCATGCCGGCGCGAATGTCGGGGCTGGTCACCTGTTGGCCGGTCAGCCGGCTGGGGCCGACGACGACGGCGCGATGAGGATCGCAGAGGATGATTTGCGCGCCCATGGCAATCAACTTGTCCACAAAGAAGAGGCGGCTTTCATACATTTTTTCATGGATGATCACCGTGCCTTGCGCCTGCGTGGCCGTGACCAGCGCAATGCTCATCAGGTCGGGCGGGAAGGCGGGCCACGGCGCATCGTCGATCTTGGGCACGGCGCCGCCGAAGTCCGGGCGCACGCGCAGCTCCTGTTCCTCCTCGACGACGAGCGTGTAGCGTTCGTTGGCTGGCGCCGAGCAGTCTTCCTCCAGATGCATGCGCACTCCTAGGCGATCTGCGAAGACCATCTCCATCATGCGCAGGTGATCGGGTACCACGCCGACGATGCGCAGCTCGCCGGGCGTGATGGCGCCCATGCCGATGTAACTGCCGACCTCGACGAAATCCGGGCTGATGTGCGCCTCGGCGCCATGGAGGCGATCGCAGCCGTGGATGGTCAGCACGTTGCTGCCCACGCCTTCGATCCGACAGCCCATGCGCGTCAGCAAATGACAGAGGTCCTGCACGTGCGGCTCGCTGGCGGCGTTGCGCAAAACTGTGGTGCCTTGCGCCAGTGCAGCGGCCATCAAGCCGTTTTCGGTGGCGGTCACCGACGCTTCGTCCAACAGAATGTCTTTGCCGCGCAGCCGACCGTCGGCGCGCAGCTCAAACTTGCCGTTTTGCGCCAGCTTTGCGCCTAGCGCGCCCAGCACCTGAAGATGCGTGTCGATGCGCCGCCGCCCGATGTCGTCGCCGCCCGCCGACGTTTTCACCTCAAAGCGGCCAAACCGGGCCAGCAGCGGCCCCATCAATGTGAGCGAGCCGCGGATCTGCGAGAACAGCATCGGATCGGGCGAGGTTGTGCGCACGTTGCGCGCACAGAGGGTCACCGTACTGCCGGATTGCCGGATGTCGACGCCCATCTCCCCCAGGATGCGCAACATCGTCTTGACGTCGCCGATGGAGGGCACGTTGTGCAGCGTGATCGGTTCATCGGTCAACAGACAGGCCGCCAGCATCGGCAAGGCGGCATTTTTGTTGCCGACCGGCCGGATGGCGCCGCGCAAAGGATGACGTCCTTCAATGATGAATGAAGCCATTGCCACTTCCTGAAAATAAATTGCTTATGATTGATTTCGTAAATGACCTAACGTTAGGCGAGTAACGTCCTGTTTCCTGACTCAGTTCCCTCTCGCTCGCACGCAAAGAAGGTTTGATGGTTGTGGTTCGCCGTGCAGTCAGTATATCAGAAGACCTGCGCCAGAGCGTTGTCAATGCGTTCAGTTCAGACAGCTACGGAACACGCGTTCGATTGCGGCGCCCGAAATTCGGTGTGAGGCGCAAAGTATAGTATAATGGGTAGTTGTTGGATTGATTCTGATTCAATCAACAAAGAAAGCTGGGATCGTTTGAGCGTTATAGATTGTCTTTCGGCGGGCTTTCGATTTTTGGGTTGGCGGTTGGAGTTGCTCATTATTCCTGTGGCGCTCGATTTGGTGCTTTGGTTGGCGCCCCGCTTTAGCCTGGCGAAGATGGCAGGCGAGCTGGCTCAATGGTATCGCTCCATGGGCGCCGTGGAGGGAATGCCGCCGGATGCAGCGTTATTGACGCAACAGGTCGCCGACATGCTTGAAGCGTTCGGTCAGAATTTCAATTTGCTCTCTGCGTTGGTGAGCACATCGCTGCTGCACGTGCCTAGCCTGCTGGTCGCCGGCGCGCATGCGTCGCCGCTGCCGGCGATCGAAGTGGAGACGCCTGGAGAAGCGCTGGTTTTTTGGCTGATGTTCAGTCTGGTGGGCCTGTTGGTCGGCGTCGTCTACCTGGGCCTGCTGGCGCGTCGGCTGCCGATCGGCGCCCTGGCCGGCGCGTCCACCCGTGCGCTTGTGAGCGGGGTGATTCGGCGCTGGCTCCAGGTGATCGCTTTCGTTGCGCTCGTCGCCCTGTTGTTTGTGGCAATCTATCTGCCGATCAGCGTGGGCGCGGGCGTCATCACCCTCTTCAGTCCGGCGCTGGGCTCCTTTTTGGCGGTGGCGTCGGGGGCGTTCAGCCTGATCATCTTTTTCTACCTCTACTTCGCCACCGCCGGCATTGTAATGGATAACCTGTCGGCGCCCGCCGCTATGCAGCGCAGTTTTACGATCGTGCATGGAAATTTTTTCGCCGCCCTTGGTTTTATCGCGTTGAGCACACTGATCAGCCTGGGGATTTCCCTGCTGCTTTTGCAGATGTCGTCGCTGGCGTTGTGGACGGTTGCACCCGCCATCGTGGTCAACGCCTATATCGGCACAGGCCTGGCGATGGCGCTGCTCATTTTTTATCGCACCCGCTATCTGGCGAGCGATGCGAAACTCTTTCAATAAGGACATTTTCACCGAGCAAAACTGACGAGGGAAGCGTCTCGTCTGTCTGTGGAGGGTTGTGTGAGCGAGAACAATAAGAAATCCCAAATGGTCTATACAGCCGACCAGATTCAGGTTCTGGAGGGTCTGGAGGCGGTGCGCCGTCGTCCTGGCATGTACATCGGCGGCACCGACCAAAAGGCGCTGCACCACATGATCTATGAGGTGGTGGATAACTCGATCGATGAGGCGATGCAGGGCCGCTGCAACCGCATCCGCATCATCATCCACAAAGATGAAAGCGTCACGGTCGAGGACAACGGCGCTGGCATTCCCGTCGATATTCAGAAGCAGACCGGCTTGCCGGCGGTGACCGTCGTCATGACCAAGCTGCACGCCGGCGGCAAGTTCGGCGGCGGCGGCTACAAAGTCTCCGGCGGTCTGCATGGCGTCGGTGTGAGCGCCGTCAATGCGCTCAGCACCTGGATGGAGACGAAGGTCAAGCGCGACGGCAAGATTTACCGCCAGCGCTATGAGCGCGGGGTTCCCGTCACCGACGTGGAGGTGATCGGGGAGTGCGATCCCGACGACACCGGCACGATCCAGACCTTTTTGCGCGACGACACGATCTTCCAGGCGCTGGAGTACAACTATCACACGTTGGCGACGCGCTTCCGTGAGATGGCCTTCCTGACGCGTGGGGTGGACATCACCTTCATCGACGAGCGGACGGACCCGCCGCGTGAGACCAACTTCTATTTCGAGGGCGGCGTCAAGTCCTTCGTGCGCTATCTCAACCGCAACCGCGAGGTCGTCAACGAGCCGATCTACATTGACACCGAGGTCGAGGGCACACAGATCGAGGCGGCCATTCAGTATACCGATAGCTTCGCCGAGTCGGTCTTCGCCTTCGCTAACACGATCAACACGCCGGACGGCGGTACGCATCTCACCGGCCTGCGCACGGCAGTGACGCGCATCATTAACGACTATGCGCGCAAGCAGGGCATGATCAAAGACAAGGAGGAGAACTTCACCGGCGAGGACACGCGGCAGGGCATGACCGCCATCATCAGCGTCAAGGTGATGGAGCCGCAGTTCGAGGGGCAGAACAAGCTCAAGCTGCTCAACAACGAGGTGCGCTACCACGTGGAGACCGCAGTCGCCGAAGTAATGGGGCGCTGGATGGAGGAGAACCCGCGCGACGCCAGAGCGATCGTCGAGAAGTGTCGTATGGCCTACCGCGCTCGCGAAGCCGCCAAAAAGGCGCGCGACCTCGTCATCCGCAAGAGCGCGCTGGAGAGCCTCACCCTGCCCGGTAAGCTTGCCGACTGCTCCAGCCGCAACCCGGAGGAGTGCGAAATTTACATCGTCGAAGGCGACAGCGCAGGCGGCACCGCCAAACAGGGTCGCGACCGCCGCTTCCAGGCGATTCTGCCGCTACGCGGCAAAATTCTCAACATCGAGAAGACCAGCCTGGACAAGGCGCTCGCCAACAAGGAAATTCAAGCGCTGATCACGGCGCTGGGCACCAACATCGGCGAAAACTTCGACCTTAGCGGCCTGCGCTATCACCGCATCATCCTGATGACCGACGCCGACGTGGACGGCGCGCACATTCGCACGCTGCTGCTCACGTTCTTCTATCGCTACATGGAGCCGCTGGTGGCGAACGGCCATCTGTACATCGCTCAGCCGCCGCTCTATCGCGTCACCGTAACGCGGCATGAAAACGGCAAGGCCAAGCGCACCAGCGAATACGTCTACGACGACAAAGCGCTCGAGGCCTTGCGCAAAGAGCTGGGCGAGGCCAACGTCAAAGTGGAGCAGCGCTACAAAGGTCTTGGCGAGATGAACGAAGAGCAGCTCTGGGAGACCACCATGAACCCAGCCAACCGCACGATCCTGCGCGTCAGCGTCGAGGACGCAGCGGAGGCCGACCGCACCTTCGACATGCTGATGGGCTCGAGCGTCCCCCCGCGTCGGCGCTTCATCCAGACGCACGCCAATCAGGCGAGGCTGGACGTGTAAAAAGAATCCTCTGCAAAGACGCCGTCCCGAACAAATATGGGGCGGCGTCGCCGTTGCCGCTTGATCGTAACTGTGTCTTAATCAACAAGCTGCTTTGAACTCACTGCTCACCTTACGCAGTTGGCTTTGTTTCTGGGAGGCTCCAGATTTTTAACAAAATCATCTGGCAATAACAGGGGCGGCTCGCAGCCGCACGTTCTCGATGGCCCGCAGGGTCTTGGGGAATGCGAGGGAGCAGGTCTGCCCATCCGAAAAAGCTGCGCCGGGCTATTGCGCCCCGACAGCAGGTTGCAGTAAAGTGGCAGGCGGAGTGAGGCATTTGAAGATGTGATTCGACGTATAGGCGACTACTCTGGCGTTTAAAATGAATTCCAATTACACTATCGACCCATTCCCTCTCCTGATCGTCGGCCCGGGCGCGCTTGACGCTCTGCCGGACGCCCTGTGCAGGTTCGACGTCCGCCACATCCTCCTGGTTTCCGATCAGGGTATGGCCGCCGCCGGCTGGGTGCAACGTGTCTATGCCCTGTTGTCTTCGCACTGGGTTGTGGAGACCTTTCTGGCCCCGCCTGGCGAACCTCGGACGACGACGATCGAGGAGGGCGCTGCGATGGCGCGAGCGCTGGGCGAGGAGGTCGCCGTCGTCGGGCTGGGGGGCGGCACTGCGCTCGACACCGCCAAGCTGATCGCAGCGGTCGCCGTCGGCGAGCGGCCTGTGCGCGATTATCTCCTGTGCGCTTATCCATATGACGGCAAGTTGCCCGGCGTGATGATCCCGGCCACCAGCGGAACCGGCGCAGAGGTGACGCGCACCTGCGTCCTGACCGATGAGCAGGGGCGCAAGTCCTGGGCTTGGGGCGATGAGTTGCGTCCCAACGTCGCCCTGCTCGACCCCCAGGTCACCACGACGCTGCCGAAGCCCCTGACCGTCGCCACCGGCCTCGACGCGTTGGTGCACGCCATCGAGGCCGCCACAGCGCAGCGCGCCAACGCCATCGCCCAGAGCTTTGCGCTGCAGGCGATCCGGCTGATCGCTTCGGCCTTGCCCATTGCAGCGACCGATCCGCAGCATCTGCCCGCAAGGCAGCAGATGCAGGAAGCCGCTTGCCTGGCCGGCATGGCGATCGACCAATGCGGCACCGGCGTCGCTCACGCCATCGGCCACGCCCTGGGCACAGTCGCTCATCTTCCTCACGCCGTCGCCGTCGTCGTCGCCATGCAGAGCACGCTGGCCTGGAGCATTGAGCCGAACGAAGCGCGCTATCAGGCCGTTGCGCAGGCGATGCAGCCCGACCTGTCCGCGCCGGATCTCTCCGAAGCGTTCACGGCGCTGCTGCAGCGGCTCGACTTCGGCGAGGTGATCCGGCCGTTGTGCGAGCACACGATTGACCTCGACGCGTTGCTCGCTTCCATGCGTTCGCCCGAAAACCAGCCGATGCGCGCCAACAACGCGCGCGTGGCCGACGACGCCGGACTGGTCGAGCTGGCGCGGCGCACCCTCCACACTTGGGAGGCCTGGCGACGAAAGGCATGCACGGGATAGCGCTATGAAAATCGTCCGCATTGAGATTTCTCACCATCGTCTGCCGCTCGACCCGCCCTTTCCTGCGTCCTGGGACCCGCAGCCGCGCCGCGCCTTCGGCGTCACCCTCGTGCGCGTCTTCGACGACGAAGGGCGCATGGGCGTCGGTTCGGGGGACGCCATGCATGGCTTCCAGGAATACGCGCACCTCTTTTTCGGCCAAGACCCGCGCCATCTGGAGCGCCACGCCGCCGTGCTCGACAACATCAACTTCCATGCCGCGCGCTGCTGGCCGCTTGAAATTGCGCTGTGGGATCTCGCCGGGCAGATCGAGGGGAAAGCATTATGGCGGATGCTCGGCGGCGCGGCCGACCGCGTGGCTGCGTACGCCTCGTTCGGCGTGCATCGCACCCCTGAAGAGACGGCGGAGATGGCCTTGCGCGCCGTGGCGCAGGGGTTCAAGGCGCTTAAGGTGAGGTTTGGCCGCCCGCGCATCGAAGACGATTTCGCCGTGCTCGCCGCCGTGCGCCGGGCGGTAGGAGACGAGATTGCTATCATGGTCGACTGCAACCAGGGCTGGCGCATGCCGTGGGACACGCGGGCGCCGTGGACGTATGCGCAGGCGTTGGAGGTGGCGCAGGAGCTGGCGCGCCGGAACGTCTATTGGATGGAGGAGCCGCTCCATCGCGGGGACTACGCCGGCATGGCCAGGCTGCGCAGCGCGACGCGCGTTCGCATCGCTGGCGGCGAAGGCACGCGCGAGATGCATGAGTTCTTCACGTTGCTGGAGCGAGAGTGTCTCGACGTTTACCAGCCCGACGTCGTGTGGACCGGCGGGATGACGCAGCTCGCCAGGCTGGCCGCGATGGTGAAAGCGGCCGGCCTATTTTTTACGCCGCACACCTGGGGCAATGGCCTCGGCCTGATGGCGAACCTGCACCTGACTGCAGCCGTGGGTGCTGCGCCGTTTCTGGAGTTTCCTTGGGATCCGCCCTTCTGGACGACGTCTCGTCGCGATTTTCCGCTCACGCAGACGATCGAGATCGACGCAGATGGGTGGCTGACGTGTCCGGACGCGCCGGGGTTGGGCATTGTTCTCGATGAAGAGCGGCTTGCTGCGACGCTTGTCTCCGCGATAACCTTGACGTGAACAAATAAATATCCTTCACCTAGTGCGCCTGCGATGCTCAGCAGATGAATCACATGCATCCTTTCCGGCGCCGCCGATCTGGTGTAGATCTATGAGACATTCTTCATCGGTCGAAATCTGGCGGCGCGTTCTCGCATCGCCCAAAACCTTGATGGTAGGGACGGCTCCCAGCCGCACGTTTTCGATGGAGCGCAAAGTCTTAGAAATTCGAGGAAGCGCAACGAAGAGCTGCATCCACAGGTTGCCGGAATCAAACGAGGAGATTCTGTGAAAGTGCGTCGCCCCTTCCTGTTGCGCTGGCTAGGGTCGATCGACGTCTTTTGTTGGTTCGCCGCCAGTTGTACGCCCCTGTGGTTGCCGGATCACACTGCACAACCCTCGCTTGCAACCCAAATGGAAGGCATCTCGTGCTCTCGATCGGCGCTTACGCGCATGATCCCGAAATGACCGCCATGCTGACGAAGATCTGCGACTCGCTGCAGTTTGCGCCGGATGCGCCGCGCACCTTCGGAGCGCTGCACGCCCCAGAGCGAACTTTTCCTTAGTTTTTGCTGCGGACAACCGCTTTGGGATGAGCCGTCTCTGCGCCGGCCAGCAGCTCATGCCAGAGCAAAAAGCTGACAAAGCCGATGCCGACGCTCAGCCAGAGGGTGCAGAAACGGATCACGAGCGCGGCGGCGGTGGCAGTGGCGGCGCTTGGCCCGAAAAGGCGCACAACCCAAAAGACGGCGCTGCCCTCGAAGCCGCCCAATCCCCCTGGCAGCGCCACGACTGCGCCGATCACCGTGCTGATGTTGAAGATGAAGACCGCCATGAAGAAAGTCTGCCAGCTCAGCTCCGCGCCGAAGCCGACTAACGTCACGCCGAAGGCCAGCCCCGAAGCGCCCCACGCCAGCACGCCGAGCGCAAGCGCCCACAGCAGAGGCCCGGGACGAAAGAGCGTGTAGCTGCTGTCATAGAGGGTGTAAAGCTGATCTGAAAAGCGATTCACCAGGGGAATGCGATGGGCGATGACCAACAGGCGCAGCGCCAGCGGACGAATCTGAATAATGACGATTCCCGCTGCAAAGGCCGCCAACAGCAACACGGCCACCGACTGGGCGCGCGGCTCTGGGAAAGCGATCAACCCAACGCCGGCCAGGATCAACATGGCGATACCGTCGATGACGCGCTCGGCCACGATGATCGGCGCCGTGCGGCTGATAGGATCGCCGGTGACGTTCTTAACCATGTACGCCTTGAGCAGCTCGCCGACCTTGCCCGGGGTCATCATCATCAGGCTGCCGAGGCCGAAGACGCGCCCGCTGTCCCAACGAGAGATCTTCACGCCCACCAACCCCAACCACCAGCGCCAGCGCAGCATGCGCACGCCGTAGTTGGCGAGCGCCAGCGCAACCACCAGGGGAAACCACTGCCAGGGGAAGGCCTGCAAGGCGCTCTGCACCTGGCGGATGTCGCTCCATAAGACGAGGATGATATAAAGAAGCAGCGCCCCCACCAGAGAGAGGATCAACTTGCGGCGTAGGTCTTGATTCATGGGGACAGTATAACACAACGCCTGTAGACAAATGTCTGCCGCCATCTTCCAGAAAGCTTTTGATGATTCGAGGAAGGCAGCTGCGCCTCGATTGCCAGAATCATTGGGTACATTTCAGGAAGCTTCCTGGAAGACGGCGACTCAGTCTCACGGATAAAAGCCGCGCAGCCGCATAGCCTCCTGAATGCGCTCGATGGCGATCACGTAGGCGGCGGTGCGCATGTCGCATTTACGCCGCGTGGTCGTGGCGATGACGGCGTCCAGGTTGTCGAGCAGCGTGCGCTCCATCTGCTGTCGCACTTCGCCCTCGCTCCAGAAGAAGGATTGCAGCCCCTGCACCCACTCGAAGTAGCTTACCACCACGCCGCCGGCGTTGCAGATGATGTCCGGGATGACAAGCACGCCTTTGTCGGCCAGGATTTCATCGGCCTCCGGCGTAGTTGGGCCGTTGGCCCCTTCGGCGATGATGGTGGCGCGCACCCGATGCGCGTTCTCCGCTGTGATTTGTCCTTCCAGCGCAGCCGGCACGAGGATGTCCACCTCCAGCTCCAGCAGCTCGCTGTTGGTGATGGCGTCGGCGCCGTTGAAGCCGACGACGCTGCCCGTCTCCTTGACGTGACGTTGAAGCTGGCGCAAGTCCAGCCCTCTGGGATTGTAGATGCCCCCGCGCACGTCGCTGACGGCCACGATGCGCGCCCCGCGTTCGTGCATGGTGCGCGCCGTCCAGCCGCCGACGTTGCCGAAACCCTGAATGGCAACGGTGGCGTCCTCCAGGCTGCGGCCAAAGCGCTGTTTGAGAATGGCGCGCGTGATGTAGGTGACGCCCAGCCCTGTGGCGGACTCGCGGCCCAGCGTGCCACCGACGGCCACCGGCTTGCCGGTGACGATGGCCGGAATCGAGTAGCCGCGGTGCATGGAGTAGGTGTCCATGATCCACGCCATGATCTGCGCATTGGTACCGACGTCCGGCGCCGGGATGTCGCGCTCCGGCCCGATCATCAGGCTGATCTCGGTGGCGTAGCGTCGCGTCATCTTCTCCAGCTCGCGTAGGCTCAATTTGGAAGGATCGACGATCACGCCGCCCTTGGCGCCGCCGTAAGGCAGGTCCATCAACGCGCATTTCCACGTCATCCACATCGCCAGGGCGCGGCACTCGTCCAACGTTACATCAGGATGGTAACGGATTCCCCCTTTGGTCGGCCCTTTGACCATATTGTGATGAACGCGGAAACCGGTGAACATGCGGATCGAGCCGTTGTCCATCTTCACAGGGAAGTGAACGATCAGCTCGCGCTGGCAGGTGCGCAAATAACAGCGGATGTCCTCGTCAAGGTTCATGAAATTGGAAACCCGCTCAAGCTGCCCGAGCGCCACGGCGTAGGCGCTCACGCGCTGGGGAGGCGGCGGCGGGTCATAGGGCGTCTCGCCGGTGGGATACTCTGCGTCGACGATCATCGCATCTCGAACGAATCCGGAGGGGGAGGAAGTCTTACCTGCAGATTCCACTGTGGGTGGGGTGTGATCCTGAAGAGGCGTATGCGCCTCAGGCGGAAGCGATTTGGCTTTGCTCATGCGTCACTCCTTTGTGAAACCTATCGAAGATAGAAAACAGGCCTCGTCGCCTGTTGGATGTCTGTATTCTACAGGATCGGAATCCGGTTGTGAAGATTGCATTCCTCCCTGATTGCACGGGCAATTTGCCGCTGTTTCGCCGACCCGCTTATAATGGAAAAGTTGCATTGCAATGGCGCGCCGCTACGTTAGGCGCGTCACTGCGCCGCAGTTGTTATCGGGGCCGTCTTCCAGCGTGAGGCTTTACTCCATTGCGCTGGTCATTGGGTGGAGTCAGTTCAATGCGCAACACCATCATTACGCTTATTTCGATCGCTATTTTGACAGCGCTCGCCGTCTACATTGTTCTGCCTGTTCCGCACCCGGCCTGGTTGGTGCGCTCTGACGCAGCAGGCAATCCGACGCCGCTCGAATTGAAGCTAGGGTTAGACCTGCAAGGCGGCACGCAGGTTATGTTGGAGGCCGACCTGCCGGAGGGGCGCGAGTTGCAGCCCGGCGCTATGGAGACCGCCAAACTGATCGTAGAGCGCCGTGTAAATAGCCTGGGCGTTTCAGAGGCGGTGGTCCAGTCGCAGGGAGACAATCGGATTACAGCCGAGCTGCCCGGCGTCAGCGACCCCGACCGGGCCATCGAGACGATTCGCTCGACCGGTCAGCTTGAATTTGTCAATCCGGAAGGGCTGCCGCTGCAACAAGGCATGGTGATCAACACCACCAATCGCCCCAACGCAGTCCAGGAATATCTGTCCCTACCCGATGCAGACCCCAGCAAGGTCCCGTATGGAGATCGCATCTTCACCACCGTCATGACCGGCGATGTGTTGCGCACCGCCATCGCCCGCCAAGATCAGTTCGGGATGTGGGAAATCGCCTTTGAGCTGACCGGCCCCGGCGGAGATCAGTTCTTTAACTACACCAGCACCCACATTGGACAGCCGATGGCGATTGTGTTGGATGGGGTGGTCTTGTCCTCTCCAGTGATCCAAGCCGCCATTCGCGACCAGGGCGTCATTACAGGGCAATTCACCGAGGCGGAGGCCAACTCGCTGGCGATTCAGATGCGTTACGGCGCGCTGCCGGTGCCGCTCAAAGTGGTGGACGTGCGCTCCATCAGCGCCACGCTTGGGCAGGATTCGGTGCAGAGAAGCCTGACCGCCGGCCTCATTGGCATGACTGCGGTCTTTCTCTTCATGGTGTTGATGTATCGCGTGCCCGGCCTGTTGGCGAATGTGGCGCTGACCATTTACATCTTCTTCAACCTGGCCATCTACAAGCTGGTGCCGGTGACCCTGACGTTGGCGGGCATCACCGGTTTTCTGCTTTCGGTCGGCATGGCGGTCGACGCCAACATCCTGATCTTCGAGCGTTTACGCGAGGAGCTGCGCAGCGGACGGTCGCCTCGACTGGCGGTGGAGGCGGGCTTCAGCCGCGCCTGGCCGGCGATCTTCGACAGCAACCTGACGACCTTGATCAGCTGCGCCGTGCTTTATATTTTTGGCAACCAGTTCGGCGCCAGCATCGTCAAAGGCTATGCGCTGACGCTGGGTCTCGGCGTGATCATCTCGATGTTCACCGCCTTCTTCATCACGCGCAGCTTCATGCGGGCATTGCTGGGCACGCGCAATCAGCGCGCCAAGACAGCGCAGTTGATCGTCGGCTATTGACAAGGTTTGACCAACAGCCCTATTGAACAGCGGCTGTCGAAATCCACAGGAGATGGACGCGATGTATCACATCGTCGAAAAACGCAAAATCTGGTTCCTGATTTCTCTCGTCTCGATCTTGCCGGCGCTTGTGTTTATGCTTTGGTCAACGGTGACGCGCGGGCAGCCGCTGCCGCTGAGCATCGACTTTACGGGCGGCACGGTGTGGGAGGTCCAGTTCAACCAGCCGGTGCAGCCAGCCGCAGTGCGTCAGGTCTTTGTGGACGCCGGCTACGGCGACACCACAGTCTTCACTGTCAACAATGACTTCACTGCGCAAATCAAATTCAAACCTGTCGACGCCGAAGAAAAAGATCGTCTGCGTCAGGCATTGGAGGCGCAATTTGGCCCCTTCGAAGAGCTGACCTATCGCAGCCTGGGGCCGGCCGTCGGTCGCGAAGTGAGCCAGGCGGCGATCGTGGCGCTGGTGGCGGCGTCGACCTTGATCCTGCTCTACATCGCCTGGGCGTTCCGCAGCGTGCCGCACCCGTTTCGCTATGGAGTCGCCGCCGTCGCGGCGCTCATTCACGATGTGTTGGTGACGCTCTCCTTTCTCTCCATTATGAATCTGGTGGCGGGCTGGGAGCTAGATGCGCTGACGTTGACCGCCATTCTCACCGTGATTGGCTACAGCGTCAACGACACCGTCGTCATTTTCGACCGCCTCCGCGAGAACTTCCATCGCTATCGCAACGAGAGCTTCGCCGTCGTCGCCAACCGCAGCATCATCGAGACAGCTACGCGTTCGATCGCCACGCAGATCACCGTGTTGTTGATCCTGGTCGCCATCCTGGTGCTCGGCGGCGTCACCCTGCAACAATTCGTCGCCACCATGTTGGTCGGCTTCATCTCCGGCATGTACAGCTCGATCTTCAACGCCACGCAGATTCTCGTGGCCTGGGACGAGCGTTCGCTTTTCCATCGCGATGGGAAGAAGTCTGTAGGACAGGGCGCCGCCGCAACGGCATAAAAGCGGTCGTCGACCCCGCCATCGTTCCGGGAAGATTATCTTTCCCGGAATGATGGCTGTGCTCCCTCATAGTTCAGTCTCCCGATTCATTTCCAAGGCCGGCAGGGCAATCCGGCTTGCTGTAGTAGAGCATGAAACAACCGAGTGTTCCTGTATCTTCTATGATGCGCGCGGCCGTGGTGCGCAACGGCTCGCTGATCGTGCGCAACGACTACCCGACTCCTCAGCCAACCGGCGAGGAAGCGCTCATTCGCGTGCGCCTGGCGGGCGTCTGCGCCACCGACATCGAGCTGTTGCGCGGCTACAAAGGCGGCTTTCAGGGCGTCCTGGGGCATGAGTTCGTGGGAGAGGTCGTGCGCTCGCCGGCGGATCCCTCCTGGGAAGGGCGTCGCGTCGTCGGCGAGATCAACGTGGGCTGCGGACGATGCGCCCTTTGTCGTCGCGGTCTTGCCAAGCACTGTCGTCAGCGCACCTCGCTGGGCATCATCGGGCGCGACGGCACCTTCGCAGATTATACGCTGCTCCCGCTCCAGAATCTGCATTCTGTCCCGGACTCGCTGCCAGACGAGATCGCCGTCTTCACCGAGCCGCTGGCCGCCGCCTACGAGCTGCTGGAGCAGGCAAGCATTGGGCCGGGCCAGCGCGTGATCGTGGTGGGCGATGGCCGGCTGGGGCTGCTGTGCGCCTTCGTGCTGGCGCAGACCGGCTGCG
>CALFWA010000127.1 GCA_937928035.1 uncultured Caldilinea sp. | reverse complement strand
GCCGCGAAATCGGTAGCGAGCGAGCGCATAAGCGGCCGGCACGCCGACGAGCAATGATAAAATCACAGCGCCTGAACTGACGATCAGACTGTTCATAAAAAAGCGGGGAAATTCCTGCCGCGCCACCACGCCCGCGGCCGCCCGCGGATCGCCGAAGAGGATCGCCTGGTAATTTTCCCACGTCGGCGTAAAGACAAACTGCGTTGTAAACAGCTCCTCGCCGCTCTTCAAGGAGACCAACACCATCCAAAGCAGGGGGAAGAGTGCAAAAATAAAGTATAGCCCCAGGAACCCGTCGGAGAGGATGGCCGCCACTCGGTTATTGGATACTTTCGATTGCATGATTCGCTTCACTTCATTCACGCAATATCGATTCACAGCGATCGATTCACATCAATAGCCTGCGGCGCGACGCTGTGCGCGCCCCCACGCTTTGATCAGATACATACTCGTGATGTAGATAGTGATATACAACAGAATGGCGTATGGCAGTCCTTGCGCCAGCCGCTGAAACTGAATGCTCGTGCGATAGGCGGTGAGCTGATAGGTCATCAGCGTGTTGCCTGGGCCGCCTTCGGTCATGGCGAAGATGATGTCGAACATCTTCAGCGAGTCCATCAGGCGGAAGACGACCACGATGATGATGAACGGCGAGAGCATCGGCAGCGTCAGGTTGCGGAAGGTGAACCAGAAAGAGGCTCCGTCCACGCGCGCGGCCTCAAAAGGCGCGCTGGGAAAGGAGCGCAGCCCCGCCAACAGAATCAGGGCGACGAAGGGCGTGAACATCCAGATGTCCACCAACAGCACCGAGAAGAGCGCCGTCTCCGGCGCGGCCGCCCATTGCAGTGAAGGCAGCCCTATGGCGTTGAGCATCGGGTTGAGGATGCCTACGCTCGGCTGCATCATCATCTTCCAGACGAGCGTGCCGATCACCGGCGGGATGATCATGGGAAAGATCAGCGTCGGCGTGAAAATCTTCGCCAGCCGGGAGTCGCGGTTGAGCAGCATCGCCACGATCAGCCCTAACGTCAGCTCGATGCCGGTGGCGAGCAGCGCATAAGCGAAGGTGATATAGGTGCTGTAGAGGAAATCTTCGCTCGTGAACATGCGCACGTAGTTGCGCAGCCCGACGAAGGTGTCGACGCTGCCGGGCCGGTTCAGCGCGTAGGCCGTCATCGAGTAGTAGATCGCAGTCAAGAACGGATATAGGATGCCGATCAGCACCAGCAATGCAGGCAGAGCGATGAACCAGGGCCGTGCGCGCACTGCGAACGGTGGACGGATGTTTTCTTCCATAGAGGCGCCTTTCCCTGACATATGGCCTTCCAGAGAGTTTGTTGCAGATCGATTGTTCATCTTCACGCACTCTCTGGAAGACCTCTCCCAAAGACTTCGAGTCGTTTACTCCTGATAGATGCCGGCGTCTTTCAACTGCTCGGTGAGGCTGGCGACGAGCTTATCCAGCCGCTCCTTGGCGTCCTGGCCGGCGTAGATGTCCTGCAGCGCCTGCGCCCATTCGGTCGTAGTCTCGAAGAAGAGCGGCTGCGGTGTGAACTGAATCTTCATATCGTTGGCTGCAACGGTCTGGAAAGTCGCCAGATAGTCGGTCTGCTCCGCCATCTTGGCCTGGAAGTCCGAGTTGTCCCAGATCGACTGGCGCACCGGATTGACCATGTTGTACTCGATCGCGCCGGTGGTGAGGAAGTCCCTGCCCGTCGCCCATTGCATGAAGAGCCAGGCGGCATCCTTCTTCTTGGAGCCGGCGTTCATGGCCAGCGACCAGATCCAGATGTTGGTGCGCAGTTCGCCGTTCGGCCCGCGCGGACCGGGCGCCCACGCCACGTTGCCCAGCACCTCCGGCGCCGCCGTGCCTGGCTGGTTCTGGAAGTAACCCAGGATGTCGGCGTCGAAGAGCGCCGCCGCCTTGCCTGCGCCAAAGTCCGAGCCGGCTTGATACCAGGTGTAGGTCGTCCACGCTTCGGGGCCGGCGCTGCGCACCATGTCGATCCATTTCGATGTCACTTCCACGGCGCAGTCGGAGTTCATCTGCGGCTGCATCTTCTCGTTGTAGTCGCGGCAGCCGTAGCTGGAGTACATCGTCATGAAGCCGGGGTGAATGGTGGCCCAGTTTAGGCTGCCGCGCACGACGATGCCCGCCATGTTGGGGTTGATCTCCTTCAGCTTTTTGCTGACCTCGACCAGCTCGTCGAGCGATGCGGGCGGCTTCAGCCCATTGGCGTCGAAGATGTCCTTGCGATACATGTAGGCGTTGGCTTCCCAACCCCACGGAATGGCGTACTGCGACCCCTGGCCCAGATTCTCGGCCCCGGGCAACAGATTCCAGCGCTCGGAGTTGCGCAGGTCAGGCAGGATGTCCTCAAAGTCATAGTCCGGATGGGTCTTGCTGGGGTCGTTGATGTAGCCCTCCAGCGGCTCCATCCAGCCGGCCGGCGCATATTGCCAGATCATGTATGCGCCCGTCATGAAGACGTCGTAGGTGCTGGCAGGGCCGGCCTGGAGGTCGATCGTCACCTTGTCGAAGTAGTTCTGCTCGGGGAAGACGTCGTAGGTGACGTTGATGCCGGTCAGCTCGGTGAACTTGTCCAGCTCGCCGACCAGCGCCTGCTGATAAGGATGCTGGTTCAGCAGCAGCTTGAGGCTCTCACCTTCGTAGGCGCGCCAGTTGAACTCGCCGCTCGGCGCAGCCGCCTGTTGCTGTGCAGGCGCGGGTTGGGCTGGCGCAGGCGCCGCAGGCGCGCCGCAGGCGGCGATCACCAACGCAACAACGGTGAGCACGGCCAGCATGAAATAGATTGTCTTGGTTTTCATAGGGTCTCTCCGGTGGAATACTGACTTGGTTCGACTAGACTTCAGCACACAATTCGGTCATGGAAAACTCCGCCCCTTCCGACAACCTTTTCGTCCGTTTCCCCTCCTTTCTTTCTTCCAGACAATGCAAAAATCGTCGTTCGATTTTATTGGATGTAAAAGTTGCGTAGGCAGCCCACCTTTCAGGGGAGCTTTAAGCGCCCCGAAAGGCGGCGTTCTTGTAAAAAAGTCCCGCCGACTGCGCAACTTCTACGACGCACGCTCCCCCATGGACAAACACTGATCCGATCGCGCGAAGCTACTCAATCAGCTCCAACAGCTCGCTCAGCCGCTCGATCGTAAAGGTGGGAGGCTTCGTCATGCGCGCCACGTCCTCGCGCGTGCTCACGCCGGTCAGCGCAACCGCCGTGAGCATCCCTGCGGCCTGCCCCATGGCAATGTCCGTTTCCAACCGGTCACCCACCATCATGCAGCGCTCGGCGGGCAGGCCGAGCCGCTCCAGCGCCACCTCCATTGTGAGCGTGGAAGGCTTGCCGGCGAGCAGCTCCAGCTTGCGGCCGGTCATAGTTTCCAGCGCCGCAATCGTCCCCCCTGCGTCCGGGATGGCGCCGCCGGGCATCGGACAGGTCTTGTCGCCGTTGGTGGCGTAAAAACGCGCGCCGCGCATCAGGGCCTGATAGGCGGTGTTGAGCTTGCGGTAGTTCAACGTGCGATCGAAGGCCACGATCACGGCGTCGATGCCCTTGGGGTCGATCACCTCTTTGGGGTCTTGCTCGAGCAGCTCGTCCACTACGTTCAGGCCATGGCTGCGCAGCTCCTGGCGCAGATTCTCCTCGCCGACCACGTAATAGCGCAGCTCCGGCTGGTGATGGGCGAGGTGATGGCCGAGCACGTAGCCCGACGTGATCACATCCTCCGGCTCGGTGGGGATGCCGAGCCGCGTGAGCTTGGCCGCATATTTGGCGCGCGGCTCCAACGGCTTGTTGCTGACAAAGAGCACGCGCTTGCCGCGTGCGCGCAGACCGGCGATCCCTTCCACGGCGCCGGGCAACGCCGCCTCACCGAGATAGACTGTCCCATCCAGGTCGAAGACAAAACCATCACAAAGAACGCGCATAGATGAGCCTTTTTGAGCGTTGCGCCCCTTGTCGCAGCGAGCGCTTGAATCGATCTTGATGGATAAATGTGCTTTTGGGAGCAAAAAAATTCAAATAATGAAATTTTTTGCAAGCAGCATAGCATGAACCCGCAAGGTTGTCAAGCCCCCGCACCTGTAAAATTTTAGGCCAAACGCCATACCGCCGGCCAGCATTAAACTTTAAATCTTCAATTTTCGGAGAGAAATCCAGAGAAAACAAAGATAAGAAGAGCGATAAGCTTCCGGTGTGAAAATGGAACGAAAAAAGCTGCCATGAGGACTTTTAGAGGGGGAATTTGTCGAATCTGCTTGACATCCTCGTTGCAGAGTGTTATGCTGTGTGCAAAAATTTGCAGACTTTCTTCTAGCTCATCTGTCTATTTTTGACCGGAAGGCGCCAGCGATGAACGAACATGAGGACCTGCTGGCGATGGTGGCCAGCCTCTACTACAAGTTTCACCTGGGACAGGCGGAGATTGCGAAGCGGCTGG
>CALFWA010000126.1 GCA_937928035.1 uncultured Caldilinea sp. | reverse complement strand
CGAGCAATCTTTTCTGCTGTCCAAAATATTTTGTGATACACGCTTGTTACTCCTTATGGCAGATTAAAATTATGAGGACTATGAGGACGCAACGGCGTGAAGTGGGCGGATGCCGAGACTTCTGTTCCGTCGCGTCGTGGTGATAAATTGAAATTGCGCATCCCGATTTTCATTGTATGAGACCCGGTATCCACCAGACAATCTCCTGAAGTCACCCTAGGGTGGCCGTGCGCCGTCGAGATTGGCGCCGGTCAGGTTGGTTTGCGCCAGCGTCGCCTCGCGCAGGTCGGCGTGGCGTAAGTCGGCGCCGCTGAGATCTGCTCCGGTGAAGTCGA
The DNA here is from genome assembly GCA_937928035.1 of uncultured Caldilinea sp. Classification (GTDB taxonomy): domain Bacteria; phylum Chloroflexota; class Anaerolineae; order Caldilineales; family Caldilineaceae; genus Caldilinea. The sequence continues at coordinate 2,724 of CALFWA010000126.1, read as the reverse complement.
CACCCGCCAGGTCCGCCCAGGCGAGGCGAACGCCGCGCAAGTCGCGGTGGGCGGCGCCGTTGTTGACCAGGTCATGGATCAGTCGTTGCGCCGGGTCGATGACGGTGTGATCGTCCAGGAGCGCGCCGCGCCAATTGACCAGTCGTAAGTCGGCCAGCGCAAGGTTGGCCTCGCGTAGATCGGCGCCTGCCAGCGAAGCCTCTTGCAGCGCCGCGCGCTGAAGGTTGGCATGGCGGAGATCGGCGCCGTCGAGCCGGGCGTAGCGCAGATCGGCGTCGGCGAGGACGGCGCCGGCCAAGGTCGCGCGCGTTAGGTCGGCGGCACGCAAATATGCGCCCGCCAGCCACGCTTCCGACAGGTCGGCGCCGGCGAGCAGTCGCTCACGCTCGACCGTGTTGACCACCTCCCATACCAGCCGCCACTTGGCGGCGATGCGTGTCTGATCATCAAGTTTTGCTTGTTGCAGGCGGGCAAACGCCAGGTTGGCATTGCCCAGGTCAGCACCGTAAAGCAAGGCGTGGCGCAGGTCGGCGTGGCGCAAGTCGAATCCCGCTAGCCGGGCGCCGGTGAGGTTGGCATCGCGCAGGTCGGCCTCGATGAGGGAGTCGATCGACTCCGGCGCATTGAGGATGCGCCAGACTAGCCGCCACTTGGGTGCAAGCTGCGTGTTCTCGGTCAGAAGAATGCCGTGCAGCCGGGTGTGCGTCAGGGAGGCGGCGGTCAGGTCGGCGTCGCTCAGGTTGGCTGCGGTGAGGTCGGCCTGATCCAGACGCGCGCCCCGCAGGCTCGCGCCAGCGAAGTTCGCTCGACCGGCGCGAGCCTGGAGGAGCGTCGCTCCGGTCAGATTGGCGCGGCTGAAATTGGCCTCTGCGAGCGATGCGCCGCTGAGGTTGGCGAAGGAGAGGTCGGCGCCGCTCAGATCGACCCCGTCAAGGAGGGCGCGGCTGAAGTTGGCCTCGCGCAGGTCGGCGTTGCGCAGGGTCAGCCCGCTCAAATTGCCGCCGCTGAAATCTTGGCCACGACAGTGAGGTGGGCACACGGCGAACAGGTTGCGCACACCCGACACCCAGGCAAAGTAGGCGATCAGGAAAAGCAGCGGCGTCCCCAGCGCCAGCCAAAAATAGCGTTGTTCCTGTCGTTCACGCGTGGTCACCGGACGGTTTCACGTTCAGGGGCGTACAGGTAGCAGGCAGCCTCGTGCCCGGCTTCGCCGACCGGATAGAGCGGCGGCGCCTTCTCCAGACAATGATTCATGCGATAGCGGCAGCGCCCGTAGAAACGGCAGCCGCTCGTGACGCTGGTGCGCATCTGTTCGTCGTCCAGCGTGGAGATCTCTTCGCCGCCCCACTTGACGGTGGGGTCGGGCACCGGGATCGAGTCGATCAGCAACTGGACATAAGGATGCTTCGGATTTTCGATCACCTGCACGGTGGCGCCGCGTTCGGCCACGGAGCCTTGATAGAGCAGGTGAATGTTGTCGCCGATCTGGTAGGCGGTGGAGAGATCGTGCGTGATGTACAGGAATGAGATGTTGTATTGGTCGCGCAGGCGCAGCATGATGTCGAGAATCATGGCGCGCAGCGAAGCGTCGACCATCGAGACCGGCTCGTCGGCGACGATCAGCCTCGGCTTCAACATGTAGGCGCGCGCCACCATCATGCGTTGGCGCTGGCCGCCGCTGAGCTGGTGGGGGTATTTTTCCAGCACTTCCTCTCCGCGCAGACCGACGACGTTGAGCGCCTCTTCGATCATCTCGCGCGCCTCCGTCTTCGAGCGGGCGAGCTTGAAGTTCTTGATCACCAGATCGAAGATGTGTTTGACTCGATAGAACGGGTTGTAGACGGCGTAAGGGTCCTGAAAAACCGCCTGCACCTCGCGGCGATACTCCATCAATTGGCGTCCATCCATGGCGCCGACGTCGACGCCTTTATATAAAATCTGCCCACTGGTGGGCTGGATAAAGCCGAGCACCAGGTTGGCGAGCGTCGTCTTGCCGCTGCCGCTTTCCCCGGCGATCGTGGTGATGGTCGCCGGCTTGGCGGCGATGGTCAGGTTGAAATCCTGCAGCGCAACGGTCATGCGGCTCTTTCTGAAGAAGCCGGTTCCCCCGTAAATTTTGGTCACACTTTTAATTTCAAGCAATGGCTCGGACATCTTAGATTCGCATTTGCATAAGGTTGGGGCTATTCGTACAAGTAGCACGCAACAAAATGTTCCGGTTTGATCTGACGCAATTTCGGTCGTTCCACCCGGCAGACTTCCATGACCTTGGGGCAACGCTCCTGGAAAATGCAACCTGGTGGCGGGTTGCGCAGGTCGTGGGTCAGCCCTTCGGTCAGTTTGAGCGGCTTGCGCTCTTTGATCGACGGAATCGACTCGATCAGCAATTGTGTGTAGGGGTGAAGCGGCTCAGCGAAGATCGCCCGCACCGGCGCCACTTCTACCATGTGACCGGCGTACATCACGGCGATGCGGTCGACGAGCTGCGCCTGCAGCCCCATGTCGTGGCCAATCAAAATCATCGACACATCCAAGCGCTCTTTGACGTCCAGCAGCGTCTGACCGACGACGCGCTGCACCACCACGTCGAGCGCGCTGGTCGGCTCGTCGGCGATAATGAGCGAAGGATGCAATGCAATTGCCATGGCGATGCAGACGCGCTGCTTCATGCCGCCGCTCAACTCGTGCGGGTACATGTCATAGACGCGGCTGGGCAGGCCCACC
>CALFWA010000125.1 GCA_937928035.1 uncultured Caldilinea sp. | reverse complement strand
TGGTGGCCGCTGGTGGAGGATCGCCTTGACCATGAGATGATCTGTGCGGCGACCGACGCCATTTTGTTGGAGATGTTGCGCAGCGGCGTCACCACCGTCTACGATTGCACCGAAGCGCCCTATGCGCTGCCCGGCTGCCTCGCCGCCCAGGCCGAGGTGGTGCGACGCCGCGGCATTCGCGCCATTTTATCTTTCGAGGCGACCGAGCGCGTCAGCAAAGAAAACGGCCAGCTCGGCCTGCGCGAGAACACCGACTTCATCTGCGCTTGCCGAGAACAGGGCGGCCTGGTCTCTGGGCTGATGTGCTTTCACACCACCTTTTCCTGCTCGGCGGAGTTCATCCAACAGGCGCATCGCCTGGGCGAGGAACTCGACGTGCTCGTGCACATGCACTGCTCCGAGGGCGTGCACGAGCCGGAGTATGCGCTTCAACATTTCGGCGTGCGTCCGATGGAGTACTACGAGCGCCTGGGCGTCGCCGGGCCCCGTATGCTGGCCTCGCAGTGCGTGCAGATGAGCCCACGCGAGATTGAAATCATGGCCCAGCGCGGCGTGAAGATGACGCATATGCCGCTTTCCAACTGTGAGGTGGGGGCGGGCATTGCACCTGTGCCGGAGCTGGTGGAGGCAGGCGTGACGGTCGGCCTGGGCAGCGACGGCTACATCAACGATTTTTACGAAGTGGTGCGGGCGACCTTTTTGATTCATAAGGCGCACAAGCAAGATCCACGCGTGATGCCTGCGCCGCTGGTCTGGCGTCTGGCGACGGAGGGCGGCGCCCAGGCGCTGGGGCTGGAGAAAGTGGGGCGGCTCGCCGAAGGATGGCAGGCCGACCTCCAACTGATCGATACGCGCACGCCTACGCCGGCGGAGGCGCACAATCTCTACGATCAGCTGGTGCTCTGGCGCAGCCACGTCCATGTGCGCATGGTGATGGTGGCCGGTCAGGTGCGCGTGCGCGATGGCGTCGTCCTCGGCGCCGATGAAGAGGCGATCCTCGCTCGCGCCCACGCAGCCGCCCGTCAATTGTGGAACATGAAGGGATAAGTATTGCGTGTTGCGTTATGCGTGATGCACCACGAACCACGCAACACGCAACGCGAATCATATTTGCGCAAGGAGGACTCACCTTGAACATCAATCTGAACGAAACAGCTCTGGTCGCTTTCACCCAGGATTTGGTGCACATTCCCAGCTTGAGCGGAGAGGAAGGGCCGGCGGTCGAACGCGTGGTCGCCGAGATGCACCGCTTGGGATTCGATGAAGTCTTCGTCGATGAGAACGGCAGCGCAGTGGGGATCGTCAACGGCGCCCGACCCGGCCCGACCATCCTGCTCGACGCGCACATCGACACCGTCGGCATTGCGCCCGGCTCGACGTGGACGCACGACCCCTTCAACGCTGTGGCCGAAGACGGCTATATCTACGGTCGCGGTGCAGCGGACATGAAAGGCGCGCTGGCGGCAATGGTCTACGCAGTGGGTTCGCTCGACCGCAATGCACTGGCCGGCCGAGCCGTCGTCAGCGCAACAGTGATGGAAGAGGTGCTGGAAGGCATCGCATTAGAGTCGGTGATAGAGCGCGTCCGCCCCGATTTTGTCGTCATCGGCGAAGCAACGCAGCTCCATCTGAACCGTGGAGGCCGCGGCCGCGCCGAAATTCACCTGGAAACTCTTGGCGTCCCAGCACATTCTTCCTCACCCCATCTGGGCGTCAATGCCGTGCATGAGATGATCAAGCTTATCCGCATCGTCGAATCTACACCGCTGGGCAGCCACCCGCTGCTCGGGCCAGCGCTGCTGGCGCTCACCGACATCATCTCCGACCCGTATCCCGCCTACTCGGTGACGCCCAGCCGTTGTCGCGTCACCTACGATCGGCGCACCTTGCCCGGGGAGACGCCGGAAAGCGTGCTCGGCGCCATCCTGAATCAGCCGGAGGTGGAGGGCCTTCGGTGCAACGCTGTGATCGCCCAGGGGGAGCATCACACCTACACCGGGAAGGTCCTGCAAGCGCAGAAATTCTTCCCCGCCTGGGAATTTGCCGAAGAGCATCCATTTGTTCAGATGGCTTTACGCGGTCTGCGCACTGCGGGGTTGAATCCTCAGCTGCGCGCCTATCGCTTCTGCACTAACGCTGCGTCGAGTGCGGGAAAGCTCGGCATACCAACGGTCGGCTTTGGCCCCGCCGCCGAAGAGGATGCGCACGTCGTCGATGAGCGGCTCTCGATCGTTGAATTGACGGCTGCGGCCAGAGGCTATGCAGGGATCGTGCAAGAGGCGCTGCACGCATCGTAGAGGCAGGGCGCCGAGCAATCATCTTCCACAGGCGGGCCCCCTCACCCTTCCGCCCCCCTCTCCCAGCATTGGGGAGAGGGGGAGCTGCGAGCTGCAGCCGCAGGTTCTCGGCGGGCCCAAAAGCCGTGGGAAAGTCGACGAAGCGCAGCGAAATTAAAGCGAAGGCGACCGCTCCGCATGAACCTGGAAATCGGTCGATCCGGTAAACGCTCCCGCTCTCACTCTCTCCCGCTCTCATCCTCTCCCGCCCTCACCCTCTCTTGCCTTTCCTCGATCGGATGCAAATTCAGCAACCCATCCCAGGTCGCCATGTCGAGCGACGCCACGTACTGGCTGTGATTGGCTTCCCAGTGCACCTGCTCCCAGACGGGCACGATGGCGCGCAGCTCGGCGGGCAACCGATGTAGAATTTCGGCGTAGGCGTGTTCAAGTAGGCGATAGCCCGAAGACGGGTGTTCGGCGAACTTGGGATGAGGTTGGATGATGCCGTCGGCGACCAAAAAATGGTCGATCACATCGGCCATGCGGTTGAGCAGCTCCAGCTTGCGCTCCCACGGCGTGCTGAGGCGCACCGCCTCGTCCACCAGCGGCGCCATCGGCTTGTACAACCGCGGCAGGCGCTGAAAGAAGGCGTAGGTCCACTTGTCGTAGGGGTAATAGCGCTTTTCCAGCATGAAGCAGAGCTGCACCGCCCAACGCACGGCGCGCGAAAACGTGATCGTGGCGTAGTATTCGTTATTTCGCAACAGTGCACGCTTCAGCGCATAGCTGCCCATGCCGGAGAAATAACGGCACCAGTGCGCAATGCGACGCAAGCGCACCGGCTCAGGATAGTAGCCCTGCAGCACGGTGCGAACGTAGGAAAAGCGTCCTAGTTCATCGAGCCACACTTCGCCGTTGATGACGTGGACGATGTCCTCTTCCGGCGCGCTAAGCCACTCGGCGTAGGTTTGCGGCGCATGGTCGATGCCGATGGTCGTCTTCAGATAGCTCTCCAGGCCGGTGATGGAAAGCCCGGTGCCGCCGGAAAAGCCGGCGCGCACCTCATACCCTCGATAGCGTTCAGGCAGATAAGGGAGAATTGATTGAGCGATCAAGTAGCCGCGGCTATAATAGAGCTCATCCGGCATGAGAGCGTTGACGCGAATGCCCCAATGGTGATCGCTGGAGAATTGGTCGTCCATGCCCATCACCTCGGAGCCATAGCCAAAGACGCCGAACGCAGTCTGCGCAGTCTCTTCAGGAAAGTCGCGACGCAGGATAGGCAACAGAATTTCTTCAAAAAAACGGCGGCTGACGTCAAGGATCGATTCGCGCATGCTCGCCTCCCGTCACTCTCATGCTGAGCAATACTGAAAAATCGACAAGGTGTTTGAATCGAAAGAAGCGGTGATGTTCACTATTTTACACTTGCGACAGGTGCAGCGACAATCCTGCATATTCCAGAGGGCTATCTTCCCATACCGACTTCAGTCAGCAAAGGAGCGTAACGATGACCGAACCATACGCCAATCTCCTGGTCAGCCGCCATGCGCGCGTCGGCGTCATTCAGCTGAATCGACCACAGGCGCTCAACGCCCTCAACAGCGAGCTGATGGACGAGCTGGTGAGGGCGTTGCAAGGTTTTGACGCAGACGAGGGTGTCGGCTGCATCGTCGTCACCGGCAATGAGAAGGCCTTCGCCGCCGGCGCCGACATCAAGCAGATGGCGAACGCCGGCCTTGTCGAGATGATGCGCAGTCCTTTCATCGGCTACTGGGACGCCTTGCAGAAGATCGGCAAGCCGATCGTGGCGGCGGTGAGCGGCTACTGTCTGGGCGGCGGCTGTGAGCTTGCCATGGCCTGCGATCTCATCGTGGCGGCGGAAAACGCCCAATTTGGCCAGCCGGAGATCAATCTCGGCATCATCCCCGGCGCAGGCGGCACACAGCGGCTGACGCGCGCCGTAGGCAAGTCGGTCGCCATGGACATGATCCTGACCGGTCGGCGCATCTCAGCGCAGGAGGCGCTGCAATTCGGGCTGGTGGCGCGCGTCTTCCCAACTGCTTCATATCTGGAAGAAAGCATCGCTTTGGCGGCTGAGATTGCAGACAAAGCACCGCTTGCGGTGCGCATGGCCAAGGAAGCGATCAACCGCGCCTTTGAAAGCACCCTGGCGGAGGGCGTCCTCTTCGAGCGCCGCGCCTTCAACCTGCTCTTCGCCACCGAGGATCAGAAGGAAGGCATGGTCGCCTTCATTGAGAAGCGTAAACCTTCCTGGAAAGGTCGATAGCGTCATGGGCGTCCCGACGGAGATCGTCATCTGCGGCGCTGGCGTCGCCGGCATTGCTGCGGCCTACCATCTCGCCGTTAAACAGGGCGTGCGCAATGTGACGCTCGTCGATGAACGCGCGCCGATGAGTTTGACCAGCGACAAATCGACCGAAGCCTATCGCAACTGGTGGCCGGGGCCGGATGACGCCATGGTGCGCTTCATGAACCGCAGCATCGATCTGCTCGAGCAGATCGACGAAGAAAGTAATCATCGTCTTCGGCTCAACCGGCGCGGCTATCTGTACGTGACCGGCGACTCTGCCTCCGTTCCAGCGCTGGTGGAGACTGCGCAACGTGCGGCGCAGATGGGCGCCGGCGCGCTGCGCATTCATGCTGGCAGCGTCCACGATCCGGAGTACATTCCCGGTGTAGCCGAAGGCTGGCGGGGTCAACCCGACGGCGCCGATCTCTTTCTCGATCCGGCGTTGATTCGACACCATTTCCCTTATCTCAACCCGAACAGCGTGGCGGCGCTTCACGCCCGGCGCTGCGGCTGGTTCAGCGGTCAACAGCTTGGCATGTGGATGTTGGAGCAGGCGAAAGCCTACGGCGTTCGTTTCCTCTTCGGCTGCGTGGAAGCGGTGGAAGTCGTCGGCGGACGGGTGCAGGGCGTGAAAGTGGCGACCGGCGCAGGAACGTGCGTGCTTGCAACCCGCACTTTCGTCAACGCCGCCGGGCCCTTTGTCAAGCAGGTCGCCCGCATGATGGAGGTGGAGCTGCCGATCTTTTCGGAGCTTCACTTAAAAATGGCGCTCGAAGATCGATTGGGCGTAATTCCACGGGATGCGCCGCTGGTGATTTGGGAGGATGCGCAGCATCTTCCCTGGTCGGCGGAAGAGTGGACAGCGCTTGCGGAGAGTGAGGAGACCCGTCGTCTGTTGGAACGCTTCCCCGGCGGCGCTCACTTTCGACCTGAAGGCGGAGCAGGCGCGCAGACGGTGCTGTTGTTGTGGGCCTACCATTTGACGCCGGTCGAGCCGCGCTTCCCGATACCGATCGATCCAGAATTTCCGGAGATCGTGCTGCGAGGGATGACAACGTTGGTTCCAGGGCTGGCCGTTTACCTGAAGAAGTTGCCGAAATCTTACGTCGATGGCGGCTATTACACCAAGACGCAGGAAAACCGTCCGTTGATCGGTCCGTTGCCGGTGGAGGGCGCCTACATCTTTGCAGCGCTATCCGGCTATGGACTCATGGCGGCGTGCGCTGGCGGCGAGCTTCTGGCTGCGCATGTGATGGGCGTGAGGCTGCCCGGCTATGCACCTGCCTTTCTGCTCAGCCGCTACGCCGATCCGACTTATCAACAGCGCCTGATGGAATGGGGAGCGACCGGACAACTATAAACGGTTCATCGCCCGTCGCTGCGCAACTGCAGCCAGAGCAAAGGCAGCAGCATCGGCACGAAGACGACGATGGGGATGCTCAGCATTCCGATGTTGCTGCGCAGCCAGCCGCCGCCTGGGAAAAGTCCAAGGCCGTAGAGGATGTAGCCTGTCAACCCAAAGATCGTGGCCCACAGCATGTTGTGAACCAACACCGAACGCGGCAGCACACGCACCTGGAGAATCAGCAAGAGGCTCAACACCACCGCCATCGTGAAGAGCGCAATCGCCAGCGTGAGCAGATTGACGCGGTCGGGCGCTGGCGAGCGGATCAGGGTCGGATCCTCGGATGGAGCGCTTACGGGAGTTCCTTCGTTCGTCGAGGCGCCGGGAGCGGTCGTCGGCGTGGCCGGCGGCAAGACGACGATGCTGATGGTGCGGCTTGTAGCCTTCTCGGCGCGCACCTGCACGCGCAATACGCCGCCTCGGTCTAGAGTGATTTCTCGGACGGCTACACCCCCGCGCGTGGGCGCCGGCTCCAGCATCAACGCCACATCTTCGCCTTCGTAGCGCAGATCGAAGTTGACAAGGACGCCGTCAGGAACCGGATGCCCATTCATGTCAAGCACAGGCCCGGCGCGCATTCGCATCAGCGCGCCAGCGTCGATCGTCGGACGGTCGTCGGCTTCAGGCTGTTGACCGGTGCGTGCGATCACATCTCCGTCGCCTTCCTCAATTACGAGCGGAATTTGGGAGGCCGGGTTGGGGCGTAGACGTTCCGCAAGGCTCGCGAAGCGCGTGCCCGGCACATCGACCGGCGGTGCGCCGATCGGTGGGTAGCGTCGAAACAGGGCATGCACGGCGCTCTCCAGAAAGGGCGTCGTTTTGCTATAGACGCCAAAATAGGCGGTCAACTTGCTCATTTCGGTGGCGTCCAGATAAAACGGCGCATGGAGGGCCAGAACAACCGTTTTCTGGTGGGTGAGCAAGCCTGTGTGATCGCTCAAGAGCCGTTTGACCGCCGCGCTGTTGGGGGCGCTCTCTGGCGCCACATCGAGCATGGCGAAAATGATCCAATCGGCGTTGGCGATCGCCTCCAGCGTCTTGCTGGTTAAATCCGCAACGGCAGTGGTATTTTCGATTTCATCCAACAGCACAGTTGGAGGAGTCGCCTGAGAGGGCGAGTCGGTTGGCGCAGGCGGCGAGGCTGGAGGGCCGAGCGTCGGCGTCGGAAGCAAGCCTGGAGATGCAGCGGGCGTGGCGACCGGCGCAATGCCGGACGCCGTTTTGGTTCCAGAGCCTGCCGTGCGCTCCAAGCTGTCGAGCAGAGCGCTCAACTCGACGAACGTTTTGCTGACAATATTGTTCGGATCGATCACACCCGCCGACTGGGAGCCGTACAATCGCTCGATAATGCGCGCCAGCGCGTCGGGGTCCACCGATGGCTCTTGTTCACAGGTCGGACACTCGCGCTGCAAACGAAAATCGGTGAAAATCAAGATGCGATCGCCGGGAGCGAATGCCGGAGGGACGGAGGCCGTCTGCGTCGAGGGATCGGGGTAGAGGAGCGTAATTGCCGAGCGTGCAATCTGCGCCATCTGTTGTTCGGCGGCGATGCGCTCTTCTCCGGCCAATGCTGCAATGTCGATGTCTGTCACCAGAAGGCTGGAGAGAGGGATCACCGGCTGGAGGAGCGCATCGCCTGAGTCGAGAGCGCCAGCCGCAGCGATCAGGTCGATCGCATCACGGTGCAGCCCAAGCTTGAGTCGCACGATGCGGCGAACAGATTCATCGACCAGCGCTGCGAAGTCCTGATCGCTGGCGTACAGAGAGCGAAACGCAGAAACCGTCTCCACGATGTTTCGGAATTGGGACTCCCAGGAGCCGTCCAGGCTCAGGTCGGCCAGATAGAGCAGGTCGTTGCCTGCCACAAACGCGTCCTGGGCGACCCTGCGGAAGTTTTCCGGATTGGTTGTCTCGAAGTAGCGACGCAACGCCGGCGCACCGAGCGGGCCGGACATAACGACGCCGCCGCGACTTTGCCATTCGGCGAAGCCTTCCTGCCGCAAGATCGTGCGCAGCTCCGGCGCCAGGCTCAGCGGCGCGCCGCGACCGTCGCCGCCTTGCAGGCCGATGTAGCGCATGTGGCTGGTCATCAAAATATCGGTGGCGCCGGGGTCGCCGACCGGGTCGATCACGGTGGAGGGTTGTCTCGTCACGGCTAGAAATGGAGGCAGGGCGCTCTGTTGCAGCTCGCTGCGGCTCAACTGAATCGAGGCCACCTCTTCGTTGGGAACGCGATCCGTTGCGCCTTGCCCTGGAAAGCTCTCGGCAACCGTGGCGACGCGGCCGCCGCCGCCCATGTGCACCCCTTCGATGTAAGCGCGTCCCAGTTGCGCCACCCAGTAGGGATCGCCCCCGAACGAGTATATTCCCAGGGCGTTGAGGCGATTAGAGCTTTTCAAAGAAAAAACGTCGAGGTTGGGCCCAAGGAGCATATTGAAACCCACGGCGCGTAACTCGCGACCTAGGACGCCGCCGACGCTGCGCACCAGGTCTCGATTCCACGACGCACCCAATGCCATCGGTGAAGGCAGCGGCGTAAAGCCGCGACGCAGCGCAGTCATGGGCAGATCGTCGCCGGCCTGATAGACGCCGACCAGAAGAGGGAGAGGGACGGCGCCCTGTTCCCCCTCCCTTGGAAGGATCGTAAAGCCTTCGCGTGGGGGCCAGGGCGCCAGCGGCACCGGCTGCAGCGCCTGTTCGGCCGGCAAAACCAGGCCGTACGCCAGCGCCTGGAGCTGGTTGATCAGCGTGGCGACCTGCCGCGGCGTGTCTACGCCCCGCTCGTTGGAAAAGTTGCCGTAGCGCGGGCTGAGCACGACGCCGCCGATGTGCAGCCTGTGAAACAGTTCGATAAACTCGCTGTTGTTTTCAACCTCGCGGCCGTGAATTGTAATCACGAACAACTGCCCAATGCGTTCGGCCGGCGACATGCGGGCGACGAGCGCCGCCGCCAGCCGGTCGAGCCGGGCGGCTTCGCTCTCTTCAGCAAGAGTCGGCGTGGACGTTGCGATCTGGGCTTGTAAGGCGCCTGTCTGGGCAAGCAACGCAACGATGATCCACAGCGCTGCGATCCAGCGCGTCCATCGTTGCCGTCGGCTTCTGGTGATCGGAGAATTTTGCCGCCTCATCAATTTTGAATCTTACTTGCTGGACAACCGGACGCCAAATCGGTATACTCATCTCCGGTGAGCGACGAAAGCATTGTGAACGAGTCTATGATCCAGGAACCCGAAGAAGATCGTCCCGCTGCGTTGACGCCTCCCGACGAGCGCCCCTGGCAGATGATTCGGCCTGTCTTATTGGAGGCGCTTCAAATTGTGGCGCCTGCCTTGATCCTTGCCCTGGTCGTGCATCTATTCCTCGCCCAGGCGACCGTGGTGTTTGGTCAGAGCATGGAGCCGAACCTGCATCCACACCAGCGTCTCATTGTAGACAAAATCAGCTATCGCTTGCATCCTCCCCGCCGCAACGACATTGTCGTCATCGACCTGCCCCACATCGACGAGTTGCTCGTCAAGCGCATCGTGGCGCTGCCCGGCGAAACGGTCGAAATCCGTCAGGGCGTCATTTACGTGAACGGTGAAGCGCTTGCCGAGCCGTTCCCACACGACCTGACTCCTTTCGACATGGCGCCGATTACCCTGGGGCCGCTTTCTTATTTCGTCTTGGGCGACAATCGCAGCAACAGCAATGATAGCCGCGCCTTTGGCCCGGTCACGCTCGATCGGATTTTAGGCCGCGTTTGGCTGCGCTACTGGCCGCTCGATCAAATCACCTTCTTCTGAGACTGACTTCGATTCGATTGTCTCAACCTACCCCTAAAACAAACCCCTTTTGAGCACAGGCGAAAAACTTACAGATTTCGATTTGAATCTATGAAAATCTATGCTAAAGTATCATTTTGATGAGAAAGTCAAGGTTCAGTCTAGCAATAATGTAAAGATGCCAGCGCAGAAAGCTACTCCGGAAAGATTAACCATGAGCGTTCGGGCCATCCTTCAACTCACCTTGGTGCATGTCGGCGTCTCGTTGACCGTAGTCCCGATCACCGGCACGCTCAACCGCATCATGATCGCCGACATGGGGTTGCCAGCTGTGCTGGTTGGCTTGCTGGTGGCGCTGCCTTACATGCTCTCGCCTCTGCAGGTCTTCGTGGGCAACTGGGCGGACCGCCGGCCTCTTTGGGGAATGCACCGTTCGCCCTGGATTTTATTGGGCGGCTTGATGGCGAGCTGCGGCAGCTATGCAACCGCCCACGCCGCCTTCTATATGGATGAACATTTTGCAGCAGGCCTGCTTGCTGCGTTCGCCGTCTTCCTCGTGTGGGGAATCGGCGTCAATGTGGCTTCTGTCAGTTATCTGTCGCTTGCCAGCGAGCTGACCGAACGCTCGCCGAAAACGTGGCGCACCGCTGCGGTCGGCGTTATGTGGACGGCGATGATTCTCTCCACCATTGTCGCCAGTATCGCCCTCTCGCGCGTCCTGCAGAGCGACGCTTCCCCGACCGGCGTCATCACCGCCTTTGGGGCGGTGTGGCTGGTGGCGACGCTCTTCGTGGTCGTCGGCTCGGCCGGCATCGAACCATCTCGCGCCGATGGCTCCATTGCTCGCCACACCGCGAATGACCCTCTGGAGGCGTTGCAAGTGCTGGCGCACAACGCCACCGCCAAGCGCTTTTTCATCTACCTGTTGCTGGTGCTGATCGGCGTGCGGGCGCAAGATGTGTTGCTCGAACCATATGCTGCGGACGCTCTGGGGATGTCGGTGAGCGAAACCACGCGTCTGGAGGCGCTATGGGGCGTTGGCGTGTTTATCACCTTGTTGGGGGGCATGGGGCTTGTCCGTCTATTCGGCAAACGTCTGAATATTTATCTCGGCGGGCTGGTCGCCATCGTCTCCTTCGGATTGGTGATTCTGGCCGGCGCGATCGGCAACATTCCTTTCTTTCTGATCGCCGTGTTTCTGCTGGGGCTGGCGAGTGGGCTGATGACGGTCAGTAACCTCAGCTTTATGTTAGATATGACCGTTCCGCAGAACGTTGGATTGTACATGGGCGCATGGGGCGTGGCGAATTTTGTCGCCCAATCGTTGGGGAACGTCGGCGGCGCCCTGATGCGGGACGTCGCTTACTGGGTCAGCGGCAATGTGGCGCTCGGCTATATGACGGTCTTTGGCATTGAAATGCTTGGGGTTGCGCTCTCGTTGCTGCTCTTCCGCACGATCACGGTCGAACAATTTCAGCGCGATGCGCAGTTGGAGCTGGTCGACGTCTTGGCAGCGACCGGAGATTAAAACCCCTGGCTGCTAAGAAAATTTCTCTCTGCACGGCGACGCAGATGAAGGTGCTTCCGTCATCGCCGTGCCGTCTGGCAACGATTTGAGTGCTGCCTTCGGCTGCAGTATGGAGCAGGACTCGCCTCGCGCCTGCGCTTCCTTAGTTCACCCAAACTCTTGCGATTCACCGAGAACGTGCGGCTGAGAGCCGCAGCCGCCGTCGCTGCCATGTACTCCATCCGCTCTAGCGATGGCCGGGCTCAACTGCGTAACATGAGTTCTGAAGTCGAGATGAGCAGAAGGAAAAGGCTTTTTGACTCGATGGAAGGCTATACTGTACCATGCAGCGGGCTTCACGTCGAATGACTAAACCGTTGAACCGACTGGAGAGGAGCTATGGTGAATCGAATGGAGACAACGAGACTTCAGGAACTGCTTGCGCAGAAGCAATGGACGCAGATTCGAGAATTGGTTGCCGACTGGCCGGCGACCGAAATTGCCGATTTGCTTAATGAGCTGGACAAGGCCGAACGCATGGTCTTTTTTCGCGTGCTGCCTCGACACCTCGCCAGCGAGGTCTTCGCCTACCTTTCTTCGGAGCAACAAAATCAACTGCTCAAGGATTTGACCGATGAAGAGACGCGTCAGTTGTTGGCGAATCTCAGCCCCGACGACCGCACCATGCTGCTGGAGGAACTGCCGGGCCGAGTCAGCCAGCGTCTGCTCAACCTGCTCAGCCCCGAAGATTTAGCGGAGGCGCGCACGCTGCTTGGCTATCCAGAGGATAGCGTCGGACGGCTGATGACGCCCGACTATGTGGCGGTTCGCCGCGATTGGACGCTGGCGCAGGCGCTGGCGCATATTCGCATGCGCGCTCGCGACAGCGAGACGATCAACGTCATTTATGTCGTCGATCGCGACTGGAAGTTGCTGGATGCGCTGGAGCTGCGACGTTTCATCTTCGGCGAGCCGGACGCCACCGTCGAGAGCATCATGGACCACACCTTTGTCGCCATCTCGGCGTTCGCCGATCAAGAAGAGGCTGTGCGCGTAATGCAGCGCTACGATCTCGACGTCCTGCCCGTGGTCGATTCCGATGGCGTGCTGGTGGGCATCGTCACGGCGGATGATGTGCTGGACGTTGCGCAAGAAGAGGCGACGGAAGATTTCCATCGCACCGCAGCGGTGTCGCCCCTGAATGTGAGCTATCGCGAGATCGGGGTGCGCATGTTGTATCGCAAGCGCATCGGATGGCTGCTGGCGCTTGTTTTTGTCAACATCTTTTCCGGCGCAGCTATCGCAGCCTTCGAGGACACGATCGCCGCTGTGGTGGCGCTCGTTTTCTTTCTTCCCTTGCTCATCGACAGCAGCGGCAACGCCGGCTCACAGTCTTCCACCCTAATGGTGCGTGCGCTGGCGGTCGGCGATGTGCGCATAGGCGACTGGGGCAGGCTGCTCGGCAAGGAGCTGGTGGTGGCGCTTCTCCTCGGCGTGACGATGGCGACAGCAGTCTGGTTTGTTGGGTTCTTCCGGGCCGGCTCCCAGGTGGCGACGGTAGTGGCGTTGACGATGTTGCTGGTGGTTTTGATGGGAAGCATCGTCGGCATGTCGTTGCCCTTCATTTTCAGCAAATTGAAACTGGACCCGGCCACCGCCAGTGCGCCGCTGATCACTTCCTTGGCCGACATTTTAGGCGTGTTGATATACTTTTCTTTGGCCACCTGGCTGTTGGGTGTGAAGTAGCTTGTGATTGTCAGCCTTCGAATAGAAGGAGGATTTCATGCATGATCTCCCACGCGGCCCGCTGGCGATTCCTGACGAAGTGATCGAGCTTGAGACCGGACGAAAGTCCGAAGCGTGGTATATCCTCTTGGACGCTGGCGGCGCCAGGAGTTTCAGTCATGCGCAATTGTTGGAGCATCTGGAGCGCATCTACGGGTTAGAGCCACGTTGGGCGAGCACGATCGCCGTGCGCTATGAGGCAGCGCGCGGCATCGAGCGCGAGGTGAACGTCCCCGCCGATCTGGTGGCGGCGCTCTTTTTTAAGGCGGCGGCGCGACGCAAATTCGAGCAACTCTCGCGCGCTGAACAGCGCAGCATGATCGCCTGGCTCGACGAGGCGGAAGATGCGCAAGAGCGCAAGGCGCGCATCGAGCGTTTAATCGAACGCATTGAATCCTCATGAGCTATACGCCTGAGCGGTTCGCGGTCGGCTGAATTTGTCAGAAGTTCACCCTGCGCCTCTTGCGCCGTTGCAAAGGCGCCGATTTTTGTTTGTGGGAACGCTATGCTACACTGGCTGCGTTTCTCAAGTCGGCGACCGCGTCGCCGACTTCTTGTTGCGAGATTTTGGGACGGATGCGTGCGTCCGCAGTGGTGCGTAAAGCATGGGAAAAAAACTCGTTATTGTTGAATCGCCGACTAAGGCCAAAACGATCGGGAAGTTTTTGCCCAAGGAGTATCTGGTGAAGGCCAGCATGGGCCACGTGCGCGATCTGCCGGCGTCGGCGGCGGAGATTCCTGAAAAGGAAAAAAATAAACCCTGGGCTCGCCTCGGCGTCAATGTAGAGGCGGACTTCGAGCCGCTCTATGTCATCCCGGAGAGCAAACGCAAGGTCGTCGCCGAGCTAAAGGCTGCGCTGAAAGACGCCGAAGAGCTAATTCTGGCCACCGACGAGGACCGCGAAGGCGAGAGCATCGGTTGGCACCTGCGCGAGGTGCTGAAGCCTAAACAGCCGGTGCGGCGCATGGTTTTCCATGAGATCACGCGCGAGGCGATCGAACAGGCGCTGCGCGAGACGCGCGATCTGGACCTCGACCTGGTGCACGCCCAGGAGACGCGTCGCATCCTGGATCGATTGGTCGGCTATACGGTGTCGCCGCTGCTCTGGCGCAAAATTGCGCCGAGGCTTTCCGCCGGCCGCGTGCAGAGCGTGGCGGTGCGCCTGCTGGTGCAGCGCGAGCGCGAGCGCCGCGCCTTTGTCCCGGGCCGCTATTGGGACCTGCGAGCCTTGCTCAACAAGCGGCCTGACCAGCCCGGCCATCGCTTCGAGGCGACGCTGGTTTCAGTGGGCGGCAAGCGGGTCGCCACCGGTCGCGACTTCGACGAGCACACCGGTCAGATTGCGGCTGGCAAAGATGTGCTCCTGCTCAACCAGCAAGAGGCCGAGGCGCTGCGCGCACGCCTGCTCAACGGCGAGTGGACGGTGGTCGAGGTGGAGGAAAAGGATGCCACGCGTGCTCCCTACGCACCCTTCACCACCAGCACCCTGCAACAGGAGGCCAACCGCAAGCTCGGCTTGAGCGCGCGAGAGACGATGCGCATTGCGCAGAACCTCTATGAAAACGGCTATATCACCTACATGCGCACCGACTCGGTCCATCTCAGCGATGAGGCGATCTACGCCGCGCGGCGGCGCATTCGCGAAATGTACGGCGAAGAGTATCTCAGTCCTTCCCCGCGGCGCTATCAGACGAAAACCGCCAACGCCCAGGAAGCGCACGAGGCGATACGTCCGGCCGGCGACCAGATGATCCCGCCGGACAGCCTCCCGCTTGAAGGCCGCGAGAAGGCGCTCTACGAGCTGATTTGGAAGCGCACGATCGCTTCCCAGATGGCGAACGCGCGCCTGAAGCTGCGCACGGTGACGGTTGCCGTAGACGACGCCCTCTTTCGCGCCAGCGGACGCACGATCCTCTTCCCGGGCTTCTTCCGCGCCTACGTCGAGGGGTCGGACGATCCCGACGCTGCACTAGAAAGTCAGGAGCAGCCGCTGCCCGCTTTAAACGTGGGAGAAGTCGTCGACTGTCGCAATCTGGAGGCGATCGGCCACGAAACGCAGCCCCCGCCGCGCTACACCGAAGCGACGCTGGTCAAAGCCCTGGAGGCGGAGGGCATCGGTCGTCCCAGCACCTACGCCACGATCATCGACACCATCTTGCAGCGCGGTTACGCCTTCAAGCAGCGCAAGGAGCTGGTGCCGACCTTCACCGCCTTTGCTGTGACCGCGCTGCTCGAAAAACACTTCCAGGAGCTGGTGGACCTCAAATTCACCGCCAACATGGAGCAGCGGCTCGATGACATTGCGACGGGCGCAGCCGATCATCTGGCCTATCTGCGCGAGTTTTATCTCGGCGAAAGCGGGCTGGAGCACCAGGTCAAAAGCCGGGAGGCCGCCATCGACCCGCGCGAGGCAAGCACCGTGGCGCTCGACGATCTGCACGCCGAAGTGCGCATCGGACAATACGGCCCTTTCATCGTGCGCGAGGACAACGGGGAGCGACGCACCGCTGGCCTGCCGCCGACGCTGCCGCCCGCCGATCTCACCGACGAGCTGGTTGAAGAGCTTCTCAACAAGAAGGTGGAAGGCCCTCAGGTGTTGGGCGTCGACCCCGAGAGCGGCCTTCCTGTGCTGCTCAAGACCGGGCCCTACGGTCCTTATGTACAGCTTGGCGAAGACGATCCCAATAGCAAAACCAAACCAAAGCGCGCCAGCTTGCTCAAAGGCATGGCTCCGGAGGAGTTAACCATCGAGACGGCGCTGGCCTTGCTCAGCCTCCCGCGCACGTTGGGCGAGCACCCAGAGACGGGCAAGCCTGTGCAGGCGGGCGTCGGGCGCTTTGGCCCCTATGTTGTGCACGACGGCGTCTACGTCAACTTGCGTCCACCCGATTCTGTGCTGGACATTGATCTCGATCGCGCGCTGGAGCTGTTGGCGACCAAGGCCAACAGCGGCAAAGGGCGCAGGGCGAGTAAGACCGTGCTCAAAGAGTTAGGCGAACATCCGGAAGGCGGCGTCGTGCAGGTGCTCGAGGGTCGCTATGGCCCCTATGTGAGCTGGAAAAAAGTCAACATCACCATCCCCAAAGAGATGCAGCCGACCGATGTGACGCTGGAGCAGGCGCTCGCCTGGATCGCCGAGAAACAGACAAAGCTCAAGATCACGCGCAAGCGCGCAGCCAAATCTATGAAAACGGCTGCGTAACAAGAGAACCTTGCCCCTTCCCCTCTTCCCCAGCGGTTGCACCTGAAATAATTAGTTACGCAGCACATTCTTGGTGGGCCCTCCCCCCTGGCCTCCTTTCCCAATACTGGGAGAGAGGGAAGAGGGGCTTCGTAGCTGCGGCTCGCAGCCGCAGGTCCTTGGCAGCCCCAAAAGCCCGTGGGAAAATCGACGAAGCGCAGCTGCGAGCTGCGCCTACAAAAATGGCGCCGGCAGGCCTCAGGGTCCTGCGTAATTCCCAACGGATATACAACATTTACATTTCTCCAATGTAATTCAAATACCAAACTGCTACACTGGAACCATAGTAAATGTCAGAAAATATTTAGGGACAATAAGTGTCCGTTCAGGAGGGATCAATCATGCGATTCGATAAATTCACCCAGAAAGCGCAGGCTGCCGTCTTAGAGGCGCAGAGCCTGGCCGAACAGAGCCGGGCCGCCACGGTTGAGCCTGAACATCTTTTATATACACTGGTTCATCAGGAAGGCGGCGTAGTGCCGTCCTTGTTGGCGCGCATCGGCGTCGATACAGAGAACCTGGATCGCCTGCTGCAGCAGGCTCTGGCCGCGTTGCCGCGCGCCCAGGGCGCATCGGTGCAGGTCGGTTTCAGTCGGGCGCTCGCCGACATTTTGACCGACGCGCAGCAGCTTGCCAACAACATGAAGGACGAGTACACCTCTACCGAGCATCTGTTGTTAGCAATGCTTTCCAGCACGCACAAAGTGAAACAGCTGTTGGCGCGGCTCGGCATCGACTACAATGCCGTCATTCAGGCGCTGGCGGCGGTGCGCGGCAATCAGCGCATCACCAGCGACAACCCGGAGGCGCAGTATGAGGCACTGAAGAAATACGGTCGCGACCTCACCGAAGAAGCGCGCAAGGGCAAGCTTGACCCGGTGATCGGCCGCGACGAGGAGATTCGCCGCGTTATTCAGATTCTGAGTCGGCGCACCAAGAACAACCCGGTGCTGATCGGCGAGCCGGGCGTCGGCAAGACGGCAATCGTCGAAGGGTTGGCGCAACGCATCGTCAAAGGCGACGTGCCCAGCACCCTGCGCGATAAGCAAGTCGTGGCGCTCGACATGGGCGCGCTACTGGCGGGTGCGAAGTACCGCGGCGAGTTCGAGGAGCGGCTCAAGGCGGTGCTCCAGGAGATCGTCAAATCTGAAGGCCGCATCATCCTGTTTATCGACGAGATTCACACGCTCGTGGGCGCCGGCGCAGCGGAAGGCGCTATGGACGCCGCCAACATGCTCAAGCCGATGCTGGCACGCGGCGAGCTGCACGCCATCGGCGCAACGACGCTCGACGAATATCGCACACACATCGAGAAGGATGCAGCGCTGGAGCGGCGCTTCCAACCCGTATTCGTCAGTGAGCCAAGCGTCGAGGACACCATCAGCATCCTGCGCGGCTTGAAAGAACGCTACG
>CALFWA010000124.1 GCA_937928035.1 uncultured Caldilinea sp. | reverse complement strand
GTCACCGGCGGAATGCGCTGCCCGCCGTTGGCGAGGGCGGCGTAGGCGTCGGTCAGCTCGAGCAGGGGGATCTCGCCGGCGCCTAGCGAGAGGCTTAGGCCGTAGTCGGGCCGCGTCAACGTGGTGACGCCGAAGCGTCGCATCAGATCGAGATAGACGGGCAAGGTCGCCTCTTGCAGCGCGGCGACGGCGGGAATATTGCGGCTGGTCGCCAGGGCGGTGCGCACGGTGATCAGCCCCATTTCTTTGCCGTCGTAATTGCGCGGCACGTAGGGTGGATTGGCGCCATCTGGGAAGGCGGTGGTGATGTCGGCGACCAACGTGCCGGGCGTCCACTGCTCTTCCTGCGGCCTGTCCGGCATATCGAAGGTGGCGAGGTAGACGAAGGGCTTGGTGGCGCTGCCGGGCTGGCGTGGGGCAAGCGCCATATTTACCTGGCCGTCGATCTCCACATCGTTGAAATCGGCGCTGCCGACGAGCGCCACGACTTCGCCCGTCTGCGGTCGCATGGCCACCAGCGCGCCGTTAGAGACGTTGCGGTCGGCCAGCAGGCTGACCTGTTCGCGCACGATGCGTTCGGCTTCGGCCTGCAGACGCGGGTCGAGCGTGGTGTAGACGTTGTAGCCGGCCTGGTAAAGCGCCTCCGGGCCGAAAATCTGCTCCAGCTGCTGGCGCACGTACAGCGTGAAGTGCGGCGCCTTGAGTTCAAACCGCAGCGGCTCGTAGACGAGCGGCTCCATCCAGGCGGCGTCCGCCTCCTCCGGCGTGATATAGCCCGCCTCCACCATCAGCCTCAGCACCACCCCCTGACGATTTTTGGCGCGATCCGGGTGCGTGTAGGGATCGTAGTAGGCCGGAAGCTGCGGCAGTCCCGCCAGCAGCGCAGCCTCGGCCAGCGTCAGGTCGGCGGCGTCCTTGCCGAAATAAGTCTCCGCTGCAGCGTCGATGCCGTAGGCGAGGTTTCCGTAGTAAACCTCGTTGAGATAAAGCTCGAGAATTTCGTCTTTGTCGTAGCGCCGCGTGATCTCGGCGGCCAGGATCGCCTCCTTGATCTTGCGGGTGACGGTGCGCTCCGGCGAGAGCAGCACGCGTTTGACCAGTTGCTGGGTGATCGTCGAGCCGCCGGCGACGACGTCGCCTTCCTGAAAGGCGTAATAGACGGCGCGAAGCAACGCCACGGGATCGACGCCGGGATGGTTGTAGAAGTTGGCGTCCTCGGTGGCGATGGTGGCCTGAATGATGTAGGGCGAAATGGCGTGCAACGGCACTTCAACGCGGCGGCCGGCGTTGGGGTCGAAGGTTTCATTGAGCAGGTTGCCTTCGCGGTCGTAGATGCGCGTGCTTTGGAAGGCGCTGGCGCGCTGGCGCAGCTCTGCGGGCGAAGGCAGGTCGCGCGCCATGAGGGCGTAGCCGATCAGCAGGCTGCCGAGCGTCAGCGCAGCCAGCAGCACAAAGGACACTACGCCCATGCCGAAACCCTGCCAGAAGCGATTCCGCGGCTGTGCGGCCGCGTTGCGGTTGGTTCTCGAACGTCTGGGTTGAACCGGTTGCAGCTCGTACATCGTGTTTCGTTCCTCGCGACTTGCCCTTCGTCAACGAGGCCATTGCCAGGGCAGTGTGTTCTGGTAAATCCAGGCGAGTGTATGCCACGCCTGAAGCAGCAGCAGCGGCGCAACGCCGCCTATCAACGACCGACCGTGCAACGTTCTCGGCAGCAGCAGCGCCAGCAACAACGTGGGCGACAACCAGGCCAGGCTGAAGAGATCCCAGTCGCGCTGGCCGCCGTAGTCTGGGTTCCACACCGCAATAAAGAGCAGATGGAACGCGGCAGCGATGAGCAGAAAGCGCAGCGCCGGCAAGAAAGAGAGAGCGGTCGGATCGGTCGGATCAAGAGAGGGGCGCCGAGTCTGTGCGCTTCGCTCTCTAGCGTTGCTCCCTCTGCGTTTCTCCGCCATCCATGCAATCCCAACCACGGCCAGCGACGGCAGCACGACCGGCGCCACGAGCAACTGATTGTTGAGCAGGTCGCGCAAGTGCGGCCAACTGAACAGTGTGTAGTGCTCCCACCGCGTCGTCGTCTCGAACAACGGGACGAACCAGCGTCCATCGCCGCCGCCCGGTCGGTCGTCGCCTAGCAACGCGGCAAGGCCGTGGCCGCTCGCCTCCATGAACAAAAAGGTCGCGCCGCCCACCAACAGCATTGGCAGCGCAATCTGTACAACGACGGAGGCGAGCCTCTGGTTTCCTTCGATTTCGGCTGCGCGCCACCGCTGTGCGCCGAGATAGAGCAGGCTCGGCGCCAGCACAATGGTGCTGGGATGCGTGGCGTGGGTGAACGCAAGCACAGTGGCCGCCAGCCAGAGTGGCCGCCGACCTTCGATGACGGCCAGCCCCAGCCAAAGATAGGCCAACACGCCCACGGCTGCGAAGCTGTAATTTTCAATGTAACCGAAAAAGAGCTGCATGAGGCCGAGCGTCGTCAACAACGCATAGGGCAGCCAAGCCGGTCTCAACAGGGGGAGCCGACACAGCGCCAGCGTCACCAGCAGATAGAGCGCGCCGGCGACCGGGCTGAGCAGCCGATAGACCGGCGTTGCGTCTTTCCAGCCGAACGGTTCATGCAGCCAGCGCCAAAGCTCGGCGTGCAGCGCCACGTCGAGCGGGGCCTGCCAGGAGCGCGTCAGCCGCAGCGCCGGGTCGGGAAAGGCGAGGCCTTTGGCCAGGATAAAGGCGTCTCCCCAGCGTGTGTGCGCAATCGGGAACAGAAAGAATGCAAGGGTCAACGCCCCCGAAATCAACCAGAGCGTCGGCCAGAGAGGGGGATAGCCGAAGCGTAGGCGAGCCGGCCTATTGTGGAAGGCGCACACCCAATAGAGGACAATTGCGCCCAAAACGGCCGCTGCGCCGACCGCAACCGCCCACGTCGGCAGGTAGGTGACGGGCCACAATCCCCACCACGCAGCTTCGGCGCTGTCAGGCGCCGGAATCGGATCAGGAGTTGGCGGCAGCGTGCGGACGTAGAGATGAAGCCCCAACAATGCAAGCGCTACGCCGTGCAACGCTGCCGCCAAGAGCTGCGAGCGGTCGATTGAGGTTAGAAAAGTGCGCGTCGTCAACGAGTTTGATCACTCTAACCCGGAACTATTGACCCAGCAACAAAAACTCGGCGAGCACCCAGCCGCCGGTCAGGTTCTGCGTGCCGGGCGTGCCGGGCACGCGCACCCAGAGACCATCTTCGGAGATTTCTTCCACCGCGATGATCTCGCCGGGCTGCAGCCAACCGACGATCGGCGCCTCGGTGCTCGGCTCGGCGCGCACGCGCAAGCGCGCTCCCTCGGCGATCACCAGGGCGAAGCCCGGTTCGGGCGCAACGACGGCGCTCGTCTCTTCTTCGGGCAGTGGAGTGGACGTCGCTTCCTCAACAGGCTCTTCTGTGGGAGTAGGCGTCGCCTCTGCGGTCGGCTCCTCAGCAGGGGTGGGCGTCGCTTCCGCTTCTGCAGGTTCCTCGACGGCCTCCTCTGTGGCGACGATCGGGGCGGGTGTCGGCGTCGGAATCACCGGCGGAGTCACGACCCGGACATCGGCGATTGAACCCGAGACCGTGACAAAGTTGGCGGAGACCCAGCCGCGCCCTTGCGGTGCACGTGGGATCGCCAGCTCCAACCAGAGGCCGTCGCTGCTGCGACCGATGACCGGATATTGTTCGCCTTCCCGGACGCCGGCAATCACTTCAGCTTGCAGGCTGGGCAAGGCGCGCACGCGCAGCGACCGGGCTGTCACAGTGGCGACGGCGCCTGTTTCCTGCGCCGGCTCGTCGGTCGGCGTCGCCGCTCTTTCGGCGACAGGTGTCTGCAGCGTCGCCAGCTGACCGGCCAGAGCGCTCGCCATCTGCTCCGCCGTCATCGGCTGGCAGCCTGCTATCATAATGGAAACCGCCATCAAAACTACAATCCATGTGAATTTTCGATTTACCATAACCTTCTCCTAAAAAAACAATTGGGTTGACGTCGCCCTTTTTCACCGACGCTTTCGGCGACGTCGACGCGCAAGCGACAGAAAGCGCCGGTGCGTCTGCTTTGCAATGTTTTGCGTAAACCTCCCCGGCCCTCAGCGAAGCGCCTACGCCGGGGAGTTCCAGGCAAAACACTTTCATTATTCCACAAACAATCCCCATTGCCCAAACCTGGAGGCTTTGTCGGAAATCCGACATATTTTCGCACAGCTTTTGTGCAAAATAGAGCAAATTCTTTGCACAAGGAGTAAAGCGACGTGACGGCGATCGTTCAAGGAACCAAATTCCAGGCAGAGAGTCGGCCTGAAGAGCGCCAAATTTCAACCGGGGAGGTCAACGGTGCAGGTGTGCGTCCACCCATCCTCCGGCTCGAGGGGCTGACCAAAATTTACACAGAAGGGCAGGTGAGCCGCACCGTCCTCGACGAGTTGAACCGTGAATTCTACGAAGGCGAGTTCGTCTGCTTGCTGGGAAAGTCCGGCAGCGGAAAGAGCACGCTGCTCAACCTGATCTCCGGCATTGACGCGCCGACGCGCGGGGATGTCGTTGTTTACACGGACGCCAGGCCGGTGCGGCTGACGGCGCTCAGCGAACAGGAGCGCACCTTGTTTCGTCGCCGTTACATTGGCATTGTCTTTCAATTTTTCAATCTGATTCCGACGTTGACCGTGCTCGAAAATGTGACGTTGCCGCTGGAGCTGAACGGCTGGGCGCAGCGTCAGGCGCAAATGCGCGCCCGCGCGCTGCTCGAACGGGTCGGACTCGGCGATCGGCTGGAGACTTTCCCGGACAAGTTGAGCGGCGGCGAGCAACAGCGCATCGCCATCGCCCGCGCGCTGGTGCATGACCCTCTGCTGATTCTGGCGGATGAGCCGACGGGTAACCTCGATGAAGACACCGGCGAGACGGTGCTTTCCCTGCTGCTGGAGCTGACGCGCGACGCCGGCAAGACGCTCTTCATGGCCACGCATGCGCCGGAAGTCGCTCGCCGCGCCGACCGCGTCCTGCATCTTGATCACGGCAAGTTGGTGAGCGACCGGGTCTGGCGGCAACTGCATGAGAGGGAGGCGTAAGTTTGCAAACAATCCATCGCTTTCGGCCAATCTTTCGGCAGGCGTGGCGTCATGCATGGCGCCGGCCGCTGCAAAGTTTTTTCCTGATCGCAGGCGTCGCCATCGGCGTGGCGATGATCGTCGCCATCGATCTGGCCAACGGCTCCGCCGACCGCGCCTTTCAGCTTGGCGCCGAGACGGTGACGGGCAAAGCGACGCACCAGATCACCGGCGGCCCTCGTGGGCTGGAAGAGTCGGTCTACGCCCGCGTGCGCATCGATGCGCGCTACCGGCTGAGTGCGCCGGTGGTGGAGAGTTACGTCGTCGCCGAGGAGCTAGACGGTCAGCCGATGCGTCTGCTTGGCGTCGATCCTTTCGCCGAAGCGCCCTTCCGCAGCTATCTCGGCCCCGGCAACCAGGCGCAGGGGCCGTCCGCAGCCTACCTGAGCGAGCTGATGGTGCAGCCGAACACGGTGTTGATCAGCGCCGAAGTCGCCGGACGCTACGGGCTTTCCGTCGGCGACGCCATCACAGTGCGTCACGGCGCCCACCGCTTCGATCTGACGATCGTGGGGCTGCTGGCGCCGTCGGATGACCTCAGCCGACGCGCGCTCGATGGCCTGCTGGCGACCGACATCGCCACTGCGCAGGAGGCGCTTGACAAGGTTGGCCGCATCGACCGCATCGATCTGATCCTTCCCCCCGGCGAGGAAGGGGAGGCGATTTTGCAGCGCATCGCTGCGGTTCTGCCGCCTGGAGCGCGCATCGACCCGACAGCGGCGCGCACCGGCGCGGTGAGTGAAATGACCGCTGCGTTTCAGCTCAACCTGGCGGCGCTCAGCTTGCTGGCGCTGGTCGTCGGCGGTTTTCTGATCTACAACACCGTCTCTTTCAGCGTCGTGCAGCGCCGACCGGTGC
This sequence comes from uncultured Caldilinea sp., assembly GCA_937928035.1. Taxonomy (GTDB): domain Bacteria; phylum Chloroflexota; class Anaerolineae; order Caldilineales; family Caldilineaceae; genus Caldilinea. Next base: position 20,410 of record CALFWA010000124.1, on the reverse strand, counting down.
TCGGCAGCGTGCGCGCGCTGGGCATGACGCGCCGCGAAATCTTTCTGATGATTCTGCTGGAGGCGCTTTTACTGGGCGCCCTAGGCGTGCTGTTGGGGTTAGGGCTGGGCGTGTTGCTCGGTCGCGGCGCAGTGCAACTCGTCACGCAGACGGTCAACGACCTCTTTTTTGTCGTCGCCGTGCGCGAGGTGGAAATTCCTGCCTCCACGCTCGTCAAAGGCGCGCTGTTGGGGCTGGCGGCTGCGCTTGTCGGCGCGGCCTTCCCCGCCTGGGAAGCGACGAGCGTGCCGCCGGCCGGTGCGTTCATGCGCAGCAACGTCGAGGAGCGCATACAGCGGGCGATTCCCTGGCTGTCGCTGGCAGGCGTCGTCGCCATGCTGGCGGGCGCAGGGCTGATGCTCCCAGAATGGAGCCTGGTCGTCACCTTCGCCGGCCTCTTTCTGAGCGTGATCGGCATGGCGCTGCTGACGCCTGCGCTGACGCTCCTACTGATGAAAGGCGCAGCCCGCATGGTTCAGGGCCGCGGGATGCTTTTGCGTATGGCCCCGCGCACGGTGATGCGTTCGCTCAGCCGCATCGCCGTAGCCGTGGCTGCGCTGATGATCGCAGTCAGCGTCATCATCGGCGTAGGCGTGATGATCGGCAGCTTCCGTCAGACGGTGGTGCTTTGGCTCGACGACGTGCTGCAGGCGGACATCTTCATTTCGCCGCCGACGCTCAACTCCAGCCGCACGGATATGGCGCTCGACCCGGCGCTGCTCGAACGCATGGCCGCCTTCCCGGGCGTCGCCGATGCGGCCACCACGCGCGGGGTGGATGTCGTGGGCGTCGTGGGGGAGCAGATCGTCCCGATCCGACTGGTGGCGCTCAGCAGAGATCTTTCCGGCCCCCAGCGGCGCTACCGCAGCGCCATCGGCGACTGGCGCCAGACCTGGGATGCCGTGCGACAGGGCGGCGTCGTCATCAACGAGCCGATGGCCAATCGCTTCGACCTGCGCGTGGGCGACCGGGTGCGTCTTCAGACCGACCGAGGGGAGGAGGCGTTTCCTATCGTCGGCGTGACCGTTGACTTCGACGTGCGGCCGGTCGTTTTTATGGACGACGGCGTCTATCGTCGCTGGTACGACGACGATCGCCTTTCGGCGATTGCGCTTTTTGTGGCGCCGGGCGTGGACGTCGATGCAAAGGTGCAGGAGATTCGCGCCGCTCTCGCAGGCGAGCAGGAGCTGCTGGTGCGCTCCAATCGCGGCACGCGCGATAACGCGTTGGAAGTCTTCGACCGCACCTTCACCATCACCGTGGCGTTGCAGTTGCTGGCGACGATCGTGGCCTTTATCGGCATTCTCAGCACGTTGATGAGCCTGCAATTTGAGCGCGTGCGCGAGATCGGCGTGCTGCGCGCAACCGGCATGACGCGCTGGCAACTGTGGCGACTCTCGCTGCTGGAGACCGGGCTGGTCGGCGCCGTGGCCGGCCTGTTGGCGATGCCGACCGGCTATTTGCTCGCCGTGGTGTTGATCTACATCATCAACCTGCGCTCGTTCGGCTGGACGCTTGAAATGCTGCTCGACCCGATGGAGTTCGTGCAGGCGTTTCTGGTGGCGTTCGTCGCCGCACTGCTGGCGGGCCTCTATCCGGCATGGAAAATTGGGAACACGCCGCCGGCCATCGCCGTGCGTATGGAGTGAGCCCTCATCCTCTGCAACATTCAATGCAACATCGATTGTCACCAAACTGATAGTTGATCTGCACCCTACTCTCTCCTATGATGCCTATGAAATTCGGCGTTTAAGAAAGTTCTGACGGCTCAGGCCAGGGCTGCAGCTTGCACGGATGCCGTTGTAATCCCGTATCGAGAGCAATCCCGTATCGAGAGAGGAGAGAGGCATGGATCTTTTCATCCAGGCGTTACTTGCTGCATTGTGTCTGGCGAGCCTGTTGCTCGTTGCAGCGCCGTTGGGGCTATGGCTGCTTCATCGGCGCACGGCGCAACTGCAGGAGCGACTCATTCAGCTCGAAGATCGGCTGAATCAGCTTGAGCGTTCTTCTCGGGCGCCGTCGAGCGGGGCCATGGGGATTGCGCCGCAGAGAGCGCAAGCGCGCTCCGAGGCTGTTGAATCCGGTCTGACGCCCTTGAGTGAGGGGGCGACGGCGGAACCGGCCCCGCCCCAGCCATTGACGCCTCTCGCTGCGCCGTTCATCGAGCCGCCGGCGACGCTGCCGCCGACAGCCCCAATCGCTCCTGCTGTTGTGGATGCCGATGAAGAGGCCGCAGAACTCTCTCGCCCTGGCTTCGCCTTGCGAAAGCCGCCGCTGATCGACTGGTTCTTGCGCATGCATCTGCTGGTGCAGATCGGGCTGGTGGTGCTCTTTGTCGGCGTAGCGCTCTTGCTGCGCTATGCGATCGATCAGGGCTGGCTGTCGGTGGAGATGCGCCACTTTGCTGCAGCTGCAGGGGGCGCACTGTTGAGCGGAATTGGATTTGCCGTGCGCAGCCGCAGGCCGGCCTATGGGCTGGCGCTGCAAGGGGGTGGTCTGGCCGTCCTCTATCTCACGGTCTTTTCGGCGTATCAGTTCTATGGATTGTTGCCGGCCGCATGGGCGTTTGGCTTGTTCGTGATGTTCAGTGCGATCGGCGTAGCGCTTTCGCTTTGGCAGAACGCACGCATCTTGGCCTACGCTGCGCTGATCGGCGCATTCGCAGCGCCGCTGCTCGTCGGCGGAGAAGGTGGAAGCTACATCGGGCTGTTCGGTTACCACCTCGTGCTGGCGCTGACGGCGCTCGGGCTGACCATGCGCAAGGGGTGGCAGGGGTTGGTGGTCCTGGCCCTGCTCTTCACGCACGGCGTCGGCGCGATCTACACTGCGGGCAATCCCGAGACGTCGCGCTTCACGCCGACCGACGGAGATTACCTTGGATTGCAAGGCTTTGTGATCCTCTTCTTTGGGCTGTTTGCTGCGGCTGGCCTGCTTTTGGCGCAGCGCAATGCAGCGCAACGGCGAATCGGCGACCTCGCCATCGCTGTGCTCAATCCGCTCCTGGCGCTGATCTGGCAGCTCAGCTTGGTGCAAGCGTTTGACCTGGGGGCAGGCTATAGCCTGGCGGCGGGCGGCGCAGTTCATCTGGCGTTGTTCGCGGCGCTGCTGCGCTGCAACGAAGAGAAGCTGGCGCCGCACCGGCAGCTGAGTCTCTTTTGGGCGCTCTTCATGTGGACGGTCGCCGTTCCCAGCTTCTTCGAGGCGCAGATCACAGCCCCTCTCTGGGCGCTGGCAGGCGCAATGTGGGTCTGGCTGGCGCAGCGACGCTCCGTGCGTTGGCTGGCGTCGTGGGGCTTGTTGACGCAGCTCGCCGCCGGCGTTGCGTTTTTGCCCAAAACAGCCGAAATGCTGGAGCGCATGTTCACGCCTCTGAACGGACAGGCGCTTTTCCTCAACGACTTCACGCTCGGCTGGGCGATGGTGGGGCTGGCCGGGCTGGCGTCGAGCCGCTTCCTGACGCAGGAGCCGTTTCGCTCAGACAATCGCACGCCATGGAAGACGCTGGCGGCGCTTGCATTTGTTTGGGGGCTTGGCTGGTGGTTTGGCGGCAGCCTGGTCGAGGCCACGATGGCGCCGGATGGCTTTGTCATCAGCACGGCGACGCTGTTCCTGGCTCTTTCCACGCTTGCGATGGCGCTGGCGGGGCGGCGGCTGAATTTCTCCTGGTTGGAGAGGCCGGGATGGGCGCTGTCGCCTGCCCTTTTGCTGCTCGCCTTCCTACATCCGTATGAGATCGATTCGCCGCTGCAGGGCGCTGCGTGGGTGGCGTGGCCGCCGGCGCTGGTCGCTCACTTCGGGCTGTTGCGCCTCAACCAAGGCCGACCTGGGCTGACCTTTCACCATGCCACAGGCGTCTGGCTGATCGCCTATCTCGTCGCCGCCGGGGTCAACGGGCTATTGCGTCAGGCTGGCGCCGGGGAGACCGTCGCCCTCTCGGCTGTGTTGGGTGCGCTCGCCCTTCTGATCGCCGGAACGACGGCGTTTGTCGCGCGCCTGCCTGTCCCCATTCGTTTGCACGGGAGAATTTACCGCCTGTGGGGGCTGGGGCCGGTGGTGGTCGCCGGAAGTCTGCTGTTGCTGTGGGCGAACTTGACGCTCGACGGAGGAGTGCGTTGGCTGCCGTTCATCCCGCTGCTTAACTTGCTTGCGCTGACCAGCGCAGCGTTGCTGGCGGCCGTGCTCTTTTGGCTCTTTGTGGCGCGCGACGATGCGAATGCGTTGTGGAGGCGATGGATATGGAGTGCGCGTTGGGTCTGGTGGGCGCTGGCGATCTTCTGCATGAGCGCCGAGCTGGCGCGCAGCGTGCATCACCTCTTGGGGACGCCGCTCACGTGGGATGGACTGTATGCGTCCGCCATCTATCAGACGCTGCTGGCCGTTCTCTGGAGCGTTACGGCATTGGGGTTGATGGTGTGGGGCAGCCGTCGCCGTTCTCGCTCGGCGTGGTTCGCCGGCGCTGCAGTCCTGGGCCTGACGGTGGTGAAGCTGTTTGTGGTCGATCTCGCCAACGTAGGGGCGGCGGCGCGCATCGTCTCATTTATCGGCGTCGGCGCGCTGATCTTGTTGATTGCTTTCCTTGCGCCTGCGCCGCCTCGGCGGGAAGTGAATGACTCGGAGACGCAGGAAATGCACCCTCCACTCCCATCGTAGGCCGGATTGCTTTTACGGCGCCGGCTCTTTTGCCCAGAGAATTTGACAGATGCCATTTGACCGGCGCCTTCGGTTTTACTCTTGAACCGGTTTTTGCTGGCTGAGGCGCCGGACGCAGTGCTGCTGATCTGATCCTCAGATCGAGCGGGGCATTGCCGAGAATATCTTGATCGCAAGCGACGGCCCTGACCCCTCTCTCAATGCTGGGAGAGGGGGCGGGGGGCCTGCTGGCAATTCATCTTGAGCGTATCGAACGTCGCTTCAGAGGCATTGACAGCCCTGCCGCATTTGTGGTCAGCGATGAAGAATCGACATGTAAGCGTCTGGCCGGAGGCCGAGCTACGTCGTCCACGTAAGTCCTCGCCTCCGGCGCAACGCGTCAATCCGCCATCTGCAAGTCGACGCGGAAATGATACTGGCCGAGCGCCTGACGGATGCGTTGCTCCAAGGCTTTCTTGTCTGCGCCGGGCATCGCAGTGACCTTCACGATCGCCAGCAGCCCTAAGCGGCGGTCGCTGATCACCTCCACCGACTTCTGTGCGATTTCCTGAATCTGCTCCAACTCGCCGTTGACGACATCGGCGACCTGCTCGAAGGTGAGCGGCAGTTTGGCGATTTTGCCCACCGCAGTGAGCGGCATGTGCTCGATGATGCGGATCTGCTTAGGCACCGCCGCCTGTTCGGCGATGTTCTCGCGTGCGAAGGCGAGCAGCTCCTCCGGCGTAGCGGTGGCGCCGGGTTTCAGCTCCACATAGACCACCGGCAGCTCGCCCACGCGCGGGTCAGGGCGACCGACCGCCGCCGCCAGCGCCACTGCGGGGTGGCGATGCATTGGCTCCTCGATCTGGCGCGGGTCGATGTTGTGGCCTCCGCGAATGATCAGCTCCTTCTGGCGGCCGGTCAACCAGAAGAAGCCGTCCTCATCCTGATAGCCCAGGTCGCCGGTGTTGAGCCAGCGCCCCTTGCCGTCGTCGGCGTCGATGAAGATTCCTCGGTTGTGAAATTCATCCTTATAGCCGGGGAAAACATTGGGTCCGCGAATGATCACCGTGCCGATTTCGTTCGGCTCGCAGAAGCGCACGAGGCGTTCGCCGTCCAACTCCGCCGTGCGCATCTCCTGGTAGGCGTAGCGCAGCCCGATCGAACCGATGCGCGGCTCGCCCCGTCGCGGGTTGACCGAGGAGACCGAGGTGCCCTCGGTCAGGCCATAGCCCTCGAGGATGTTGACGCCGGTCTGCGCCGTGAATTGTCGCGCCAGCTCCACCGGCAACGGCGCCGAGCCGCAGATCGCCACCTGGAGTGAGCGAATGTCGGCGTCGCCGATCGGCACATTGAGCAGCGCCTTGAAGAGCGTCGGCACTGCGCCCAGCGAGGTGATTTTGTAATGGTCGATAATCTTCCAGAGGTTCGGAATCACGCCTTCCCCGCGAAAACCTTGCGGCGTCCCCATCACCAGCGTGGCGCAGGCGATCCACGCCCCCAGGCCGACGGCGATCGCGCCGTAGTTATGGAAGAGCGGCAGACCTAGATACATGCGCTCCCCGCGTTGCACGTCTACGGCGACCGTGCCCATCCAGGCGTCGTAGACCTCGTTGAAGTGCGTGTGCATGGCGAGCTTGGGCGCGCCAGTGGTGCCGCCGGTGTGGAAGTAGGAGGCGATGTCGTCCGGACGGATCACACGTCCGCTGACAAGGCGGTCGGCGGGGTAACGTGCCAGCGTCTTGTCGAAATCGAGCACGCGTGCGCGCACCTTCTCCTTGCCCTTGCCCCAGCGCATCAGCCCAACCGCCAGCCGCTTGACGCCGTGCAGGTAGTTGGCAATGTCCACCTGAAGGATCGTCTGCAATGTCGGCACGCTGTCCGCGATGGAGGCCACCTTTTCCCAGATGTCGGTTCTGGGGAAGGGCGCCAGCGTGACCAGGATTTTTGTCTGCGCAGCGTTCATGATCTCGGCCAGGCCGGCCGGCTCCAGCAACGGGTTAATCGGGTTGGCGATCCCCGCTGCTTCGCCGCCGTAGAGCGTCCAGTAGGTCTGGGGCAGATTGGGTAGAATGTAGCTGACCGTTTCACCGGGGCGCAGGCCCAGGTCGTGCAACATGTTGGCGGTCTGATGCAGCTTGCCCAGCCATTCCCGATAGGTGAACTGCACCGACTGCTGATAGGCTGTCCCTTGCAGGAAAAAGATCAGGGCGATGTCGTCTGGATAGCTCTCCGCCGTGCGTCGGATGGCGGCGTAGGTGCTCTCCGGCAGATTGCGTTCGGCCAACGGAACGGCCTCGAACGCCTCGATGTCGGCGACGGTGGCGAATCCGCCCATCGTTCGTCTCCTTTCTGACAAAATGTGAAGCTCAGGTCGAGTCGTCTGTGGGATGGACGCTATTGTACCTGAAGATGGAGAAATCGGCGAATAGAGTCTCAGAGGGCTGGAGCGGAAACCCGCCGAGAGGTGTGAAGCGCGCCGACGCAAGCGAAAAAGACGATCGCTGCTGTTCTCCGCAGATTTCTAACCGGCGGAGATCGTCGCATGAGCGCCTGTCGTCATGCGAGGCGCAATCTGGCTGCACATCCTCGGAAGCGGCAAAATGATGGAAAATTCGAGAATGCGCAGCGAAGGGCAACGCCTACGCATTGCCAGGTTTATCGGTCGCTCTCCTATCGAGTTTTCTGAAAGGCGACGGCTGCTACGCCTTTTCGGCGAGGACGTGCCGCGTGTCGATCACCAGTTGGGCGCGCGCCTTGACCATCGGCCAATCGTAGGCGTCGTGATCGGTGGCGATCACCACGCAGTCCGCCGAGGCAAGCGCAGTTTCCAGATCTTCGATGCGCACCATTTCCATGCCGTCGTACTGGAAGGAAGGGACATGGGGATCGTGATAGTCGACCTTAGCGCCTTTTTCTTCGAGCAGGTGGATGATGTCCAACGCCGGCGACTCGCGCAGATCGCTCACATTTTTCTTGTAGGCGACGCCCAGCACCAGGATGCGGCTGCCTTTGACCGGTTTGCCTGCATCATTGAGCGCATCCTGCACCTTCTGCACCCAATAGCGCGGCATTTCGGTGTTGATTTCGCTCGCCAGCTCGATGAAGCGGGCAGTGTACGCCAGCGTGCGCATCTTCCAGGAAAGATAGAGCGGGTCGATGGGGATGCAGTGGCCGCCAAGCCCAGGACCCGGCGTAAATTTCATGAAGCCGAAGGGCTTGGTCGCCGCAGCGTTGAGGATCTCCCACGCATCCAGCCCTAACTTGTCGCACATCAGCAGCAGCTCATTGGCCAGGCCGATATTGACCGAGCGAAAGGTGTTTTCAAAGAGCTTGGTCATTTCGGCGGCTTCAGGCGAGGAGACGGGCACCAGCGTCTCGATGGCGGCGCCGTAGCAGGCGGTGGCCACCTCTAGGCAGGAGGGCGTGATCCCGCCGATCACCTTGGGCGTGTTGCGCGTCGTCCAATCCTTGCGACCGGGATCGACGCGTTCGGGCGAAAAGGCCAGGAAAAACTCCTCTCCCACGCGCCAGCCGTTGGCGTTGGCTTCCAGTTGCGTCAACAGCAGCTCTCGGGTGGTGCCAGGGTAAGTCGTGGATTCGAGCACGATCAACATGCCGGGATGCAGATAACGGGCGATCTGCTCGCCTGCGCTGGCGATGTACGAGACGTCGGGATCGCCCGTTTTGTTCAACGGGGTGGGCACGCAGATAGAGACGGCGTCGCAGGTGATGAGCACGCTGAAATCCGTCGTGGCGGCAAGGCTTCCCCGCCGGGGGGGAGTCGGCGCAACGACGGTCTCCTGCGGCTGTAGGGCAGACGCTGCGCCTATGGCGTCGCCTTGTGCTGCCGCTTGCACAGAAGGCGCCTTGGCGTCGCTTGTCTCTGCCACGAAGGTCGCCAGCAGGGCGGAAGGCACGTCTTCGACGTAGGATTCGCCGCGAAGGATCGCCTCCACTTTGCGCGCGTCGACGTCGATGCCGGTCACGCGATAGCCGGCTTCGGCGAAGGCGACGGCCAGCGGCAGGCCGACGTACCCCAGGCCGACGACGGCGACATGCGCATCGCGGCGGTTGAAACGTTCGATCAGGGATGTGCGGTGGCTCATGTGTATCGTTGCTCCAGGTTGCGCTGTTTTCAATCCGAATTACTGACCAAAGATGGTAACGCAACCTGAAAGCAGACGCCAAATTGGCGCTATTTCATTCCGGTGGTGGCGATGCCGGTGGTGATGAAGCGCTGCAGGATGGCGAAGACGAGCGTGATCGGCAGCAGCGTCAGCACCGTCATCGCCAGCACGTAATGCCACTGCACGTTCAGCTCTCCCTGAAAGGCCGCCAGCCCCACCTGCAGGGTGAACAGCTCGCTGCGGCTGAGCACGATGAGCGGCCACAGGAAGTCGTTCCAGCGCCACATCACCGAAAAGATGGCCAGCACCGCCAGCGCCGGCGCCGCCAGCGGCATGACGATCTGCCAGTAAACGCGCCACTCCGACGCGCCGTCGATGCGCGCAGAGGCGAGCAATTCATCGGGGATCGTCAACATGTATTGCCGCAATAAAAAGACGCCGGTCGGCGTCGCAGCGCCGGGCACGATTACGCCGAGCAGGTTGTTGTTCCAACCGACGCCGGTGATCACCAAAAACACCGGCACCAGGATCACCGAGATCGGGATCATGAGCGTGCTGAGAATCACGACGAAGATCAGATCGGCCCCGCGAAATTGATACTTGGAGAGTGCAAAGGCGGCCATGCTGTTGATGATCAGCGTGATGAGCGTCGCCGAGACCGTCACCACCACGCTGTTGCGCAGATAGACCAGAAAGTTGAAACGTTGCAGCGGCTCGATGTAGTTTTCCCAGGCCAGGCGAATCTCGCGCACCTCCTCTCGGTCGGCGATGTTCACGCGGATGATTTCGCCCGGATTGGCCGGATCGACCATCTGCGCCTCGATGCCGACGCGGCGCACCTGCGCCATCTGCCGCGTCGAGCCGTCTGGCATCCGCACGTTGAAGAGCGGCAGCGTCTGGTCATACCCTTCGACTTTCACCATGCGTTGCGCATAGGGTAGGAGATCGGGTGGAAAGCGCAGCAGCGCCGCTGGCGTTTTGAAGGACGAAAGCACCAGCCACGCCACTGGCAGAAACATCAAGATTGTGCCCAGCGTGAGGTAAAGATAGGTCAGAATATCCGTCGGATCGAGACGGCCGCGTCCCCGCGTGCGCGTCAAGAATTCGCCGATTCCAAACATAGGAGGCCTTTCTGGTGGTTTGGAACTTTGTAGTGGTTCATTGTTGCGTGCTGCGTGAATGGCGCGTCATGCAATGTCCGACTGCCGCCCGATGCGAAGCTGGAAGAGCGTTAAAATCAGCAAAATCACACCCAAAATCACTGACGCCGCCGAAGCTAACCCGAACTGCTGAATCTGGTTGGCGAAGGCGGTTTCGTAGATGTATTGCACGACGTAGAGGGTGGCGGTGCCGGGCCCGCCGCCGGTCAACACCCACACCTGGTCGAAGACCTGCACGGCGCGAATGACCGACAACACGAGCACCACCAGCAAGGTGGGCGCCCACAGCGGCAGCGTGATGTGACGGAAGCTCTGCAGCCGATGCGCGCCGTCCATCTCCGCCGCCTCGTACAGCTCGCGCGGGATCGACTGCAGCCCGGCCAGCAGGATGAGGGTATAGAAGCCCATCTGCGCCCAGATGCTGATGAAGATCACCCAGAAGACTGCCCAGTTGGCGTGCAGGAAAAAGACGATGCGCTCCATGCCCAGGCTGACCAGCATGGCGTTGATCAGCCCGTCGCGCTGCAAAATCCATTTCCAGATCATCGCCACCACGACGGGAGAGAGCAAGACCGGATAGAAAAAGACGCTGCGGAAAAAGCCGCGACCAAGGAGCGAACGATTGAGCACGACGGCGGTGAGCATCGAAAAGGCGACCATGCCGCCCACCTGAAAGACGACGTAAAACACTGTATTATAGAGCCCGCGCCAGAAGCGATCCTCCCGGCAGGAATTGGGGTCTAAAAAATTTGCGCAGGAAAAAATCTGTTGAAAGTTCGCCAGTCCTACGAATGGCCGATTCTGCGGAAAGAGATTGACGCCGCCCGTGAACGAATAGTAAATGTTGAGCACCATCGGGAAGAGGACAAAGATGCCGAAGATCAAAAGATTGGGCAGCACAAAAAAGTAGGCCATGCGGTTGACGCCGATCACGCGCTGGATCGGGTCGATCACCAGCTCGACCGCCGTCATCAGTCCTGAGTAGAAGGAGAAAAAAAGGCGCCCCAGGAGCGCCCCAAAGGTCAGTCGTTCAGGGGGCAATACAGGTTGTGATCGCGTTGTCATCGGAACTCCGGAGTGTTTAAAGTGGCGCGCCTTCCAGGAGACGCAATGGATTTTAACCGGCGACTCCGGCAACCTGTGGGCGCAGCTCGTCGCTGCGCTCCCTCGAGTCGTTCAAAACCTTGCGATTCACCGAGAGTGTGCAGCTGGGAGCCGCGCCCACGATCTGGCCGGATAATTCGGTTAAAAACTTTCCGGCTTTCTGGAAGGGTTGTCTGTCAAACGTTTACTTCTGGGCTGCGGCGATGCCTGCGTCGATGTCTTCCTGCATCTTCTGGATGGCTTCATCCAGCGTCAGCTCGCCGGTGAAGACCTGCGTCAAGCGATCGCGCGTGGCGTTGAACAGGATCGTGTTGTACTTATACGCCTGCAGATCATAAGCCAGCGGCGCTAGCTTGCCCACCTCCGCTGCGAACACTTCCAGCGACTTCTTCGCCTGCGGCAGGTCGGTCTGGAAATCAACGCCCTTGGCCGCCAGACCCAAATGGCCGGGGATGAAGAGCGTGCGCGCATAGAACTCGCTCATCACCTCTTCGCCGGTGAGGTATTCCATCACGCGCGCCACCGCCTCAGGGTGTTTGGTGGTGTTGATTGCCACCAGCGCCGCGCCGCCTGGCATGCCTGTGCAGCCGCCTGGGCCGCAGGGATTGGGAACCGCCTCCCAGTCGAAGGCGTCGCCGATCTTCTCTGCAAATTGCCCCACCTGCCAGCTGCCCGACATATACATCACTAGCTGACCGTTGATGAACGGCTCATTGGCCGCCTGATAGCTGCCGCCTGAACCGATCCACACCTCTGGGATCATCGTGCCGTCGGCGTGCCAGTCGACCATGAGCTGCGCCATGGCCTTGAAGCCCTCGTCGCCGACCAGCGAGGGGTAGCCTTCCTCGTTGAAGTATTTGGCGCCCATGCTCACCGCCGGGCCGGCCAGACGATGACCGGAGCGATCCATCGCCAGCGCAAAGGTGCCCGTGGCGTCCGCCACCTGACGCGCGGCCGCCGCCCATTCCTGCCATGTCACCCGGTCCGAGCTGTCGCTTGGCACGGCGACGCCTGCCTGCTCGAAGAGCGGGCGGTTGAGGAACGGCCCGGTGACGGTGAGCTGCGTCATGAAGCCGGGAATGGCGTTGCCGTCAGGAGAGGTCTGCATCCATTTCAGGAACGGGCCGAAGTTCTCTTCCCAGTAGGCAGGGTTGGAGAGATAGGGGCGCAGGTCGAGCATGTACTTGGAGAGCACGCCCAGTTGCGTTACGCGCGCCATGTCCGGCCCCTGACCAGCCTCGAGCTGGATCGGAAGCGTTTCCAGGATGCCGCTGGCGTAAGGCACGGTGTCGATGATGACGCGGATGTCTGGATTGGCCGCCTCGAAGCGGTCGAGCAAATCTCGCAAGACGGCACCTTCGTTGCCGTCATCGTACCAGGTGATGCGCAGCTCCACGGCGCGCGCCGGCGCTGCAGCGGCGGGCGCTTCTCCAGGCGCCGCAGGCGATGCCGGCACCGGCGCGCAGGCTGCCAGCGCCAGCGCCAGAATCAAGAGAATGCTCATCGGCATGAACACATGGGATCGAGCCATAAGACAAAGCCTCCTTTTGAATTGGTTCAATAGAAACAGATGAAGATTTTGAGATGAGCAAAAACCGATCAGAGTGATCAGCGCGCTGCGTCATGAGCAAACTTCCACTGGTTGGTTTTCAGGCGATGAGATCACTATACCATAGAGCCAGGGGAACTCGCAATTCGCAAAAATCTTTCGAGGAGGCCTCAGCGCTCGGTGAACGCCAGTGCGGCATAGCCGACGACTTCGTGCTTCGGCCCGCACGTATCGCCTGAATTGGCGCAGACGAGCAGATGCGCCGACCAGGCCAGCTGTTGGGCGACTTGCATCAGGCAGAGGATGGGAATGCGGCCACACGCCTCACCGACGGCGACGCCCTCCAGATCGCCTGCAAGGATCGCTTTCACCAACGCCCGATCCAGACGCACCGCCTCTGCGTAGGGGTGGTAATGGCTCAAATCCGAGCTGACGACGATCAAGGCGCTCGGTCGCTCTCGCATCTCGTTCGTCAAAAACTCCGCCAGCCCTGCGACGTCTGCTTCATCGTCGAGCAGCAAGGGAACGATGCGAAAATGTTCGCCCAGCGCCTGTTGCAGGAAAGGCAGCTCCACTTCGAGACAGTGTTCAGGGGCATGCGCTAGATCGTCAAAATGAGCGAGGTGATTGACCGTGACGAGCCGGGTGACTGTCTGAACGGCGATGGGAACCGTTCCCAGCGGGGTTGCAAACGCCTCCGCACTGCTCGCGGCAACGCCGTGCACCGGCTTGTAATGCGCAGGGCCGAGTAGATAGACGATGGCTTCGCCTTCATAATTCCCTTGCAAGGCGCGAAAGGCAGCGCCCGCCACCGCGCCGCTGCAAGTGTAGCCAGCGTGCGGCGCAATCACCGCGCGCACGTGCTGCAACGCCGGGATGGACGCCTGCTCGATGCATCGGCGAACGACGTTGCGCAGCGTCGACGCAGAGGCGGGATAGAAACGACCTGCGACCGCCGGTTTTCTCACTTTTGCCGCAGTCATGACCACACCCCCGCCAGTCGATAGTTGCAACTCGGGCAGGCGCCTGCCTCTCGCCAGAGCGTGCGCACCCGGGAGCCGTTGCGTTCAATCACCTTCGCTCCACAGACCGGACAATGCGTGTCGGAGCTTCCTGCCAGCAAGGAGCTGCCCCAAATGTTGCCGGTGTAAACGTAGCGTAGACCGGCCGCCTTGCCGATCTCCCAGGCCCGACGCAACGTGGCGGCAGGCGTCGGTGGTCGATCGCGCATCTGGTAATGGGGCGTGAAGCCGGTGACATGCCACGGCAGGTCGGGGCTGACCGAGACCAGAAAGTCGGCGATGTCGCGCAGTTCTTCGTCGCCGTCGTTCAGACCGGGGATCACCAGCGTGGTCACCTCCACCCACACGCCGCGCTCCACCAGATGACGGATGTTGCGCAACACCGGCGCCAGCCGCGCACCGCAGTAGGCGCGATACGTCTCCTCCCGAAACGCCTTGAGGTCCACGTTGATCGCTGCAAGATAAGGCGCAATGGCGTCGAGCGCCTGCACGGTCTCGAAGCCGCTCGATACAAAGACGCTGCGGATGCCCGCGTCGTGCGCCAGGCGCGCCGTGTCATAGGCGTATTCGAAAAAGACCGTCGGCTCGTTGTAGGTGAACGCAATCAACGGAATGTTGTTCTGCACGCAGAATTGCACGATCTTCTCGGGCGGCCACGAGTCCCCTGTATAGTCTCGCTCTGGGTCAAAAGCTCGATGTTGCGAAATTTCCCAGTTCTGGCACCAGGCGCAGCGTAGATTGCAACCGAAGGTGCCGATCGAGAAAATTTTGCTGCCAGGTAAAAAGTGATTCAACGGCTTCTTCTCCACCGGATCGACGTGCACGGCCACCGCCTTGCCGTAGACGACGAGCTGCAGCGCGCCATCGATGTTGCGCCGCACGCCGCACTTGCCCGCCTCGCCAGGGCCTACGGCGCACCAGTGCTCGCACGCCGTGCATTGCACATAGCCGCGTTGCAACGGTCGACTCAACATCGCCGGTTGGAACATCGCTTACCTCCTGATTGGCATTCTTGACAATATCCTCTTCATATTATCGCGCAAAATGTTTCCTTGTGATCCAAAAGGAACACGGAAGGGGCGCGAGCGGATGTTTTGTGTTTCTTCGCATCCTTCGTGCGCCCTACGTGGATCGTCTGAGGAGGCGACAGACCTGTGAGCTATGACGGAATTGTGATCGGCTCCGGCCCCAATGGTCTGGCGGCGGCGATTACGTTGGCGCAAAACGGCCTTCATATGCTGGTGATTGAGGCGCGAGCGACGCCCGGCGGCGGCATGCGCACGCAAGAACTCACGCTGCCTGGCTTCAAGCATGACATCTGCTCGGCGATTCATCCTCTGGCGCAGGCGTCGCCCTTTTTTCGGGGCCTTGCGTTGACCCCGGACGAGGTGGATTGGATCATACCGCCCATCTCGCTCGCACATCCTCTGGATGATGGAACCGCTCTCACCGTTGCGCCTTCGCTTGAAGAGACCCTTGAAGGACTCGGGCGAGATGCAGCGCAATGGCGCCGCCTCTTTGCACCATTGGTCGAACGCTGGCCCGACTTCCTCGACGACCTGCTGGCGCCGCTGCACTTTCCTCGTCACCCCCTTCTTTTCGGCGTCTATGCGCCTCTGCTCGCTGCGCCGGCGACATGGCTTGCCCGCGCCTGCTTTCAAGACGAACGCACGCGCGCCCTCTTCGCCGGCATGGCTGCGCACTCCCTTCTGCCGCTAGAGCGCGCGCCGACCGCCGGCGTTGGACTTTTGCTGACGCTGCTGGCGCAGAGCGTCGGCTGGCCGATGGCGAAGGGCGGCTCCCAGACCATCGCAGATGCGCTGGTGCGGCGGCTCCGACGCCTCGGCGGGGACGTTGTGTGCGGCTGGGAGGTGACCGACTTCGCCGAGCTTCCGCAGGCGCGGGCGTATCTTTTCGACACTGCGCCGAAAGGGTTGCTGCGTATCGTGGGGGAGCGCCTGCCGACCCGCTATCGCCGCCGGCTGGAGCGCTTCCGCTACAATCCAGGCGTCTTCAAGATCGACTGGGCGTTGGAGCGCCCGATCCCGTGGCGGGCGGAGTTGTGTTATCGGGCTGCGACCGTGCACATCGGCGGGACACTTGCGGAGATCGCCGCTGCGGAGCGGGCGGTCTGGCGAGGGATGCATCCCGACCGGCCCTTTGTCTTGTTGGCGCAGCAGAGCCTCTTCGACGCTGCGCGTGCGCCGGAGGGGAAACATGTTGCATGGGCGTATTGTCATGTCCCGCATGGCTCGACCACAGACATGACCGAGGCGATCGAGCGCCAGGTCGAACGCTTCGCCCCTGGCTTTCGCGATTGCATCCTGGCGCGCGCCACGCGCTCCGCCGCCGAGATGGAGAGATACAACCCCAATTACGTGGGCGGCGACATCAACGCCGGCGTGCAGGACCTTTTGCAGCAATTCACGCGGCCGACGCTGAGCCTGACGCCGTATCGCACCCCGCTGAAAGGCGTCTATCTGTGCTCTTCCTCCACGCCGCCGGGAGGGGGGGTGCACGGCATGTGCGGCTATTACGCGGCGCGGGCGGTGTTGAGAGATTGGAAGAGGTTGAAATAAGTGCACTCCGGCGGTTAAGGATCGCCGCCACCACTGGTCGCTCTCAGGGAGCAGTTTTTTATCGATGATGCTTCAGTTGAAAAAATTCCATATGGCTCGGTTCAACTCGGCGCAGATCGACGACGCTCACTATCTCATCATAAATCGCGTAACGCAAGGCGCCGTCCTCTGGGACGCCTGCGCTGCCTACGCCAACGATCGTGCGTTCATCAGGCGACAACCCGATGCGCGCAGGTCCGGCCAGGGAGCGCAACTTGTTCGTCGTTGGGTTCCAAATCCAGGCCATCTGCACGTGGGTGTGACCGTGAAAGAGCACTCGCACGTTGTGGCTTTGCATCCACGCCAGCGCGTTCCAGAGGGCGTCGATGTTCTGATGCAGCCGAGGAAAGAGCGCACTCCAGCTCATGCCCGGCCGCATCCATGCGGCGGCCGCAGCCGTGGTGGGCAGAGGCGTCGGCATCTCCGGGGTGGCATGGCAGTACGCTGCGCCGTTCTCCCGAATTAGCGCAGGCCAGGAACTCACCCATTCGGCGAGCGGCCCGGAGAGTCGACGCAAGCCGCTGACCTCCCAGTTCCCATAGACGCAGGGAATTTTGCGCGCCTGCAACGCCGCTAGAATGCGCGGTTGGTGGCCTGCATCTCCCAGAAAGATAAAGCGATCGACCTGCTGCGCTTGGGCGTCGTCGAGCACGGCGGTCAGGCCAACGTAATTGTCATGGAGATCGGCGAAAACAGCGGTGCGCATGGTAAAATGATCGTATGCGCGCTATGCAACTCTTCCAAACCGGAGATATTGCCGAAGATCGACTGATCCTGACTGAGGACGCGCCCCATCCGCAGCCGGCTGCGGATGAACTGCGTGTGCGCGTGCACGTCTGCGGCGTCTGTCGCACCGATCTGCACACGGTGGAGGGCGATTTGACGCTGCCGCGGCCATTGCCCTTGATTCCCGGGCACCAGGTTGTAGGGGTTGTGGACGCCGTCGGCGAGCAGGCGACCCACTTCGCCGTGGGCGATCGCGTCGGCGTGGGCTGGATGAACTGGACATGCGGCGCATGCGATTTCTGCCGACGCAGCCTTGAAAACCTTTGCCCCTACGCTCGCTTCACCGGCCTGCATGTAGACGGCGGCTACGCCGAGTGGATGCTTGTGCATGAACGCTTCGCCTATCGGCTGCCCGACGACCTCTCCGATGAAGCAGCGGCGCCCTTGCTCTGCGGCGGCGTGATCGGCTATCGCACTTTGCGCCTGAGCGGCGTCGAGCCAGGCGGTCGCCTGGGGTTGTACGGTTTTGGCGCTAGCGCGCACCAGGCAATTCAAGTCGCCCGCCACTGGGGGTGCACGGTGTACGTCTTCACGCGCAGAGAAGAGCATCGCCGACTTGCCGAAGCGCTCGGCGCGGCTTGGGTCGGCGACGCCGATGAACAGCCTCCGCAGCCGCTGGACGCCGCTGCCATCTTTGCTCCCGCCGGCTGGATCGTCGAGCGGGCGCTGCGCCATGTGCGTCCCGGCGCCGTTGTCGCCATCAACGCCATCCACATGACGCCCATCCCGGAACTCCCCTACGAACGCATCTATGGCGAGCGAGTGCTGCGCAGCGTCGCCAACTTCACCCGCCAGGACGCAGAGGAGTTTTTGAAGCTGGCGGCGGAAATTCCGATTCGCACCGAGGTGGAGACCTTCGCCCTGGCGGAAGCCAATCAGGCGTTGCGAAAGCTCAAACAAGGCGAACTGCGTGCCGCTGCGGTGCTTAGAATTGATTGACGCCCTCGGCGAAGCTTCTTTCCTCCTTTACATTCCTTTTACATATTTTTCATCATCTATTCAGCTTTGTTTCCTACGCTCGCTCAAGTATTGAGAAGCGAGCATACAGCACCGCTCGTCGGTCAATGGCAAACTGCTCCCTGTCCAGTGCAGACGCTCTGCATGAACTGTCTGTGTTGTACAGGGAGTCACTTTTGAAAAGCAACGAATAACGAATAAGGAGCAGAGAGAGTATGCGAAAACGCTCAATGATTGTGTTGTCTTTTATAATGCTGACCGTTTTGTTTGGCGGTGTGCTGCTGGCGGCTTGCCAGGGAGGCGACAATCCGACGCCAACGCCTACGGCCACCTCGGCGCCGCCCGCTGCTGTAACAGCCGTAGAGACACAGCCGTCGTCTGAGAACGCTGCTGCCGAAACGAGCGCGTCAGACGCTGCGGCGTCCACCACTGAGGCAGCGACTTCGGCAGAGCAAGCTCCCACGGAGAACCAGACAAGCGAGGCAGCACCCGAAGCCAGCGGCCTGGTCACGCTGCGTTTTGTCAGCGATGGCACCGAGGCGCGCTTTTTGATCGACGAAATTCTGATGGGCCAGCCCAAGACGGTCGTGGGCGTCACTTCGCGCGTGGAAGGCGAGATCACCGTCGATCCGGCCAATCCTGCTTCCGTGCAAGTGGGCGAAATCCGCATCGACGCGCGCGATCTGACTACGGATGACAACCGCCGCAACAATCGCCTTCATAACGACATCCTCAGGTCCAACCAGGACGCTTATCGCTATATCATCTTCCGCCCGACGAGCATTGAAGGGCTGCCTTCGACTGTCAACGTCGGCGATACATTTCGCTTCAAAGCGACCGGCGATCTTACCATCCTGGACACAACGCTTCCTGTCACATTTGACATGAGCGTAACCGCCATAGACGCCAACACGGTGCGTGGCTCCGGCTCCGCTGTTGTTCGCCATGCGGATTTTGGCATTCGCATCCCCAGTGTGCCAATAGTGGCCGGCGTCGCCGACGAAGTGCGCCTGGAGATTGACTTTACGGCGCAGGGATAAGTGGCTATATGCGCTGAGGAGTGCGCCGGGCGAAAAATTATAAAACGTGCGCACAAGCCCTGGTGCTGAAAGTCGATCAATTTGAAAATCGATCAATGGAGGCTAAAAAAAGAGGCTATAGAGTCAGTCCACCTTCCAGGAAGCTCCGAATTTCCTGGAAGGTGATGCCCCCATGAGTGCATCATTCCCCGAGTTGCCTGGCAACGATAAAGGCGATGCGGCTGCGCCAGGCGACGGCTTGCCCCAACAATTCTCGTTCAAACAACGCTCGAATCTGCGCAATTTCATCGCTGCTTAACAGCGCCGCAAGCCGTTCAGCGTAAGCAGGGCGACCGCTGACATTGGGCGTGAACCAGCGCTGCACCATCGCCGACGTGATCAGCGTTTCGCTTTCCTCCACTTCGAGCTGTAGGGAGGTCTTCATCCCCGCTTCCTCCAATGCCCCTTGCAACGTCCGTTCATCCCAGTTGACCAGCGGATCGTTTGTGTCGGCGTAAATGGCTTCTTCAGCCAGGCGCCAACGTTCCATCAAGTCAGGCGCGAGCTGGCCCGGTTCAAAGAGGGCGTACAGCCGCTGCGTGGCGCGCGGGATGCGCTCCGCCAGACTGACGACGCCGTGCGGCGCCAACATCTCCGCCAGCAGACGACAGGCGCCGCGCTTGTCCGCCTCATCCAGCAGCGCGTTGTAGCCGACGATGGCGTCGAAGCGAAGGGCCGAAGCGGAGCGCAACGCAAGAGGCGCTCGGAGGTCGTTTGCGGCGAGCTCTCCGCTTTGCAGCGCCAGAAGAAGCGGAAGCTCCTCCAACCGGCCTTCCATGACGATCGGTCGTTCGATAAGGGGCAGGCGCTCGGCCATCTGGCGCAGCGCCTCGGCGTCGCGCCGGTTGCGCGCCAGCGCGTAAACGCCGCCTTCGGGCGTGCGCCGCACCGCCTCCCAGGTGAGCAGGCCGGAGCCGGCCTTCAGATCGAGCACCACGCTGTGACGGCTCAGCTTTGCGGCGTCTAGCACGCGATCGCGCACGCGCGCCAGTCGCTCACCTGCGCCGGAGATCGTGCGTTGCAGCCAGCGTTCTCGCGCCGGGTCGTCGGGCGAATGGGTGAGAATCTCCCCGCGCGCCTCGTCGACGTCCAGCATGGCGGCGAGCTGCGCTTCGCGGCGCCGCGCCACCTCCGCCCGGATCGTCGCCTCGTAACCCTGGTCGGAAGGCTGGTAGAAGACCTTGCCCTGCAGGGATGTCGGTAAGTATTGCTGCGCCACCCAGTGGTCGCGATAGGCGTGCGGGTATAGATAGCCCTCGCCGTGGCCGAAGCCTTCTTTGTCGCGGCTGGCGTCTTTGAGGTGATTGGGCACGCCGCTGTCGGCCTCCTTCGCCACC